>CAJQQH010000100.1 GCA_905480405.1 uncultured Polaribacter sp. | reverse complement strand
AGAATATGGAACAGGACGCTTTAAATCACTTATAAAAACTTCTTTACTTGTTCCGTTTTTAGAGCTATTGAGCTCTTGATTTGCATTCAAGTACATCGTTTGTTTTGATGTTGCTTTTGGTGGCCAACTATCAAAACTACTCCACTCCTTTTTTCCAGAGTCATAGACATAAGCTTCTGGCAATCCAGAATTTTTATCACCTTTTCCTTTTAAAAAATGATTAAAGAATTTCGTTTCAATGTTCTTTTGAAATTTTAATGAAATAGAATCTCCAAAATAGTAATTACCTACTGAGTTTTTTGTTCTAGAACTTGCCCATTTTCCATGGTCCCAAGGTCCGAAAACTAAAGTGTTGTAATTGTTTTTTCCATGTTTTTCAATGGCTTTATAGGTTTCTAAAGGGCCATATAAATCTTCTGCGTCAAATTCTCCACCAACAATCATAGTAGCTACCGTAGCAGGAACTTTGTCTAAATGCTGTATAATACCTTTACTTTTCCAAACAGAATCATAATTAGGATGTTCTATAATTTCTTTCCAGAAAAAATCATCAACTTTATCTTTACTTTCTGCAGAACTTACATCTAATTTATCATATTGAAAATATTCGTTCAAGTTTTTTAAAGGACCTTTGTCTAAGAAAAATTGATATTGATCTTTAGAATTCATTTTAGGAAAAGAATACCAAGCAGAATCAGTTGGCGTGTCTTTATAAGTTCCGAATAAAGAAATTGCTCTAAAATAACTTAGCATAAATGCTCCATTATGATGAAAATCATCAAAGAAAAAATCGCCAATACAAGCCTGTGGTGAAGCTGCTTTTAAAGCAGGATGTGCATCGATAGAAGAAATTGTTGCATAATGACCAGGATAAGAAATTCCCCAAGTACCAACATTTCCATTATTATTTTTTATGTTTTTCACCAACCAATCTATTGTGTCATAGGTATCTGAAACTTCATCAGATTGTTTTGCTGTTTTATTAGGAATGTAAGCACGCATGTTATCATAAACGCCCTCACTCATCCAACGTCCACGAACATCTTGATAAACAACAATGTTCCCTTCTTTCATTAAAACGGTATTTGGACCAATTTTGGTTTTCATTTTCCCTTCTCCATAAGGTTTAGAACTATAAGGGGTTCTTTGCATTAAAATAGGATATTCTTTACTTGTGTCTTTTGGGGAGTAAATGGTTGTATGCAATTTAGCGCCATCTCTCATTATAATATCTACTTCTTTTTTTGTGTAATTGTCAACTACATACGTGTCTTTTTTAGATGTTTCTTCTTTTGATATTTTTGCACAATTTGTTATCAGAAATAAACTTAAAAAGGAAAGTAGAATATATTTTTTCATATAAAGATTCGTTTAATTTGACGCTAAATCTACAAAACAAAAAAGAGTTACTAAAAAAATGAACTGTTAAAGTGAATTTAGATACTTTTATAGTCCATTTAAATTCATAAAATGAAAAGAGCACTTTTGTCTTTATTAATGATTGTTATTATTAGTTGTCAATCTAAGAATGTAGAAAAAAATACGGATGTTCAGAAAAAAGTTGAACAACTTAAAGTTTTTCCTAAATTAGAAAAAGATAGATATAATGTTGCTTTTCTAATTATGGATGGAACTTTTAATACAGAATTAACGGCTCCTTTTGATATTTTTCAACATACTATTTTCAGAGAGAATATTAAAGCAATGAATGTTTTTACTGTTGCAAATACAGATAAATCGATTACAACTTTTGAAGGAATGAGAATTTTACCAGATTATAATTATCTAAAAGATTCGTTACCAAAAATTGATATTTTGGTGGTTCCTTCTGCAGAACATCATTTAGATTCTGATTTAGATGATAAAGCAATGATTGATTTTGTAAAACGTGTTGATAAAGAAGCTACTTATATTACTTCTCATTGCGATGGTGCTTTTGTATTAGCAAAAGCAGGATTGTTAAAAGACAAGGTTTCTACTACTTTTCCTTCGGATATTGATAAAATGAGAGAAACGTTTCCTGAATTAGATATCAGAAAAAAGGTGTTATTTGTACACGATGGAAAATATATTACTTCTTCTGGAGGTGCAAAGTCTTTTGAAGCAGCATTGTATTTATGTGAATTTTTATACGGGAAAGAAGTTGCAGAATCTTTAGCAGGAGGTTTGGTTATTGATTGGAATGTTGATGATGTTCCGCATTTAATTGTTGAGTAATTATGGATGAAGAATTATATAGTTTTCCGCTTTTTAAAAAAGCAGAAGAGATTTATGTGTTGATACAGAAAGTTTCTTTGTTGATAGAAGAAAATGTAGACAAAGAAGTTTTTGAAAATAACATAATACTTGACTACAAGAATCAATTGAATGAAAGTGCTTTAATTATTCCTGGAAAAATTGTGGGTGCATATAAAGAAAACACATTGTATGACATTAAAATGCAAAATGCTGCAATTATTAGGAAAGAAGCACAAATTATTTTGGCAACAACTTCTGGTTTAAAAATGTGTGGATTTAAAGAATTGGATTATTTAGAATTGATTAGAAATGAGGTAGAAGAGTTTCGAATTTTATTCGCAGAATGGGTAAAAACGTTTGATGAATGGAATTATAGAATTGACAGA
>CAJQQH010000099.1 GCA_905480405.1 uncultured Polaribacter sp. | reverse complement strand
GCTGTGATTGCATTTGTTTTTTTAGAAAGTAAAAATACATCATATGCATTTCTTAAAGCAATATTTTTGTAATGAAATCCATCATCGTTAATTTGTTTTGCAATTATTGATAGAGCTAATTGATTATCAAAACTCATTACAGGAACATCATTTATAACTTGATAATCTTTTTTTATGAGTTTAAAGTTAAATTCATTTGCATAAGTTTCGATTAAAAGTTCATTATGAATTTCTATTGCTGCTATATTATCTTTTTTTTGTAATCTTGGATAATGTCTCATTTTAATTGGATCGTAATCTGTTTTATAAACAGAAGAGTACCCAAAATTGTGAATTAATTTTATTGTTTTTAAATAATCATTACTTGATACAATAAAATCAATATCACCAACCATTCTTTCGCCAATATCTTCATACAAGTCCTCTAAAATATTTCCAGTTCCTTTTAAAAAAATAGGAGTAATATTGTTATTTAATAAAAGTGTATTAATTTCTTTAGCTTGCTCAATTATTTGTTGGTTTCGGTCTCTGTTTAAATCAGTGATATGTTTCATATAAAAAACCAAATCTTCAGGTAAATAATGAAGAAAATTAGCTCTTTTTAGGTTGTAATAGATAGCAGGGAAAACATAGTGTCCCGTACTTGCTTTTACCACTGAATCCCAATCTATATCATCGTGTTTTAATTGGTCTTCGATTAACGCTTTATTCTGTGGTTCATGGGTAATTGTTAAACATTTAGCTACAAAAAGTAAAGTTTGTTTATAATTCATTATTTAAAAAGATTATTTACAGTAGCTATCATTTTTTCGTTTTCAGAATATGTTAATTGATAGCAATTTAAACCATCAAACCAATCTAAAAAGACTTGTGCATTTTCTTTTATAGGTGATAACCAAGAATCTGGAATTAATTGTTGAAAAGCATCAATTTTTGATATTTTTTTACAAATTAGTTCTGAGTCTTTTTCATATTTAATAAATACCAAATCGTTACAAGGTAAATGAGTGAAAAAATTATCGTTATTTGGTTTTAAGTATCGAACAATTTTATTTAATCTCTTATAATTGTATTCAGCTGATATTTCTAACTCTGGATAGATTGGTAACAGTGTTTCTAAGCTATTTTTTTTAATTGAAATAGCAGCAGGAAAACTATAGACTTCTTGTTTTTTTGCATCAATAGGAACAAAATCATCTGCTAAACAAGTAAAACCATTTGCTTGTAAAAGTGCTAAAGAAGTACTTTTACCATTGCCAGAATCACCTAAGAACATCATTGATTTTTTGCCGTTGCTAATTGCTGAAGCATGAAAAACACCTAGCCACTCTTCTTCTTGTTTCTGATGAATTTTCTGAATCAATTCCATAGAGAATTTTCCTTGAAAGTAATGAATGTCATTTCTAGTCCAAGAGCTAATTAATTTATCATTTACATATAGAAAAATATGATTTTGATTAATGAAAACAATAAATTCATTTTGAAATTCTGTTACATTTTCAACAACTAAATGTTCAAATTTAGGATGTATATAATTAAGTTCTTTATCGCTTAAAAAAGAAACTTTAAAAACAATATCATTAATTTTATAATACTTTATAAACTCAAAGTCTTTAGGTTTTTCTATATCTCTATCGTTATTGATTAAATCTAATTTCTTAGACACATTTTCATCAAAAAACTTTTTCTCTAGTTCTAAAATAAAATCTATCACTTTCTCTACAGGAACATCTAATTTTTGTGAAAGTGTTTCTGCAATTTCTTTAATAGGGGTTTTTGAATTAAGTTTATTTAATATGTCTGCCGTAGTATTTTCTAATACTAAATATTCATTTTTGGTTTCTAACCAAGAAATGGTTTTGTTATCAAAAACTTTATATAGGATGTTCATTTTTTTCATAAAAAATAAAAGTAGTTATTTTGTTAGTTGTAAACAAAAAAACGCCTCAAAAAATGAGGCGTTTAAAAGTTTTATTTTAAAATTAATTAAAACCCAGTTCCAGGATCTGAAGGAGCTGAGAATGCTTGTGCTTTCTCTGGATTTAAAATCATATAAGTACCTAATGCAGTTAGAGCTGCATATTTTCCGTAGTTACCTATTTTTTTAATAGCTTCTTTACGGGTAATTTCTGAATTGTTATTTTTAATATTTTTCATAATGTATTAAGTTTTTTAAATTAGCGTAATTATTCTAAAGTTATTTTTTTATTTAGTTTTCCAGTTTCAGTTTCTAATTGAACAATGTATATTCCTTTAGCCAAAGAAGGTAAAGTTATATTTTGAACACCATTTGTTGTAAATGATGAGTTTAATACTTGTTTACCAATAATGTTGTATAATTTAATACTAGATTTTCCTTCTGATAATCCAACAATTCTTAAATTAGAGTTATCAGTTTTATAGATACTTACATTATCTAAATCTACATTTTCAATATTTAAGGCAGAAGATTTGGTATGTAAATAAAAACGACCAATTCCATCTAATGTAACATCAGAAGTAATTTTATATTCGCTATTTGCTTCATCTAATCTTGTGAAGGTATTTGTTAATCGATCTTCTAAAAAGACCTTAATTCCTGAAGGTAAATTTAAAGCATCAACAGTAAAAGTAATTTCTTTATTAGCATCAGCAGTAATACCTATAGGAATAATCATTCTTTCATAATCTGAGTTAGGTAAAGATTGTACTTGGTATTTTTTACCAACATTATCACTTAGTAAAGAAGTAAAAACTGATAAAGAATTTGGAATACCTCCAAATGTTTCTCCTTCCCAACCATAATCATAGCCTTTCGTGAAATTATCATTAAAGTTCAAAGTTGCAAAACGACTATTTTCTCCATCAGATAATAATAATTTAACTTCGGTTTTTAGTGACTTTTGAAAAGCATTACCAGAAGAAGTTTGATTACTTTCATCAAAAGTAACAGTTCCTGTTGAGGTTGTATTTACAAAGAATCCTTGTCCAGGAGCCAATACCCAGGCCATGCCAGAGGTTTTAACCTCATACATTCCAGTAGCTTGATTCCATAACCAAATTTGAGTTTGATCTATATTTGAACTAGTAGCTGCTCCTAAAAATGTTGCACTATTTACATAAGAGGTATATGGATTACCTAATAAATTGAACCCAACTAGTAAAGAAGGAGTTTCTACACTTTCTGTATTTATTGTTCCTTCAAAGCCTACTATATTATTTGTAAATTCACCTGCAGTAGCACTTTCTGGAGTAATTTTCATAGAAAATCCTATACCAGAAGTTGCATTTACATTACTACCAGTAAAATATGTCCAAGCAGCTGCACCTGTATTACCAGGATTATAACTTGCTATTCCTCTATTTGAATCATTAGCAGCAATATCATTCTTATCAGCAAATGAGCTGTCAAAAACTTCATCTTTAACTGGAGAACTTACCAAATGCCAAGAGTTATCCAATACCATATCATTTGTTAATGTCATCAGATGAGTTACGTTACCTGTAGATGTACCATTTACAATTAAAGTACCTCCTGAACTTATGGTTAAACCATCTGTTTCTGTAATTGTTAAATTAAATGCAGATGCATTTGTTGAAGCACCTATTATGGGAGCATCTGTTACGTCAGGAATAATAACTTGTGTTGAACCAGTAGGAATACCATTACTCCAGTTACCAGCTGTTGCCCAATTTGTGTTTGTGTTTCCTGTCCAAGTTGTGCTTGCTAATTTGTATATGGAAATATCTCTTTGAGAGCCTGTGTAAGCAGCAAACCTAGGTGAACCTGAATTATATTGCAATCTTCTATTTGTTACTGCTAAATTAGTAATATGAAATTCATCTGTTTCGTAAGTTATTGTCCATCTTTGGTTGTCGGTAGTTACATTATCTTCTATTTGTATATTGTTGCTACTTCCAGTGTATGAAACAAACTTACTTGATACAGAGTTAAAAATAGATTTTCCACCTCCATTAGTTCTAATCTCCCAAACTATTGAAGTAGCAGGATTAACAAGTGTATTCGAAGATGGAGTAACATCAGTTTTCGCTAAAAAAGTACCATTATGAGTATTGTTCATAGCAAAAGATTCAGAAGTTTCATCTAAAAGAATATAAAACCCATTATCAACAATTTCAGAAGCATCAGTAATTTTCACGAAAGTGCCTACACCTGAATAAGATGCTGGAGCCTCATTATCCACAATTGTTAAGGTATGTGTAGCTTGAGAAATTACCAAGCCTGTAACAGAACTTGTTTCTGTTATTGTAAAAATAATAGTTTCATTGTCAGTATCAGCATCATCATTAATTTCTACTGTTATGTTTTTAGTTTCATTAGAAGTAAAAGATAAAGATTGAGTCGTGTACGTATAATCACCTACTTCTGCAGTGCCTCCAGTTATGGCTACATTTACATCTATTTGTTCTCCAGAATAATCAGAAACAGTAATAGGCATATTAGCACTTGTAAAAGTAGCATCAGTTTCTGTTTCTGAACTTGTGGTAGCATCAAAACTAATAGAAGGTGAATTTTCATCATCTGTAATAGTAACAGTATGTGTACTTGTGCCCAAATCTGCTGTTCCAGAAGTAACAGTAAAATCTATGATTATTGTCTCATCATCAAAATCAGCATCATCATTAATGCTTAATGGAAGTACTAATGTTTCGTTAGCATCAAAAGTTAAAGGATTTACATCTAATGTGTAGTCTCCAGATTCTGCAGTACTGCTTCCATTTACAGTTGCAGTGATTGTAACATCAGCATCATAATTGGTTAATGTGATTGGTATACCAGAGGTTGTAAAAGTTACATCTGTTTCAGTTTCTGTGCTTGATGCACTATCAAAACTTACAGCCGGGTTAGAAGAACCAGAAGTTTCTGTGATTACAATATTATCAAAATACATACCTTCATCACCAGCAGTAAAGCCATTAAATTGTAATTTAATATCTAAAGTACTGTTACTATTTAAAGTAATTGAATTTGTAACAAAGGTTGCAAAATCACTACTAGATACAGTGCAACCATCACTAGTTCCTGTAGTTAATGAAGGTAAGGTTGTACCAGAACCACAATCACCATCACCATCAAAAGCTAAATCTAGAGCTGCTGGCGCGTTAAAAGAATCACCGGTATTTTGAACCCACATTAAGTTTTGGTAAGCACCTCCATCAAGAGAATAGGTAATAAGTAATTCATCACTATTATCCCAATCATCAAAATGATGTGCTAGCATATCAATAGAAAATGTAAAGGAAGCAGAACTTGATACATCTATTTGATCTAAATCTATAGAAGGGTCTGAAACCGTGTTTAAATCTTCAATTGCAAATAAAAATGTACTATTGCCCCCTAGAGGATTCCCTGTCCTATCAATTCTATTAAAAACGTCAGTAAAGGTAGAACCTTCAGTTGAGGATGGTGTATAACCAGCATTTTCAGTTTCAAAGTCAATTGTTGTTACTAATTGCCCATAACTGACATTGGTAATCAGAAATAGCGCAAAAATAATTTTTAAAAAGTTTTTGTGTTTCATTTTTGTTTGAATTTATTGAGGTATAAAACTACACAAAATCAAAAAAAAATAATTTAGGTAAACCGTTAATTCACAATAAGATAATGTTAGTTTTAAAAAACAGGTTTGTTTTTAATATTTTGTAAAATAAAAGTTATTATTTCTTTTGAAACTTGAAAAAACTAAATAAATTTAACTTTATATAACACTTTAAAAGTGTTATAATTGGATATCTAGAAATAGTTTTGCTATTAATTTAGAAGATTTATATTTTTTTACACTTTGTTTATTTCAAATGAGTTCTTGTGCATACATTATTCTATGTTTTAGTATTAAATCTATTAACAGATTTAATACTAAAACAGGGCTTTGAAGCTATATGGTTGTAATGCTTTAAAAGTGCTGTTTTTTTTGGCGGACAAAAAGGTATAAGGTCTTCCTTTTTTTAATTTATTACTTAATAAGGTTTCTTTTCTAATGAGTTAGAAACTACATTTTGCATAAAAGAAACTAATTCTTACGCCAGAAGAAAGGTGTAAATAAAATAAGTACCGTAAACAATTCTAAACGTCCAATTAACATTAAAAAAGAACAAAACCATTTTGCTGCAGTTGATAAATGTGCAAAATTATCAACAGGACTCACAGAGCCTAATGCTGGACCAATATTACCTAAAGACGAAGCTGCAGCTCCTAAGGCAGATAAGAAATCTAAGCCTAAAAAAGTTAATATTACAGATGATGTTATAAAGATAAGCATGTAAATAATAAAGAAAGATAGTATGTTAAAAACGATGGTCTGACTTACTGATTTACCATCATATCTTACTGGGATAATTGCATTTGGGTGTAATGCTTTTTTAAATTCTAGAAAACTATTTTTTAACATTACAATATGCCTTACAACTTTAATACCTCCACTAGTTGAACCTGCTGAACCTCCTGTAAAGAAAAGCGCAAAGAAAATACCTGTAGCAAAGAAACTCCACATTGTAAAATCTGCGGTAACAAAACCTGTTGTAGTAACAACTGATGTAACCATAAATAAAGAATGCCTTATTGCACTTTCTACTTCACCATAGACTTTTGGATGTACAATTGTGGTTTGCAAGTTTGGATCTTGAAAAAAGATAATTAAAACAGCTATAATTGTAGAAACTCCTAAAATTCCAAATAAATAATATTTAAACTCCTCACTTTGAAAAACTTTTTGAATTTTTCCTTTTAAAGCAAAGTATGTTAGTACAAAGTTAGTACCAGCAACCAACATAAAAAATATAATAATATATTGTACAAGAGGCATGCTATTATAGAATGCTACGCTATTGTTTTTTGTTGAAAAACCACCTGTACTTACAGTTGCCATTGCATGATTTATAGCATCAAACCAATTCATCCCAGCAATTTTTAATAAAAAGAACTGTGCGAATGTTAGTAAAACATATATTAAATATAGGCGTTTTGCAGTATCTGTAATTCTAGGGTGTAATTTGTCTGCAGAAGGTCCTGGAGCTTCTGCCATAAAAAGTTGCATTCCTCCAATACCAAGAAGTGGTAGTATCGCAATTGTTAAAACTATAATTCCCATTCCTCCAATCCAATGTGTGGCACTTCTCCAGAATAGTATCCCATTTGGCATCGCTTCAATATCTGTTAAAATAGAAGAACCAGTTGTTGAGTATCCAGAAATTGTTTCAAAAAAAGCATTTGCAATATTTGGTATTGCACCTGATAGAAGATAGGGGAGCATTCCTGTTACAGAGAGTGTTAACCAACCTAAGGTAACAATTAAGTATCCTTCTTTTTTTTGAATATTTGTATTTTTAGGTTTGTTAAAAAAGTAAAGAATAAGCCCAATAAAAACAGTTATTATTCCTGCATTTAAAATACCCCAAGCTTGTTTTTCATCATTAAAAAAACTAAACGGGAAAGCTATAAACATAAACAAGCCATTAAGGACAGCAGTAATGCCTAAAAAGCGGTATATTATTTTAAAATTTAAAGATCCCATTTTATTTAAATAAACGCTCTACAGTTGAAATTGCTTCTGGTAAACAAAAAACAATTACTTTATCTCCATTTCGAATCTGCATATCTCCAAAAGACATAAGCGCTTTTCCGTCTCTTATAATTCCTCCAAAAACAGCTTCTCTAGGAAAACGTAAATCTTTAATTGGTTTTTCTGTAACTTTTGCGTTTTCTTGTACTTCAAATTCAAAAACTTCTGCATCTATATTATGCAGATTGGCTAACTCTAAAATTTCACCTTTTCTAATATGTTTGAATATATTACTTGCGGCAATTAATTTTTTATTTATAAGAGATTGTATTCCTATGGTTTGTGAAATATCTATGTAATCCATATTTTCAACCAAAGCTATAGTTTTTTTTACTCCTTTAGATTTTGCAACCAAACAAGACATAATATTAGTTTCTGAGTTACCGGTAACTGCTATAAATGCATCAGTTTCCCTAATATTTTCTTCCTCTAATAATTCTAAATCTCTACCATCTCCATTTATCACTAAAGTATTGCTTAATTCTTCAGCAAGAAGTTCTGCTTTTTCTCTGTTTTTTTCAATCAGTTTTACTTTAAAATTGTCTTTACAAAGATTTCTAGCCGTTTTTTCACCAATACTACTTCCGCCTAAAATTGTTACGTTTTTAATTGTAGCTTGTTTACTTCCTATAATTGGATGCAAATCTTTCATGCTATAGTTTGGCACAGAAAAATAAACTTGATCATCAACTTTATAAGTTGTATCACCTCTAGGAATTATAGTTTGGGCTACGTTTTCTCTTTTAATTGCAATGGTTATAAAATCTACACTAGGAAACTTCTGTTTCGCTTCTTTAACGGTTAAATCTACTAAAGGAGATTTATAAGTTAATGCCGTACCCATTACATTAAAAAGCCCATTTTCAAATTCTACAGTATCATTAAAAGAAGATTGATTTAATAACATCTTAATCTCATTAGCAGCAAGCTCTTGAGGAGAAATCATAAAATCTAAACCAAATTTTTGAAAATCTACTTCACAATTGTGTAAAAACTCTGGGTTATCAATTCTAGCAATGGTCTTTTTTACACCTAAAGATTTACCAATAACAGAAATTGTGAAATTTGTATTTTGGCTATCTGTTACTGCAATAAGTAAGTCTGCAGAATCAATACCAATCTCTTTTAAAAGCTTAATAGATGTTGCATCACCTTTTTTAGTGATCACATCTAAATGATTATTTAAGTAATTTAGTTTTTCTCCATCAAAATCTATGATGTAAGTGTCTTGAGATTCGTAAGAAAGTAGCTTTGCTAAATGGAAACCAACGTCTCCAGCACCAGCTATTATAATTTTCATATTTAAATATAGAAATAAAAAACAAATATACAAAAGTCTGTAAAGAGTTCTTTTAAAAGATATTTCTTTTTTCAATAATCATTTTACTACATTTATAGAAAATGAACTATGGAAAAATTAACAATAAAATCTTGGGCTTTAGATGATAGACCTCGGGAAAAACTTTTATCAAAAGGAAAAAACGCATTGTCTGATGCAGAATTAATTGCAATTTTAATAGGTTCTGGTAATAGAGAGGAGAGTGCAGTTGCTTTATCTAAAAGAATATTAATATCTGTTGATGGTAATATTAATGACTTAGCAAAATTATCTGTAGAAAAGTTAACTACTTTTAAAGGAATTGGAGAAGCAAAAGCAATTACAATAATAACTGCATTAGAACTAAGTAAAAGAAGGCAATTAGAAATAGCTTTAGAAAAACCAAAAATTACGTGTAGTAAAGACGGTTTTAATATTATGCAGCCAATAATTGGCGATCTAGAACATGAAGAGTTTTGGGTGCTTTTCTTAAATAATTCTAATAAAGTATTATCAAAAAATCAAATAAGTAAAGGAGGTTTAACAGCTACAATTGTAGATATTCGATTATTATTTAAACAAGCAATAGAGTTATCGTCTGTAGCCATGATAGTTTGTCATAATCATCCCTCTGGTAAATTACAACCAAGTAATGCAGATAAACAACTAACTCAAAAAATAAAGCAAGCGGGTGTAACTTTAGATATAAAGTTATTAGATCATTTAATAATTACTGAAAAAGCGTATTTTAGCTTTGCGGATGAGGGATTAATATAGTTTGCAGTTTTCAGAAACAGTTTATAGTAAGTAACTGTCTGAATACTGCTACTGAAAACTGCAAACTGAAACCATGATATTAGTTTTTACACATAAAATAACACCTAGAGTACGTTATATTTTTAAACATATTCTTACAAGAACACTTTTAATTCCTGTTGACTTTACAACAAAGGTAGAAGAGTTTGTAGCCTATAATGGGCCAAAGTTATCGTATACAAAAACACCTTTAGGAAATGAGTTTTTTATAAAAAGTAATGATTTGTTGTTTGAGCAAGGTGTAAACGATTTGGATTTTACTATTCAGAAATGGGACAATGTTCCTTGTTTTTTTAATACCAACTTAAAATCAACTATTCCGTTTGATATTTTTGCTTCTAGTTTTTATTTAATTTCTAGATATGAAGAGTATCTACCACATGTAAAAGATATTTTTGGGCGTTATACAGCAGAGCAAAGTTTAGCTTTTAAACATAATTTTTTAGAAAAACCTGTAGTAGATATTTGGGCTTATAAATTTTTAGAAATTCTAAAAGAAAAGTTTCCAGAATACGAATTCAAAAAAAGAGAGTACGAATATATCTCTACAATAGATATAGATAATGCTTTTGCGTATAAATACAAAAGTTTAGTTAGAAGTGTTGGGGGTTTTTTTAATGATTTATTTAAATTTAAGTTGGTAGAAACTTGGAGTCGTTTTGCAGTAGTTTGTAATATTAAAAGTGACCCATTCGATACTTTTGATAAGATTTTAAGATTAAAAAAAGAATATGATGTTAAAATAATTTTTTTCTTTTTAATAGGTGATTATACTACTTTTGATACTAATGTTTCTGCATCAAAAGGTAAGTTTAAATTACTGATAAAAGAAATGGTAGATTATGCAAAAGTAGGCTTGCATCCATCTTATTTTACAATGCAAGATGCAGCCCTTTTAAAGAAAGAGAAAGAACGTTTAGAGGATATTACAAATATGCCAGTTAAAAGATCTAGGCAACATTATCTACGTTTTTCTTTACCAGAAACATATCAAAACTTAATAGATTTAGAAGTAGAAGAAGATTATTCTATGGGATATGCAAGTAACGTAGGGTTTAGAGCAGGTACTTGTACTCCTTTTTATTTTTACGATTTAGATTTTGAAATTCAAAC
>CAJQQH010000098.1 GCA_905480405.1 uncultured Polaribacter sp. | reverse complement strand
AAAAAAAAATATTTATAAGTGATAGATTTTATATTTATAAATAAAAAAGAGAGGATACTGCCTCTCTTTTTTTAATAAAATTATTTTTTACTTAAAAACAATTTTTGTGGTTCCATAGTTTACTTCTGAGCTAATTATCTTTAAAAACATAATTCCTGCTTTTGCCTTAAAGTTAAAATCTAATTCGTTTTTACCTTCTATTAAGTTAATTGGGCCTTTATGTATAATTTTTCCTGCAATATCATATAGGGTTACTATTGCTTCGGTAGTGTAATCACTTTGTATAACACAGTTAACTTTTCCTTTTGTAGGATTTGGGTAAGCTAAGAATTCATTTTTCATTGGCTTGATAAATTCATCTACATTTAACGCTGTGTTTTCTTTAGTGAATTTAACATCGCTAATTTTTAAATCTAAATGATTAGTACCAGCATCCTCAGCTACATATGTAAATGAAATTGTTGTTAAATCGTCTGCTACAATGTTACTTGTATTAGTTGTTGATGTAAAAGAATCAAAAGGAATAAAGAATGTCTGTTCTTCTTCTGTTAATGTAACAGTAGTTCTATATTGTTCTCCCCAGTTTTCTATTGATGATTTAACTAAAACTAATTGTGTAACACCATTTCCTTTTGCTTTAAAAGATAAGTATTTATAATTAGTATAATCTGCAGCGATTGTACCTGGAAGTAAAGATTTATAAACAGAAAGGTAATCATGTTCACTATATGCCTTTACATGAATATTTCTGTTAATAGGAAGTTCTTCATCATTGTAAGTTCTATCGAAATTATTAGTAACTTCATATTCATTAACCGTTGTGTATCTAGTGTCGTAATCTAATCCCCAGTTTCCATCTGCGTGATAAAATGCATCTTGAATTTCACCATCAAACTTAACATCACCATCATACTCATATCCGTCATTTATATCTAATGTAAGTGTTTGTTCTAATTCTGTATTTATAGGTGTGTATCTAGAATTAAGCTCTGTTGTAGTTTCATTTAATTTTTCATTAATTGAAATTTCTAAATTCTGAGCTTTTTCAACACTTTTTAAATTAACAACTAAGTTATCTGAAACTCTAGAAACTTTTGTTGCAAAAGTTTTTGGTAATTTTTGTTTTTCTGTTTGATCTAGAGGTTTGTAATTATTTAGATTTGCAAGAATATCTTTCACCATTTTTTCTGTATTCTCTGGTTCAGAAGCCCAAACTTGAAAATTGTATACAATATTAGAAGCTAAATAATCAAAAACATACCAATTAGTTTGTAAAGAATAGAATTCATCTGTACTATTTTTACCAACGGCAAAAGATATTGCGTGTTCTATAACACCACTTCTTTGTTTAATTGCTTGTTTTAAAAAATTGTATCCATCTATTTCTATTGTTTTTACATTTAAAATTTCTGCGCCTCTTAAGCGATCACAAGTTGCTTTGGTGTGGTTGTAAATTTGGTCTAATGTTTTTACCCCCAAAACAACACCAATTGTTTTGTCGTCTAAAGAGAAATCTACACTTAAAACTTCATCAGCAACTGTAAAATCTAATATATCTGTAGGTGAAGTTACATGCGCAATATCTCCAACAATTAATTGATCTGGAAACATATCTAACATTTCTAAATCACTAGATTTTCTAACTAATTTTTTCTGAAGATTTTTCTTGTTATATATAATGTCTCTAGTTTTCTTAAAAATAGTAGGTACACTTCTAACTTTTCTTTTAAAATACCTAATAGAAATAGCGTCTCCTAAACTTTCGCTTTCTAAACCACCATCATTTCCTGTACTAACTTCATCAGATGTAATTGTGATTGGAATTATTTTTGTGTTACTACAATTGTTATTAACAACAGTTAATGTTAGGTTATATTCACCTTCTTCAGTAAATTCAAATGATACTACTTTTTCATTTGGATTTAAATTTTGACCAACATTAGATAATGACCAAGAATAACTAGTGTAATCTGTGTCGTTGTTTAAAGTGAATTCTTTTGTAATTGACCCTGCATCTTCATCTACAGTGCTATTACTTTCTGTAACATCGATATCTACCGTAGTAGTTACTTCAATTTGAATTGTCTTATCTGTAGATCCATACTTGTTGGTTGCAGTTAGTTTTACATTGTAAATACCTGCTTCAGAATATGTTTTTGAAGGATTCATGAAAATGCTGCTGGTGCCGTCTCCAAAATTCCAAGAATAAGATATCTGTTCTGTTGGTTGTGAATTTTCGCCTGTGTTAGAAGTGTTAATAAATGTAAATTTATTATCTACTAAACAATCATTTTCTTTATCTGATGTGAACTCTGTTGTTGGCGATATGTTAGCATCTTTTGGGCTATAAACTTGTGCGTCAAAAACATCACAATTAATTTCTCCACCATCAATATTTAATGATTTACCAATTATTTGACCAGCTATATTAGCTTTGTTTGCAGTTTTGTTAATATCTGCAAATGGAGCAAGAATTGTTCCTTGAATATTATTGCTACTTAAAATATTTAGGGTTGATAAATTATAGAAATTGTAAAGAATGTATGCATTACTTTCTTCATTAAGATTTTTTTGTTCCCAAACATTCCAATCAAAAGATTCTGATGTATTTACATTAATAATTAATACTCTAGAAGAATTTGGTTGATCATAAAATTCAACACTTAAAACGTTATTTAAATCTTCTGCAGCAATGTTTAGGTAGTTAATTCCGTTGTTTAAACCAATTACAATTTCTGAAGGAAGATTCTTGTTAGAAATAGCTTTGTAATCTTTATCTAAAACTGAAGCATTGTTTGTTTCTTTAGACATGCTAATTGCATTTGTTTGTAATTGTTGAAATGCTTTATCAAAATCTATAATATTGTTTTCAAAAACAGGGTTTTTACTGTTAGAAACATCTAAAGATGTAGAATTACTTGCTAATTGAATGTATGCGTTTGCTTCGTAATTATCTTGTGGTGTAATTCTTATTGGAGTGTACGTGTTGTTTGGGCTTTGATACCAAGAAGTTGTGTTATTTTCTTCTCCAATTTTTATATACTGATTTTCATTTGTAATTGTAAAAATTCCAGTTTCAGGATATGATATTTTACCACCAATTAACATACCGATATTAACATCGTTCACAGAAAAGCAACCACAATCTTCTGAAGTAATTGAATAATTTTCGCTGTAAGTTAAGTCTCCTCCAGATGCAATACTTCCTGCAGTATTGCCGTTTGCAACGGTTAAATTATTTTGTACAAAAATATTAAAACAATCTGCTGCTGCAGTTGGATTGTATTTTACACCAGAAGCATTTATTGTAATATTTACAGTAGCTATTGAAATGTCTCCGTTTGAATCAGTAATTGTGTATTCAAAAGAGTCAGAACCAGTGCTTCCAGCTATTGGTGTGTATATAATCTTATCATCTGTTGGGTCGTTTTCAGTATCATTATTATCAATAGTAACAGCGCCTCCTTGATTCGTTGTATTAGAAGTGATTAATATACTTTCATTATTAGGTCCATCACCACCAAAAGAGTCGTTAGCTAATACATCAAAAGAATTATTGGTAGAATCTTCGTTCACTGTAACTGTATCATAAGTAGTTTTAGGTAAATCGTTTACAGATGTAACAGTAACTTTAACTTCTGCAATAGAAATATCACCATTAGCGTCAGTTATAGAATAACTAAAGGTATCCAAACCGTTAAAATTAGCTAGAGGAGTGTATAAAACACCATCATCACTAGGGTTGTTTGGAGTGTTATTGTTGTTTATAGCTAAAGTACCATTGTTATTAGAAGTTGCATTAACTAATGAGATTGTACCAGAATTAGCTCCATCACCTCCAAAATTATCGTTTTCTAAAACATTAATATAATTTGTTGTGCTGTCTTCGTCAACTGAAATTGTATCTGCAGTTGCTGTTGGTATATCGTTAATAGAAGTAACTGTAACTGTTACTTCAGAAGAAGAAATATCTCCATTAGCATCTGTAATAGAGTAACTAAAAGTATCCGTACCATTAAAATTAGCTAAAGGTGTATACGTAATCTTATCATCTAATGGATTAGTAGGAGTAGAGTTATTATCTACTGCTATAGTTCCGCCTTTACTTGTTGATTCAAAAATAATTGAGATAGCACCAGAGTTAGCTCCATCACCACCAAAATTATCATTGCTAGTAACGTTAATACTGTTACCTATTGAATCTTCATTTACTGTTGCTGTATCTGCTACTGAAGTAGGAGTATCATTTACAGAAATTACATTAACAGTAACAGTTGCATTAGAAGCGTCTCCATCAGCATCTGTAATTGTATATGTAAATGAATCTATTCCAAAAAAGTTTTCAAAAGGTGTGTATGTAATTTTATCATCTAAAGGGTTTGTAGGAGTCGTATTATTATCAACTTTAATTGTTCCGTTTTCTGCGGAAGTTGTAGAGATAATAGCTATAGTTCCAGTATTAGGTCCATCACCACCAAAAGAATCATTATTAATTACATTTATTGTGTTATTTGTTGAATCTTCGTTAACTGAAGTAGTGTCGTTTGAAGCTAATGGTATGTCGTCTACTGAGTTTACAGTAACTGTAACTTCTGCAGAAGATGTGTCTCCGTTTTTATCTGTAATTGTATAACTAAAAGTATCAGTTCCGTTAAAATCTTTTGCAGGGTTATAAGTTATATAATCATCTGTTGGGTCGTTCGAAGTTCCGTTATTATTTACAGTAATAATCCCATCCTTAGTAGAAACTTCATTAGATACAGTAATTGTTCCTGTATTGGCTCCGTCACCACCAAAAGAATCGTTACTTAATACATCAACTTGGTTGTTTGTAGAATCTTCGTTAACCATAATTGTATCTACAACTGCATTTGGCATATCGTTAATAGAGTTTACAGTTATTGTTATTTCTGCTGTAGAAATATCTCCATTTGCATCTGTTATTGAGTATTCAATAACATCAGTTCCGTTAAAATTAGTTACAGGAGTGTAAATTATAGTATCATCCGTTGGGTCTTGAGAAGTATCGTTGTCATTTATAAAAACCGTTCCGCCTTGAGTAGAAGTTGTAGAAGTAACTGAAATTGACCCGTTATTATGTCCATCACCACCAAAATCGTCATTATCTAGAATACTGAAATTATTGTTTGAAGAATCTTCATTAACGGTAAAAGCATCTTTTGTTGCGCTTGGTAAATCGTTTACAGGTGTAACTGTAACTGTAACCTGTGTTGTAGAAATATCTCCGTTAGCATCAGTAATAGAGTAGCTAAAGGTATCAGTGCCATTAAAATTTTCTGCTGGTGTATATAAAACGCCATCATCATTAGGATTGTTAGGTGTATTATTGTTGTTTATAGTTAAAGTACCGTCATTATTAGAAGTAGCTGAAATTAATGAAATAGCTCCAATGTTAGCTCCATCACCACCAAAAGAATCATTATTTAAAACATTAATATAATTTGAAGTAGAATCTTCATTAACAGTAATTGTGTCTGCAGTTGCGGTTGGTAAATCGTTAATAGATGTTACTGTTACATTTACTATAGAAGTAGAAGTGTCTCCATTAGCATCTGTAATGTTGTAAGAGAAAGTATCTATACCATTAAAATTAGCTAAAGGAGAATAAATAATTTTATCATCTAACGGATTTGTAGGAGTAGCATTCTTATCTACAGCAATAGTTCCTCCTTTATTTGATGTTTCAGATAGAATTGAAATTGCACCAGAATTAGCTCCGTCACCACCAAAAGAATCATTATTTAAAACATCAATTGAGTTGTTAGCTGAGTCTTCGTTTACAGTTATATTATCTGTAAATGAGTTGGGCACGTCGTTTGTAGAACTTACATTAACTGTAACAGTTGTGGTAGAAGTGTCTCCATCAGCATCTGTAATTGTGTATGTAAAAGAATCAGAACCATTAAAATTAGCAAATGGAGTATATGTAATTTTATCGTCTAACGGATTTGTAGGAGTTGCATTATTATCTACAGAAACTGTTCCGTTTTCAGTAGAAGATGCAGAAGTAATAGAAATAGTGTTAGAACTAGCTCCGTCACCACCAAAAGAATCATTAGCTAAGACATCAAAAGAGTTGTTAGTAGAATCTTCATCAACAGATTTAGTGTCTGCAACTGCCGTTGGTGTATCGTTTACAGAATTTATAGTAATCGTAGTTTCAGCGGTAGAAGTGTCTCCATTTTTATCTGTAATAGTATAATTAAACGTATCGGTTCCATTAAAATCTTTAGCAGGAGTATAAGTTATTGAGTCATCTGTTGGGTCACTTGAAGTTCCGTTGTTGTTTACTGAAATTGTTCCTCCATTTGTAGAAACTTCATCGGATAAAGCTATCGTTCCTGTGTTTGCTCCATCACCACCAAAAGAATCGTTATTTAAAACGTTAATAGTGTTGTTTGTTGAATCTTCATTAACTGTAATGATGTCTGCTATTGCAGATGGTGTATCATTTATTGAATTAACAGTAATTTTAATTTTTACAGTTGATGTGTCGCCATTTGCATCTGTTATTGTGTACTTAATAACATCTGTTCCGTTAAAATTAGCTAAAGGAGAATAAGTAATTTTATCATCGGTTGGGTCATTAGGTGTTCCGTTATTGTCTACAGCTACAGTTCCTCCTTGATCGGAAGTTGCAGAAGTAATAGATATCGCACCAGAATTAGCTCCATCACCACCAAAAGAATCGTTAGCTAATACATCAAAATCATTATTAGTCGAATCTTCATCAACAGAAACAATATCTTCTGTGGCATTAGGTTTGTCGTTTACAGAAGTTACGGTAACTGTAACTTGTGCTGTGGAAATATCTCCGTTAGCATCAGTAATAGAATAACTAAAAGTATCTGTTCCATTAAAATTAGCTACAGGTGTATATAAAATTCCATCATCACTAGGATTGTTTGGTGTGTTATTGTTGTTTATATTTAAAATTCCGCCGTTATTAGAGGTTGCAGTAGTTAAAGAAATAGTGCCGGAATTAGCTCCATCACCACCAAAATCATCATTATTTAAAACATTAACATAGTTTGAAGTACTATCTTCATTAATAGTAATTGTGTCTGCAGACGCTGTTGGTAAGTCGTTAATAGAGGTTACTGTAACGGTTACTTCAGCAGAAGAAATATCTCCATTAGCATCTGTAATGTTATATGAAAAAGTATCTGTTCCGTTAAAATTAGCTAAAGGAGAATAAATAATTTTATCATCTAGTGGATTTGTAGGTGTAGCGTTATTGTCTACAGTAATTGTACCGCCCTTGTTTGATGTTTCTGAATTGATTGAAATAGCGCCAGAGTTAGCCCCATCACCACCAAAAAAATCATTGTCTAGAACATTAATTGAGTTGTTTGTTGAATCTTCATTTAAAGTTACTGCGTCAGCAACAGAGTTAGGAACGTCGTTTACTGAAGTTATATTAACAGTTACTGTTGCTGTAGATGTATCTCCATCTGAATCTGTAATTGTATATGTAAAAGAATCTGAACCATTGAAATCTGCAAGCGGAGTATAGGTAATTTTATCGTCTAATGGATTTGTAGGAGTTGCATTATTATCTACAGCAATTGTACCGTTTTCAGAAGAAGTTGCAGATGCGATAGAAATTGTTCCAGAATTTGCTCCATCACTACCAAAAGAATCATTAGTTAAAATATTTAAAGAGTTTTTTGAAGAATCTTCATTAACAGTTAAATTATCATTAGAAGCTGTAGGTGTGTCGTTTACGTTTAAGGTAAATGTAACTTCTTTAGAGCAAGAAGAGTTTGCCCCAGTTATAATTACGGTATAATCTCCTTTGTTAGTAAGGTTTACTTTTTTTGCTAAGTAAGAAGATGTTGTTGATAATGTTGTGCTTGGGTCTGAGTTTTTGTACCATTTAAAAGTTAAGAAGCTAGAAGTATCTGTTCCGTTAGGATCTTCGTAGTTGGCAACTCCGTTTGTAAATGTATTTGTTTTTACAGCAGATGCATCAACGGTTAGAGTAGCATTTTCATCTTTGTTTTTTGTAATTGTAAACTCAGTGGTGTTAATAGTTATTTTTTCAAAAGTTTTAGTTGCAGAAGTTATTTTTTGTCCTTCAATTTCAAGGCCATTAGCGGTTCCAAAAGGTAAAGGAATTCCATTTTTGTTAGAAACTGTTCCTAAGTTCGCAGAACTACCACCATTACTACCTCCACTTAAATTTGCAGTTGTTTGCATGTTTTTTTCAGCTTCTGTTGCGTCTGGGCAACCATCATTATCAGAATCTGTATCTAAATAATCTGGTATACCATCATTATCTGTATCTATAGAGCAATCTGCGTCTAACTGATATGTAGTTGTACTGTTAGAAAAGGTGTCAGATTCAAAAACGTATCCAGTATTTCCTGTTCTTTTTAGTATGTTTATATTAAATGAATTAACTTCTAGTAGTTGGAGTCCAAGCCATAAGTTCTCGCTATTAAGACTACTTTCTTCTTTTTTAGAATTTACTCTTAAAAAATTACCTGAAGCACCGGTGTAGTTTGTAGAAATTTCGTCTACAATATATAAGTCTGTTGATGGGTTTTTAGATAATGAATAACTACTAACAAGGTTGTTATCTATTTCTAAAGACTCACCAGTACCATCACTTAGGTGATCTATGTCTTTAAATAAAAATGAAGGAGCTACATTAACTAGTTGATCTGTGTTAGATTTTAAAAATTCGAACTTAACAGTAGCAGAAGGGATTTCCTTAGTGTTTTTACCTCCTAAAAGAATTGGGTATAAATCAGAACCATATTTAAAACCACTAATATCTACAGTCATATTCTGCGGATCTGAGTTTGCAGTAACGGTAATTTTTAAATCGATACTAACACCAAAACTTGTACCCACGTTTTTATAAAGCATTGTATCTCCAATATCTCCAGATTTACCACTACTTGTAAATGTTTTATTGTTTTCATTTAGTTTAAATAAGAATGGGGTAACAACAGGGCATTCATCTGTATCTAAAATCCCATCATTATCATCATCCAAATCACAAATATCAGAAACACCATCTCCATCTGTATCTAAATTTCCGGACGCAAGTGCATCACAA
>CAJQQH010000097.1 GCA_905480405.1 uncultured Polaribacter sp. | reverse complement strand
AAAAATTGGACAAAAGTTCTTTCTGTTTGGACAGCCAATCTTTTAAACTCTTTTTGTTAATTTTTTACAATATTTATCCATAGAAAACAAAAGCCCAACTGAAATTCAGTTGGGCTTTTTATTATGAAATTAGAAAATTGTAGGTTTTTATTTTTTAGATAATTTCTAGTTTTGGAGATTTTAATCCTTTAAAAATTAACCAGAAAGGAAAAACTAATTGAATTAATGCTATTGGTAGCATCATATCCATACTAATACTTTGTTTAAAAATTGTAGCTATTATTTGTATAAACATTAATACTACAGCAAAAAGGCCAAAGCCTGATAAAACTCTTGGCACTAATTTAGAAACAAATAATGTATAATATAATACAAAAACGGAAAAGCAAGAAACTAGAAGATAAAAATAATGTGTCCATAAATGTTTTTGAGCAATTACAGTTTTCATAATATTTAGCGAATTAGAAGCTTCATCTGTGTTTTTTGAAAAAACTCTACTAAACTCCAACATTTCTAATACGTTATGGTTATCAATCATAATTGCTACAAAATTAATAAGACAAAAAGCGAAGTATAAAAAAGCTAAATAAAATTGTGTTTTTTTGAAAATAGGTAAAAGTAAAATTGCTACAATTATGGAAGTTATTCCACTAAATGTACCCAATATTGTAGAGAAAATTAATTTGTTCTCATTTTCTAAAGCTGCTACTGCAAAATCTTTTGAAGAAAGCACTGGGTTTTGCAAAAATTGAAACGTAATAATTCCTGCAATAAAAGTAAATAGTAATAATACACCTGAAATTCTACCTGTTTTTTTGTTTGAATACATCTTGTATAAGTTTAGTTGGTTAACTGAATGCTTTAAAGACGCAAATAACAAGTAAATAGTTGCCTAATACTGAACTTAATACTCTTTTTTAAATTGTAGTGGCGACTTTAAAACAGACTTTGTAAAGAAACGTGTAAAGTATGCAGGATCATTAAAACCCAAATCAAAAGCAATTTCTTTTACAGATTTATCTGTATAAATCAACATTCTTTTGGCTTCTAAAATAATCCGGTTTTTAATAAAATCTGAAGGTGTTTTTGTCCCTAATTTCTGAAAATGTTTAGAAATCGATTTTGGAGAAATTCCTAATCTGTTTGCATAATCTGTTACAGAATGAAGCGTTTTAAAATTCTGCTCTACCAACAAACTAAAATCTTTAAAAAGACGTGTTTCTGCATCTTCTTTAATTACGTGATTCTCTTTCTGAACACGAACTGCAGAAATAATAAACTGTTTTAAATATGATTGTAACATATCATATTGTGCAGTTTCGTTTTGTTGAAATTCTTCAATCAAACTCTCTAAAATAAAATTGAGTTTTACTGTATCTTTTTTACAAGGTTTTACAAACGGCGTTTCATAAACATTATTGAATAGAATACCATTGCAAGCCACTTCTTTATCGTGAGTTTGTATGCAATAAAAATCTCTAACAAAAGTAAGTTTATAAGCGGTTTTTATTTGTTCTGAATCTACAGTAAAAACTTGACCTGGAGACAAAAAAAATAACACATTATCATCAAACGTATAACTTTCAAAATCTATGTTATAGGTTCCACTTCCTTCTTGAATCCAATAAATAGAATACGCATTTACTTGTTTATTATGATCTATTGTACACGCTTTATCAAACTGAACCGTGCTTAATGAAAACGTATTTTGAAAAGAATGTTTTGTAATGTCTTGAACTGCCAAATTGGGTTTTGTTTTTTTGTTGGTCGTAATTAATTTAAAAACATTAAAATAATAGCCTCTTTTTTATTTTAATAGTTACTTCACAAATTTTAATAACTTCGTTATCTGTAGATATTAAAACTTAAGGCAATAAATTAATGAGCAATAAAAGTACTTTTTATATCGGGATTATTGGTGTCTTTTTGTTTTTTGTTACTTCAATTATTGGAGGGTTTCTCATTGAAAACTACAGTATTCTGAGTCAGTTTATAAGTGAAACTTATGCAATAGACACTCAATATGGAGTGTTTTTAAGAGGTTTTGGTTATATACCTTCTGGAATTCTATTAACTGTATTTTCTTTTATTGCTTTTAAAAAATTACCACAATCTAAACTTACAAAAATTGGTTTTTATGGATTAGGTTTCTTTTATGGAATTACAACAATAATTACAGGTTTTTTTCCTTGTGATAGTGGTTGTAACAAACTAAATATTAATCCTAGTATTTCTCAAACAATTCATAATCTAACAGGATTATTAACTTATTTATTAGTGCCAATAAGTATCATTTTAATTGGTTTAGGATTGAGAAAGTCTTCTGCTTTTAAACGATTATCAAATCAAGGAATAATTTATGGAGCAATAAGTATGATATTTGTTTTTATACTATCCTCAAACCCAAATTCTGAATTTAGAGGTTTGTATCAAAGAATTATAGAAACTGTTTTTATACTTTGGATAATTACTTGTGCTTTTGCAATAAAGAAAAGAAAATACTCTTTTTAAAAACTTACATCAAAGAATGATAATTGTTAAATTTCACGTTTATATTTCTTTTTTATTACCTTTAAGGCAACATTTATTAAAATAATTGCACCATCATTTCATCCAAATGGATATTGAAAACTCAATAACATCAACCATTTTTAGGGATATTTCTTTTTCTCAAAAGGAAATTGATTTTATTGATCGTTTGCTTAAAAAAATTATTCTGAATAAAGGAGATGTTCTTATAGACTCAGATACATATGTAAACCATCAGTACTATATTCTTAGTGGTTGCTTACGATCTTATTTTATTGATAATTCAGGAAAAGAGCACACTATACAATTTGCTATAAATGATTGGTGGATAAGTGACTACACTTCTTTGTTTACTTCAGATAAATCAATTTTGAGAGTTGAGTGCCTTAAAGACGCAGTAATTTATAAGCTCTCTAGAGAGAATGCAGAGGTATTATATTCTAATTTTCCAAACATAGAAACGTTTATTAGAAAGAAATTAGAAAAAGCATTTGCAAGTTTTCAAAAAAGAATTTTAGACAATCTATCAAAACCTGCAAAAGATAGATATTTACAATTCGTTAATAAATATCCTACCATAGTGCAAAATGTAAAAAACTACCATATTGCATCTTATTTAGGAATTACTACAGAAAGTTTAAGCAGAATTCGCAAAAAAACACCTTAAAAGTAGATTTCTTACCATACATCAATTTTTAATTTATAAAATTAATCTAATTTTGAATCATTGTTCTGTATCTCTAATATAGAAGATTTAAAATAAATATTTCCCAATTTTTTATACATAAAGTTTTCAAAAAAGCGTAAATTAATAATTGCGCTTTTTTGTTTTTATTTACTTTTCTAAATCAAGGGTTTACTTATTTTTTAACTTAACTCCAAAAACAAGATTTAGTAATATAAAAGTAATAAAAGCTGGTAATACCCATCCCAAACTATATTTTGCTAATGGAATGATGCTTTTAATCCCTGTTAAACTTTCTCTTGGAATAATAAACCCTAAAAAGTCTGTAATACTAAAAATAAAAGTAATTAAAACTACACTTCTAAAAACAAGTTTAGAAGCATATTTATCTGGCACAATATTTAGTAAAATTAACACGATCGTTATTGGATATAAAAACATTAATGCTGGCACAGCAACATCTATAATAAAACCAACATTATAACTACCAACAATAATCCCTAAAATGGAACCCACTGCTGCTGTAGTTATGTATGCTATTTTAGAATCTTTGCAAATACCTTTTATGTAATCTGCTGTTCCTGTTACAATACCAACCGCTGTTGTAAAACATGCCAAAGCAACCAAAACGCTTAAAAAAGTGGTTCCAAAATTACCCAAAGTTTGTGTACTTAATTCTGATAAAACTTGAGTTCTTGAAGCTTCCTCTGCAAATGTTGAGGAGAACAATGAACCGCTTAAAATTAAACCACCATAAATCAACAATAAACCTGTTCCTGCAATTAAACCAGCTTTTCTTATCAATCTTCTTTTTGCATCGAAAGTTGTATGGCTACTATAGTTTAATGAAATGATAATTACAGCTCCGACAACAACCCCTCCAATAGCATCAAAAGTTTGGTAGCCTTCTAAAATTCCGTCTACAAAAGGTGTTGTAAACGTTGATGGATTCATAGTTCCAGATGAAGTAAAAGTTGCAATACAGATGATTATCAATAAGATTAACACAATAATTGGCGTTAAAAACTTACCAATTAAACCAATAACTCTAGAACGATTTATAGCAAAAATAAACACCAATACAAAGTAAACAACACTTGTTAAAAGCGGACTTGTTTCAAAAAAAGGTTCGACAGTCATTTCGTGTGTAACTGCAGCAGTTCTTGGTGATGGAATTGCAATAGCGATTATATAAATAAGAAAACAATACACTGTACTAAAAATGGGTGAAACTTTCTTACCAAAATCATATAAAGTTCCTTGTAATTTTGCGTGTGCAAAAATTGCCAAAATTGGTATTGTTACTGCTGTTAATACAAAACCAAGGACAACAATCCACCAATCTAAACCTGCTTTTACGCCTAAAGTTGGTGGTAAAATTAAATTTCCTGCTCCAAAAAAGAGTGAAAAAAGTGCAAAACCTGCAATCCAAATTTCTTTTGTTTTGTTCATGGTAATTCTTGTATTGGTGGTCGAAATATACATATTTTTGTGTGATGCAAAAATCTATCACTTTTAAAAATGCAAACATTTCTTTTTCTGATCAAGGAAAAGGAACTGCTGTTGTTCTAATTCACGGGTTTTTAGAGAATTCTACTATGTGGAAAAATATTATTCCTGAACTTTCTAAAAACAGAATTATAACCATTGATTTGCTAGGTCATGGAAAAACAGATTGCTTGGGTTATGTGCATTCTATGGAGCTTTTTGCAAAGGCAATTAATGTTGTTTTAAAACATCTAAAAATTAGAAAGTATATTTTAATTGGGCATTCTTTAGGGGGTTATGTTGCTTTGGCTTTTGCTGAGAAAAATCCGGAGAAAATAAAAGGATTATGTTTACTAAACTCTACTTCTTATGAAGATTCTGAAGAACTAAAAATTAGAAGGATTCGTGCCAATAAAATGGTTCAGAATAATTTTGAAAACTTAGTACAAATGTCATTTTCAAACTTGTTTGGTAAACAAAGTAGAACCACTTTTAAAGACGAAATTAAAGCAGCTCTACAAGAAGCTTTAAAAACACCAATTCAAGGATATATTGCTGGTCAAGAAGGTATGAGATTACGTCCTAATAGAAATAATGTTTTAACTGAAAACAATTTTAAAAAATTGATTGTTCTTGGTGAAAAAGATCCTGTTTTAGATGTTGAAACTGGTAAAATTGAAGCTAAAAAAACAAATTCAGAATTAGTTATATTTCCTAATGGACACATGAGCCATATTGAAAACAAAGATGAATTAATTGCTGCTCTAAAAGCATTTGTCAAAAAATGTTAACTTCGTGTTTCATCAGAATTGATAATTATATGAAAAGACTTTTATTTATTGGAATCTTATTAATATTTTCTTGTAAAAACGAAGAGAAAAACAGCATTAGTTCTGATGGTTTAACTTTAATTACTAAAGATTATGAACTCATAAAAGCAAAAGACTCAAAAGCCTTGTTAATTGTTTTTCCTGGTGGAGGTTCAACAGCAAAAGAAACAAAAAGAGATTTTAAAGTTTTAAGTGCTGCTTCTAAAAATAGTGTTTCAGTTTTGTTAATGAATTATAGAGGAAAACTTTGGATGGAAAAAGAAGACAAGGTTAAATTGTCTGAAAAAATTGATCAAATAGCTAAAAAACATAATCTAAATACAACCAATGTTTTTATTGGTGGAATGTCTATTGGTGGAACTGTTGCTATTTCATTTTCCGATTATTTACTTCAAAATAGCCAAACAATAAAAACTAAAGGTGTTTTTGTGGTGGATTCTCCAATTGATTTATTTGCACTTTACAAGAGTTCTAAAAAAGACCTAAAGAGGACAGATTTTTCTGAAGAAAGACTAGGTGAACCAAAATGGATTGTTTCTTATTTTGAAGAAAAATTTGGTAAAAACGATGCTTTATTAAATAATATTCAAGAGGTCTCTCCTTTTACTTTTAAAACTCAAAATATTACAAACATTGAGCATCTTAAAAGCACGAAGCTTCGTTTTTACACAGAACCAGATACTTTATGGTTGATAAAAACCAGACAAACAGATTTTGAGAGTTCTAATGCTTTTACGCTTCAAAAAATACACGCTGTTCTTCAAAGTAAAAACTGGAAAAAAGCTGAATTAATTTAGACTAAAAATAAAGGTTACAGGTTTAATGGTGAGAGAAATCCACACAGTTGGTCTATTGTTAATGTTGATGATTTAATAACTTGGATCTTAAAAGAATAAAATGAAACAAATTTTAAATAAGCTCAAAAACAACCCGAAGAAAATTTTTTTATTAGATGCTTTAGGTGCGTTTTTAACAGCTAGTTTACTCTCATTTATTCTAGCTCCTAAAGAAGATGTCTTTGGAATGCCTTCTAAAACAGTTTATATATTATCTATAATTGCACTTTGTTTTTTTATCTATTCTTTTAGTTGTTATAAGTTTATAAAAACCAATTGGAAACCTTTTTTAAAGCTAATTATTAAGCTTAATAGTACTTATATAATTATTTCTGTTGGATTACTTTTTAAGCATTTTAATCAACTTACCTTTTTAGGGTTCACTTATTTTATACTAGAAATTATTGTTATTTTCATTGTTGTCTATTTAGAAATAGAAACTTATAAAGAACAAAAACGCATCTAATTGCCATTGCTAATTTTAAAAACTATATTTGATTTTTCAAATAATTTATTAAATGCGAGATATTGATTTAACAACTCTTATTGGTCTTATTTCTACATTTATATCTCTGCTTTTAGCGTTTTTTATTTTTTCTGTAGAATCTAAAAACAAAATCAGCAATAAACTTTTTGCTACTTTTTTAATCTTAAATGCTATAGAGTTTAGTGGTTGGTTTTCTTCACTTTTATTTGATGAACCTAATAATATATTAGTTGCAAAAAGTCAGTTATCATACTTAACAATGCCTGTTTTCTATTTATATATTTTGTCTGTTTGTTATTCAGATTTTAAATTAAAATGGCAACATTTATGGCATTTTCTACCTTATGTAATTGCGAATTTAATTATGATTCCTAGGTTTTATTTAGGTTCAACAGCAGAGAAGATAAAATTATATGACAACTTTAATGAATTATATGAAACCGTTTTTGCACATATTTCACTGCATTTACAATCTACTTTGTACATAATTGCAGGATTTATCGTTTTAAAAAGAGCTCGAAAAATATTTGTCGAAAATTACTCAAGCAACACAATAGAAACTTACAAGTGGTTGTTTCAGTTGTTGCTTTTTACTGCAACATTGTATTTTGTAGCAATTATTAAAAATATCTTTAAATATTTTGGAGAACGAAATAGCTTTGATACTGCACAAAATATTTTAGGTATTGTAGTTTTATGGGTAGTCTGTTGGTATGTTTTAAAGGCGTTAAGATATCCTAATCTTTTTAGTGGAGTAGATTCTAAAACGAAGTTAATAAACGATTTAATTGAAGAAAGTAAGGAAGGAAAATCTTTAATAAGCAATAAAGAAGTTGAAAACTTGATTTCTTTTATGGAGGCAGAAAAACCATATTTGAATCCCTCTTTAACAATTAGAAATTTATCAGAAGAAATTAAAATGAACTCTAGAGATTTATCCATTTTAATCAATCAAAACCTAAACCAACATTTCTTCGATTTTGTAAATGAATACAGAATTAAAGAAGCTATGAAAATTTTAAAAAACCCAGCTAAAAAAGAATTTACAGTCTTAGAAATTTTATACGAAGTAGGTTTTAATTCTAAATCTTCTTTTAACACCGCTTTTAAAAAATATACAGGTTTTACACCCACTCAATTTAAAAAGAAAGAATTACATTTATCGTCATAAATTATCACTTAATCCATGGATTACTCTTCTATAATTAGCACATTAGCGATTATAATAGTTTTGCTTTTTTTACTTTTTTCAGTTTTTTTGCTTTCAGTAAAAACAGAAAAAAAGTTGAGTAATCAATTATTAGCTGGCTTTTTAATTATAACAGCTATAGATATTAGCGCCTTCTTTTATACTCAATTTATAGAATTACCATTAACTATAGAAATGCTAAGAATTAAAGTTTCTGCATTTAAAAACCCATTACTTTTCTTATATATTTTATCTGTAATTTATTCAAATTTTAGATTGAAATGGAAACATTTAGTGCATTTACTGCCTTGGATTATTACTGTTTTAGTGTTATTACCCAATTTCTTTTTGGTAAATAACGAAGCAAAAACTCTATTTTTTAACAACTATGATAACAATGTTGAAAATCAATTTTTAAGTTACTTTGGCGATGTTTTATCGATTGCTTATTTGGTAGCAGAAATCTATTATATAGTAAGGTATCGAAAATTATTATTAGAAAATTATACTGATAAAAATTCTTTTAAAAATTACATTTGGTTAAAACAATTATCAATATTGCTTTTTATTGGTCAGGTTATAACACTTATAAAAAATTATATTCGAGCCAATTCAAATGATGATGCTATTGCTCTTATTAGAACTATTACTTTACTTTTTGGAGTATTTTTTATCTGTTGGTTATTTCTAAAAGCAGTAAACTCTCCAAAGTTATTTAAAGGTATTGAGGTTGATTTAAAAACTTCTAAAGAAATAAAAAAAGAGGCAAATCTAGAAAAAGAGGCAAATCCACAAGTTTCACTTTTAAAAGAATTTATGATTGTTAAAAAACCATATTTGAATCCGTCTTTGACAATAAGAATTTTATCTGAAGAAATTAAAATGAATTCTAGAGATTTATCAGTATTAATCAATCAGCATTTAAATCAACATTTTTTCGATTTTGTAAATGAATATCGCATCAAAGAAGCCATGAAAATCTTGAAGAATCCTGCTAAAAAAGAGGTTACAGTTTTAGAAATTTTATATGAAATTGGCTTTAATTCGAAATCTTCCTTTAATACTGCATTTAAAAAATACACAGGTTACACACCAACTCAATTTAGGAAAACCACTTAAAATCAAACACTTAACGTAAAGTCGAACGTTTGTTTAAAATAGTCGAACTCATTTCTAGCCTAGAAAAGAGTTCGACTTTGTGTTTTCGGTCGCACAAAATGGTTTGCTGTTGCACTTTTGTATCATCAAAAATAAAAACCATTTATTATGAACACAAAAATGAAAACTTTACAATTATTAATTGCGCTTTTATTCTCTGGAATTTTATCCGCACAAACTATTACAGGAAAAGTAGCAGATAAAACTGATGTAATTCCGTTTGCAAATGTTATTGTTACAAAAAACAATAAAACAATTGCAGGAACAACTACTAATAATGAAGGGCTTTTTGAGCTTAAAATTCTAAAAGGAAGTTACATCATTGAAATTAGTTATTTAGGATATAAAAACTGGAAAAAAGAAATTATGGTTGATACAAACCTCAACTTAGGTAATATTCTTTTAACTGAAAGTTCGCAAGCTTTAGATGAAATTGTTATTAAAACCGAAAAAAGAGTTTTAGAAAGAAAAATTGATAGATTAGTTTTTAATGTAGAAAAAAGCATTGCTGCAACTGGTGGAAATGGTTTGGATGTTTTAAGAATTACACCTGGTGTTCAAGTTCAAAACGGCTCGCTTGAAATTCTTGGTAAAGGAGCAACAAGAGTAATGATTAATGGTAGAATTTCTCCATTAGCTGGTGATGAGTTGGTAAGTTTTTTAAGTGGATTTTCTGCAGGTGATATTCAAAAAATAGAGGTAATTACAAATCCGCCAGCTAAATATGAAGCTTCAGGAAATGGTGGCTTAATTAATATTATATTGAAAAAAGGTTTACAGGATTTTTGGAGAAATAGTACTACTATTTCATACAATCAAAATAAATATAATTTTACAACATTAAACAACAATTTCTATTATAATAAAGGTAAAGTTTCTTTTTCTGGGAGTTTAAACGCCACAAAAGGTAGCTTAGAAAATTTAGAAGGCTTGTCTATCAATTATCCAACAAATAACTGGGAAATAGATGTAAATTCTGAAATTGTGAAAGATCAGTTCTCTGGACGTTTTTTAATCGATTACGCTATTTCAGAAAACACAACTTTTGGACTTCAATATTTAGGAAATGCAAGATCACCTGAAATTGTTGGTGTAACTACTTCATCAATTTTTAATAACAATAATAATTTAGAAAGAGAGTTGGTAAATCAAGGAGATAATAAAGTTGATAATAAAAACCATAACTTAAATTTTCATTTAATTACACAACTAGATTCGTTAGGAAAAAACATTTCTTTCGATGCTGATTATTTTACATTCGACTCAGAAAACAGTCGTGATTTCTTTACTGAAGAGTTTAATAACAATGATGTTTCTCAAGGCGTTAATTCTGCTGCACTTAACATTGCAAATCAAGACATAGAAAACTTTAATGCTAAGATTGATGTTGAGCATCCGCTTGAAAAAGTAAATCTTTCTTATGGGGTAAAAGCTAGTTTTACTAAAACAAAAAGTGATGTTTTATATTTCGACACTCTTTCTGGAGGTCCTGTTTTAGACCCAAATAGATCTAACGAATTTATGTATAATGAAGATGTTTTAGCAGCATATTTTTCTGGAAACACCAAATTAAACGAGAAATTAGAAATGCAGTTTGGCTTACGTTTAGAAGACACAAAAACAAAAGGTGTAAATGCAGAAATGAACCAAGAAACAGTTAATAATTACACAAAACTGTTTCCAACTTTATACTTCTCATATGCTAAAAATGATAACAATAATTTTGGTTTTGCTTACGGAAGAAGAATCAGCAGACCTAATTTTAGGAACTTAAATCCGTTTCGTTTTTACATAAATGATAAAAGTTACAGTGTTGGTAATCCGTTTTTACAACCTACTTTTTCAGATAATATAGAGTTTTCGCATTTGTATAAAAAGAATTTAAACACAAGTATTTTCTTAAACATTACAAAAGATGGTTCTGGTACTGTATTTACTTCAGATGCAGCAAATCAAACTCAAATTGTTACCAGAGAAAATTACTATAATCAATATAATTATGGTCTTACAGAAAGTTTTTCTTTTAGAAAAAACAACTGGTTTCAGAGTCAGAATAGTTTAAATCTATTTGGTTATCATACAAAGTTTACAAAAGATTTTGGATCAGATCCTAAAAACGGTATGCAACTTTATATAACATCTAACAATACATTTTCTTTAAGCGAAAACACAAAGTTACAGGTAAATTCTTGGTATAGTTCTCAGCACAATAGAGGTTTGTTTAGCCTTGGAGAAATGTTCGATTTATCTTTAGGATTAGAGCACAATTTTAAAAATAACATTAAAATGTCTTTACTTTTTAGTGATGTTTTTAAGACATCTGGCTTAAATAATTACAACTCTACCATAAACGGAATTGAACAAGTCTATAGACAAAATGAAAGTACTAGAAGTTTTAGAATTTCACTTTCTTATGACTTTGGAAACAAAAAAGTAAACGTACAAGATAGAAATTTTGGTAATGATGATGAACGTAGAAGAAGTAATTAGTAAATTTGATTAAATAAAAAATTCTATGAAAAAGACACAATTAATTTTATTGCTAATTATTTTAACATCAATTGAGTGTTATAGCCAACAAAATGGAGATTATGGTATAAAAAACAGCGCTATTAAAGGCGGAATTGGGTTAGGTACTGTTTTAGCTGTTGTTGTTTCTTGGGAAAGAAATAAGTCTGTTTTATTGGCTTTTTTACACGGAATTTTTAGCTGGTTTTATGTATTGTATTTTGTCTTAACAAGAAAGCCTGAAGAGAGAAAATAGACAAAATTTGATTTTTATTTTTAGACAAAATCACTATTTTTATACTCGAAAAAAGCTGCTAATATGAATTCTTATCAAAAAAAACATTCTTTTACAATTGAAGATTCTAGTCAATTAAAAGAAAAGTTAAATCATTATTTTAATATATATAATTTTAAAAAGGAAGAAAATTCTAATAAGATTGTATTCTATAAAAAAGGTTCTTGGTTTGATGGATGGAAACTAAATCCTTTAAACTGGGCATCAAAAATTGAAATAAGTCTAAAAGAAAACAACATAATTTCTATTGATTATTCTGTTGAAGGAAATGGACACATAACACCTTTAGCATTTACTTCTTTATTCGAAGGTTTTATATTAAACTTAGAGCAATTCGTGAATAAAAAGTCCGATTTTAAAACAAGTAATCAGTTAGAAATAATTTTAGCGAAGAAGAAAATATTAAAATACTTTAGTTTGGTTTTATTAGGAATTATTGTTGGTGCATTTGTAGGTAGGGTTATTAGTAACTTTTTTAACCATCACTTTTTTGGATACTTCACAATTTTAATCTGTGGAAATTTATCCTTAAGATTATTGAATAACACTTTAGAGAAAAAACATAATAGGTTTGTTTAACTTCTGATTAAAAAAATTAGGTATTTAAATCTTGACCTAACAATTTAAAAAAACAAAAAGCGCAAATTTAAAATTTGCGCTTTTTTTATAAATTATAATTTTTGTTTATTCACCTTTGATGGCATTCCAACCTTGAGCTTTCAATTCAATTTCTTGGTTTGCTCTTGTTACTAAGTTTAAACCTTGGTTTTCTGCTGTAATATGCCCAATAATAGAAAAATTAGGATTCCCTTTTATTTTATCAAAATCTGCAATTGGCACAGTAAATAAAAGCTCATAATCTTCACCTCCACTTAAAGCAACCATTGTAGAATCTAACTCAAATTCTTCGCAAGTAGAAATTACTTGAGGATCTAAAGGTAATTTCTCTTCATACACTTTACAACCTACTTTACTTTGTGTACAAATATGGAAAAGTTCTGAAGATAATCCATCTGAAATATCAATCATTGAAGTTGGTTTTACTTCTAATTCTTTTAATAAACCAGCAACATCTTTACGTGCTTCAGGTTTTAATTGACGCTCAATTAAATATGTATAGTTATCTAAATCTGGTTGATTATTTGGGTCTACTTTAAAAACTTGTTTCTCTCTTTCTAACACCTGTAAGCCTAAATATGCAGCTCCTAAATCACCAGAAACAACAATTAAATCTGTTTCTTTTGCAGTGTTTCTATAAACAACATCTTCTTTATCGGCTTTACCAATTGCTGTTACAGAAATCAAAATTCCTTTCGTTGATGAAGTTGTATCTCCTCCAATTAAATCAATAGTATACGTTTCACAAGCTAGTTGAATTCCTGCATATAACTCTTCAATTGCTTCCAAAGTAAAACGATTAGATACCGCAATTGAAACTGTAATTTGTTCTGCAACACCATTCATTGCGTACACATCAGATAAATTAACCATAACTGCTTTATATCCTAAGTGTTTTAAAGGCATATAACTTAAATCGAAATGAACGCCTTCAATCAACAAATCTGTAGTAACTATAGTTTGTTTTTTTGATGCATCTAAAACTGCTGCATCATCTCCAATAGCCTTAATAGTTGATGAATTTTCAACATTAAAATATTTTGTAATATGATTTATTAGCCCAAACTCACCAAGTTCAGCTAACGATGTTTTGTGTGTGTTTTTATCTTCTAACATACTGCAAAGATAGTTACAATCTAAAAAGTGAATCAATACTTTAACAACCTAATTCAAATAATTTAAACATTATGTATTATTTTTGATTAATCTTTAATTTAAGTGATGAAAAAAATTACATTTTTATTGTTGTTTTTGCCTTTTTTTATAAACGCTCAAACACCTTGTGATAATGGTTTTGCAGGAGTATATCCTTGTAATGATTACGATTTAATGTCTAATATACCTGTCTCTGTTTTGGCAAATACAAATGGAACTCCAGAAGGAAGTGATATTTGGGGTTGGACAGATGCAACTACTGGAAAAGAATATGCAATTGCAGCTATGACAAATAGTACAGCTTTTGTTGATGTTTCTGATCCTATAAATCCTGTTTTTTTAGGAAGATTAGACTCTAATGCTGGTAATAATTTCTGGAGAGATGTTAAAATATATAAAGATCATGCATTTATTGTTGCTGATAATGTAGGAGGTCATGGAATGCAAGTTTTTGATTTAACAAAATTAAGAGGGCTTACTTCTGCTCAAACCTTTACTGCAGATGCAATTTATACTGTAGATGCTGTAGGAAGTTGCCATAACATTTTTATTAATGAAGATAGTGGAGTTGCCTACTTATTAGGTTGTTCGAATGCAAGAGGAGGAAGAATTGCTAGTGGAGGACCAATTTTCGTTGATATTACAGATCCTAAAAACCCAACAAAAATAAATAGTTATGCAAATGAAGGCTACTCTCATGATGCGCAAGCTTTAATCTATAATGGCCCAGATACAGAGCATGTTGGAAAAGAAATTTATATTGGAAGTAATGTAAATAAAATTGTAATTCTAGATGTTACAGATAAAAATAATGTTAAAAAAATATCAGAAATTAACTACTCTGAAATTGGGTATACACACCAAGGTTGGTTTACAGAAGATGAACGTTATTTTATTTTAGGTGATGAAACTGATGAACAAAATTTTGGAATGAATACAAGAACATTAGTTTTTGATTTTTTAGATTTAGACAACCCAGTATTATCATCAACTTATTCTGGAGCTTCTGCTGCCATAGATCATAATGGATATGTAAAAGGTAATCTTTTTTATATGGCAAATTATAGAGCTGGTGTAAGAATTTTTGATATTACAAACATTGCTTCTGCAATAAATTCTATGACAGAAGTTGGTTTTTTTGATACATATCCTGCAAATGATGGAACAGCTTTTAATGGAGCTTGGAGTATTTATCCATATTTTGCAAGTGGAAATCTTATTATAAACGACATAGAAAGAGGGCTTTTTGTAATTAGAAAAAGTGGAACTTTAGGTGTAGAAAATAATAGTTTGACAAACTCTTTTTCTATCTACCCAAATCCAGCATCAGCAAAAACAACCATTGTTAATGGTAACAATAATCCAATTAATAATATCCAAATTTTTTCTGTCTTAGGACAAAAAGTATTGGTTAAAAGTAATATTAATGAATCAAAATACGTTTTAGATACATCTAGTTTAAATAAGGGTATTTATCTTATTAAAATAAACAATACCTTAACTAAAAAATTGATTATCAATTAAATATAAATCATGAAAAAAATATTCTTTTTTTTAAGCCTTATCATAGTCTTCTCTTGTTCAGAAAATAAAATTTCATTTCCTCAAGAAGCAGAACAAGAAGTCGTTATTGATCCTTTGTTTGCTTGCGAAAACGGTTTAGCAGATCAATATCCTTGTAGTGGTTATGATTTAATGACATATATCTCTTTAGCAGATTTAGATCTTTCTAATACAGATCCTGCAAATTTAAGTGGATGTGATTCTTGGGGTTGGACAGACCCAACAAATCAAAAAGAATATGCTTTAGTGGCATTGAACTCTGGTGTTTCTTTTGTTGATATTACAGATACATCAAAACCAATAGTTGTTGGTTTTTTACCAACAGCAACAGTAAATAGTTCTTGGAGAGATGTAAAAGTGTATAATAATTACGCTTTTGTGGTTAGTGAAGCAAGAGATCATGGAATGCAAGTTCTTGATTTAACAAAATTGAGAAATATAACAAACCCTCCTCAACTTTTATCTGCAAACACAACTTACACAGGTTTTGGAAGTGCACATAATATTGTAATTAATGAGAGCAAAGGTTATGCATATCCTGTTGGTACTACAAGAAGTGGAACCTATAAAGGAGGTCCTTTATTTATCAATATTCAAGATCCTTTAAACCCTATTGATGAAGGTGGTTTTTTAAACTATTCTCATGATGCACAAGTAGTTACCTATAGTGGTCCAGATTTAGAACATAATGGAAAAGAGATTTTAATTGGTAGTAATGAAACAGAAATTGTTATTGTAGATGTTTCTGATAAAAGCAATCCTATTAGATTGTCGTCTATAAGTTACAATAATGTTAGATATACGCATCAAGGTTGGTTTACAGATGATATGCGTTATTTTTTATTGGGTGATGAGCTTGATGAAATTAGAATTGGAGGAAATACAAGAACAATCATTTTCGACTTTTCTGATTTAGATAACCCTACTTTTCAATCAGAATATTTAGGCCTAACTGAAGCAATAGATCATAATGGCTACGTTAAAGGAAACACTTTTTTCTTAGCAAATTACACTGCAGGAGTTAGAATGATAGACATCTCTAACATTGCAAATTCAAGCATACAAGAAACTGGGTTTTTTGATACATATCCATTAGGAAACACAGCTGCTTTTGAAGGGGCTTGGAATGTATATCCTTATTTTGAAAGTGGAAATATTGTTATCAGTGATATTAATAGTGGATTATTTGTCATCAAAAAATCTGAATAAACATTTCTTAAATGATGAAAAGGATATGTTATTTAGCATGTTTTCTTTTACTGTATAACTGTTCTAAAACAGAAATTATACAAGAACCAGTTATAGTAGAAAATTTAGGAGAAACCATTGCTGCAAAAACCTTTGGAGGTTCAAAAAACGATGTTGCACAATCTATTGTAAAAACTTCAGATGGTGGTTATGCAATTTTGGGTTACACACAAAGTAATGATTTTGATATTGCTAATAAAACCAATGAAAGTTTCGATTTTTGGCTGATGAAATTTTCTTCAGAAGACAATTTAATTTGGAGTAAAACTTTTGGAGGCTCAGATGATGATAGAGGCACAGATATTATTGCAACAAATGATGGTGGTTTTGCACTTTTAGGTTATAGCAAAAGTAATGATGGAGATGCAAGTTTAAATGCTGGATCTCAAGATTTTTGGGTATTAAAAATTACTTCAGATGGAAACCTTTCTTGGCAAAAAACATTTGGTTTTGCTGGGGCAGATTATGGAACTTGCTTAACAGAAACAAACGATAATGGGTATTTAATAACTGGTGTTTTAGACGTTACAGCTTCTGGAGGACAAGGAAATGCTAAATCATCTCAAAAACATGCAGGAGGTGATATTTGGGCAATAAAAATTGATAATACTGGAACTTTAGTATGGAGTAAATTTTATGGTGGTTCTTTTACAGACGCTCCTTTGGGTGTTGTAAAAACAACTGATAATGGGTTTGTAATTGCAGCTTCATCAGATAGTAACGACTTTAATATTTCTAATAACAAAGGTACATATGACTTCTGGGTTTTAAAAATTGCTGCTGATGGAACTTTAGTTTGGGAGAAAAATTTTGGAGGATCAGAAATTGATGAACCAAGAGGAATCACAGCTACAAACGATGGTAATTTTATAATTGTTGGAGATACAAGAAGTTCTGATAAAGATGTAGCAAATAATAATGGAGCAGCAGATTTATGGATTATAAAAGTCTCTAATGATGGTAATTTACTTTGGGAAAAAACATTTGGTGCAGCTAGTTTTGATGTTGCTCGTTCAATTTCTAATACCCAAGATAATGGCTTTATAATTTCAGGAAGTTCTAGAAGTTCTGATGCTAGTTTTACCAATCAAGGTCAAAATGATGCATGGGTTTTAAAAGTGGATGCATCTGCTAACTTAATCTGGCAAAAGTTTGTTGGTGGCACAGAAATTGACTTTTTATATGATGCTGTAGAACTCAATAATAAAAACATAATTGCTGTTGGAGAAAGTGGAAGTTCTAATGGAGACATCTCTGAAAACAAAGGTTTTTCTGATGCTTTAGTAATCAATATAAAATAAAAAAATGAAGAAAATATTTTGGCTTTTATTCATAATATTTAGTTTTTCAACTTGTGAAAAGAATGAAATAGATTGTTGTGTAAATTTAGATACACTTAATGTAACTCTAAAATTTACTCATAATTGGGATGGAGTTCCTGTTACTGCATCAGATTTTAATGATTTTAAATTTAGAACTGCTAATGGAGAGTCTATTAGTATAGAAAAGTTAAGGTATGTATTATCCAAAATAAAGCTTGTAAATGGTAATGAAGAGTTTACGTTTAGCAATTACAATTTAATAAATATTGGAGAAGAAAAAGGACTCTCTTTAAATTTACCGGAAAAGATTTTTCCAGGAAGTTATCAATTAAAATTTACGTTTGGTTTTTCTGACTCTGATAATAAAGACGGAGTTTATCAAGATCTAAATTCGGTTTCTTTTAATGTTCCTGGAATGTTAGGAGGTGGTTATCATTATATGCAATTTGATGGTAAGTATAAAGATACTAATAACCAAGATGCAGGCTTTAATTATCATGCAATTAGAGCTGTAGACAGATCAGACCCAAACAATTTAGTTTTTGAAGACACGTCTTTTGATGTTGATTTAGGTACTGTAAGTTTTATAAGCAGTTCAAAAATTATCATTAAAGTAAATATCGCAGAATGGTTTAAAAATCCAAATAAATGGGATTTAAACGAATTAAACACAGTATTAATGCCCAATTTTGAAGCTCAGAAATTAATGAGTGCTAATGGTAAAAATGTTTTTTCTTTGGGTGATATAACACAATAAATCTCAATCTATCATTTCAACTTTATTGAGAAATCTTAAAATGAAAAAAAAATGGTTTTATATATTTTGTTTTTTTCTTCTGATGAGCTGCTCATCAAAAGAAGAAGAAATGTATACCCCAATTCCATATAATTTAGAAATTCCAACATTATTTGCTGATAAATTAATTGCACCAGTTATTCCTACAAACAATCCATTAACCCAAGAAGGAGTTGCTCTAGGCAAAAGATTATTCTTTGATAATATTTTGTCTGGTGATGAATCTCAGTCTTGTGCTACTTGCCATAATCCAAAAAACGCATTTACAGACGACACAAAATTTAGTGATGGAATTGATGGCAATTTCGGAACAAGAAATTCTATGCCTCTGTTCAATTTAGCTTGGAATTTTGACGAACGATTTGCTTGGGATGGAAAAGAATTTGGGTTAGAAAAACAAGCTCTTGAGCCAGTAAAAAACCCAATAGAAATGCATTCTAGTTGGGTAAATGTTGCTGAAAAATTACAAAAGCATGCAGAATATCCAACCTTGTTTTCACAAGCATTTGGCTCATCAAAAATAGATTCTATTTTAATAACTAAAGCAATTGCACAGTTTGAGAGAACCATTATTTCTGGCAACTCAAAATTCGATCAATTTATAAGAGGAGAAACCACCCTAACTCTAGAAGAACAAAATGGTTTTGATGTTTTTATGGATGAAGCAAGAGGAGATTGTTTTCATTGTCATGGAAGTAACAACAACCCACTTTGGACAGACAATGCATTTCATAACAATGGGTTAGACACTAATTTTTCTGATTTAGGTTTAGGAGCTGTAACTGGTGATCCTGCAGATAATGGAAAATTTAAATCGCCATCAATAAGAAATTTAGCATTTACAGCACCTTTTATGCATGATGGAAGATTTGTAACTTTAGAAGAAGTTATCAATCATTATTCTGAAGGATTACAGCCATCTTCAACTATAGATCCTTTAATGAAAAAAGTAAATCAAGGTGGAGTAAATTTATCACCTAAAGATAAAGCAGACTTAAAAGCTTTTCTATTAACACTTTCTGACTTCGATTTTATCGATAATTCTGACTTCCAAGAGTAATCAATAAAACCAATTATAACATTAGGTTTCATAATGAAAGTTTCTACTTTTTATGCGACTTATATTGTATATTTGCACACAATTTAGATTTAATCTATATAAAATTATGATAAAAGTTTCAGACACAGCTAAGAAAAAAGTCATTGAGTTAATGACTGACGAAGGTTTTGATGCCACAATAGACTATGTTAGAGTTGGTGTAAAAAGTGGAGGTTGTTCAGGTTTATCTTACGATTTAACTTTTGATAAAAATCAACAAGAAAACGATAAAGTTTTTGAAGAGAATAACGTAAAACTTGTTGTTGACAAAAAAAGCTTTTTATATTTAGTAGGAACAACATTAGAATATTCAGGAGGTTTAAATGGTAAGGGGTTTGTTTTTAACAATCCTAACGCAAATAGAACTTGTGGATGTGGAGAATCATTTTCACTTTAAAAAATAGAAAAAGATGTCAAAGTATACAGAAGACGATTTAGAGCTAGAATTAAAAACCAAGGAATATGAATATGGTTTTTATACAGATATAGAAAGTGATAAATTTGCTAACGGATTAAATGAAGATGTAGTTCGTGCAATTTCTAAAAAGAAAAATGAGCCAGGATGGATGACTGAATGGCGACTAGAAGCTTACAGAGTTTGGGAACAAATGGAAGAGCCAGATTGGGCAAATGTAAATTATGAAAAACCAAACTTTCAAGAAATAGCTTATTATTCTGCTCCTAAAAAGAAGCCAAAATTAAATTCTTTAGATGAAGTTGATCCTGAATTATTGGATACTTTTAAACGTTTAGGAATTTCTTTAGACGAACAAAAAAAGTTAGCTAATGTAGCAGTTGATATTGTAATGGATTCTGTTTCTGTTGCAACAACTTTCAAAAAAACATTAGGTGAAAAAGGTATTATTTTTATGCCAATTTCTGAAGCAATTCAAGAACATCCAGAATTGGTAAGAAAATATTTAGGGACTGTTGTACCAACAACAGACAACTTTTATGCAGCATTAAATTCAGCAGTTTTTTCTGATGGATCTTTCTGTTACATTCCAAAAGGCGTTCGTTGTCCAATGGAATTATCTACTTATTTTAGAATAAATGAAGGAGGAACAGGTCAGTTTGAAAGAACACTTGTTGTTGCAGATAAAGGTAGTTATGTTTCTTATTTAGAAGGATGTACTGCACCAAGTAGAGATGAAAATCAATTGCATGCAGCTGTTGTAGAATTAATTGCAATGGATGATGCAGAAATTAAATATTCTACTGTACAAAACTGGTATCCAGGAGATAAAAATGGAAAAGGTGGAGTTTTTAACTTTGTAACCAAAAGAGGTTTGTGCGAAACAAATGCAAAAATTTCTTGGACGCAGGTAGAAACAGGTTCTGCTGTAACTTGGAAATATCCTTCATGTGTTTTAAAAGGAAATAATTCTATTGGAGAATTTTACTCAATTGCTGTAACCAACAATTTTCAGCAAGCAGATACTGGTACAAAAATGATTCATTTGGGTAAAAACACAAAATCAACCATTATATCTAAAGGTATTTCTGCAGGTAATTCTCAAAACTCATATAGAGGTTTAGTTCAGATAAATTCTAGAGCAGAAAATGCTCGTAATTTTTCTCAATGTGATTCTCTTTTAATGGGTAATGCATGTGGAGCTCACACTTTCCCATATATTGAAGTTAAAAATAAATCTGCACAAATAGAGCACGAAGCAACCACAAGTAAAATTGGTGAAGAGCAATTATTTTATTGTAACCAACGTGGTATCGATACAGAAAAAGCCATTGCTTTAATTGTGAACGGATTTAGTAAAGAAGTTTTAAATAAACTACCAATGGAATTTGCTGTAGAAGCTCAAAAACTATTGGAAATTTCATTAGAAGGATCTGTAGGATAAAAAATAATTATGAAAAAAATACTTTTCTTAGTACTTGCAGTTACTATTATTGGTTGTAAAAAATCTGATAAAAAAGATACTGAAACTAAAAAAGCTGTTGTTAAATTACATCAGTTTGTTGGTGGTTCTATTTTAGTGAAGAAATTAGAAGTTTTTTCGCAAGATACAACCTATACAGGGCAAACAAAACAATTTACAGATGCGTATTATGTAATTTCACATCCTAAAGGAAACTTAATGTGGGATGCTGGTTTGCCAGAAAGTTTAGTTGTACCAGAACCTTTTAACGAACCTAGTGGTGTTTTTGCAATTAAGCGACCAGATTCATTGGCAAATCAATTAAAAACAATTGGTGTAAATATTGCTGATTTTAAATATTTTGCAATGTCTCATTCTCATTTTGATCATACTGGGCATGCAAATTTAATGGAAAACGCTACTTGGTTAGTACAAGAAAACGAATATAACTTTAATCTCAGTGATACTTTAAAAACAAAAAACCCTGCATTAGTTAGTTTAACAAATGTTAAAAAAATTAATGGAGATTATGATGTTTATGGAGACGGAACTGTAGTTATAAAATACATGCCTGGTCATACAATTGGTCATCAAGTATTATATGTTGAAGTTACAGGATTAGAAAAACCTGTTTTGTTAACAGGAGATTTATATCACTTTGAAGAAAACAGAACAAATAAAGGAGTTCCATCATTTAACTTTGATGCAAAACAAACTTTAGAAAGTATGGAGTTATTTGAAGCTTTTGCAAAAGAAAAAAATGCAGAAGTAATTATACAACATTCTCCAAAGGCATTTGACAAATTAGAGAAATTATTAAAAAAATAAGATATTTATATCATGTTAAAAATTAACAATTTACACGCTTCAATCGAAGAAAAATCAATCTTAAAAGGATTGAATATAGAAGTAAAAGCAGGTGAGGTTCACGCAATAATGGGACCAAATGGTGCTGGAAAAAGTACATTAGCAAATATTATTGCTGGTAAAGAAGACTATGAAGTTACTGATGGAACCATTGAATTAAATGGTGAAGATATTAGTGAATTAGCACCAGAAGAAAGAGCGCACAATGGTGTGTTTTTATCATTTCAATATCCTGTAGAAATTCCTGGAGTTTCTGTTACCAACTTTATTAAAACTGCTATTAACGAAACTCGTAAAGCAAAAGGTTTAGAAGACATGCCTGCAAAAGACATGTTAAAAATGATTCGTGAAAAATCTGAATTGTTAGAAATAGATCGTAAATTCTTATCTCGTTCTTTAAACGAAGGTTTTTCTGGAGGAGAAAAGAAGCGTAACGAGATCTTTCAAATGGCAATGTTAGAGCCAAAATTAGCCATTTTAGATGAAACTGATTCTGGTTTAGATATTGATGCTTTACGTATTGTTGCAAATGGTGTAAATAAATTAAAATCTAAAGACAATGCAGTAATTGTAATTACGCATTACCAACGTTTATTAGATTATATCGTTCCTGATTTTGTACATGTTTTACACGATGGTAAAATTGTAAAATCTGGTGATGCTTCTTTAGCTTTAGAGTTAGAAGCAAAAGGATACGATTGGATTAAAAAAGAATTGGTTTAAAAGTAAAAAGTTCCTTAAAGTTTATAAAGTTCTTAGGTTTTAAGGTTGAGTAATCAACTTTTAAACTTTTTAACTTTCAACTTTCAAACTAAAAAACAATGGAATTAAAAGAAAAAATACTATCATCTTATGTTGCTTTTGAAAACGGAATTGATATCAATTCTGATATTCATGAGATTAGAACAGAAGCGCTAGAAAATTTTGAAAAGCTAGGTTTCCCTACCAAAAAGTTGGAAGCTTGGAAATACACTTCTCTAAACTCAGTTTTTAAGAACGATTATAGCATCTTTCCTGATAAAGAAGTTACAGTTGATTTAGCTGATGTTAAAAAGTATTTTATACATGATATAGACACTTATAAAGTTGTTTTTATTGATGGTAAATACAGTTCATTTTTATCAGAAACAACACATGATGCTATTGATGTTTGCTTAATGTCTGCAGCGTTAACAAAATCTAAATACAGCCCAGTAGTAGAAAACTATTTTAACAAAATAGCTAAACAAGATAATTTAACATCTTTAAATACTGCTTTTGCTAATGAGGGTGCTTACATTCACATTCCTAGAAATGTAGAGGTAGAAAAACCTATTCAAATTATCAATTTTACAACAGGTTCTGAAGCTGCAACTATGGTTCAGCCAAGAAATTTAATTGTAGTAGAAGAAAATGCACACGTGCAAATTATAGAGCGCAACCAAAGTTTAACGGACAATGCTGTGTTATCTAATATAGTAACAGAAGTTTTTGCTGCTAAAAATTCTACAGTAGATATTTATAAAATTCAGAATGATAATATAAATGCTTCTTTAGTTGATAATTCTTACATAGAACAAAAAACAAATAGTGTAGTTTCTGTACATACGTTCTCTTTTGGAGGAAATATTACAAGAAATAATTTAAATTTCTATCAACGTGGAGAACACATGGACTCTATTTTAAAAGGAATTACAATTATTGAAGGAAAACAACATGTAGATCATCATACTTTGGTGCATCATATAGAACCAAACTGTGAATCTCATCAAGATTATAAAGGAATCTTTAACGATCGTTCTACAGGTGTTTTTAACGGTAAAGTAATTGTAAATAAAGAAGCTCAAAAAACAAATGCATATCAACAAAACAATAATGTGTTGATAAGTGATAAAGCTACCATTAATGCAAAACCTCAACTAGAAATTTTTGCTGATGATGTAAAATGTTCTCACGGTTGTACTATTGGTCAGTTAGATGACGATGCTTTATTTTACATGCAACAACGTGGTATTCCTAAAAAAGAAGGAAAAGCATTATTAATGTTTGCCTTTGCAAATACTGTTTTAGAAAGTGTAAAAATACCAGAAGTAAAATCTAGAATTACAAAAATTATTGCCAATAAACTAGGTGTAGATATTGGTTTCGATTTATAAGTAACTTTGTTGCTTATTTCTATAAAATATAAACCACGCAAATTGCGTGGTTTTTTATTGTGTAAAACTAACAATAGTTTAATCTTTTATATAAGATTTTTCAACTTCATTTAGTAATATATTTAAATCCTTTCTAGAATACCATTTCCCTTTTAAAAATACACCTTGGATTGTTCTTGTGTTTTTGATGTTCTCTAAAGGATTTTTATTCAATAAAACGAGATTTGCATTTTTACCAATATTAACTGTTCCTTCTTGAGAAATAGTGTTTAAATATCTTGCAGGATTTATTGTGGTTGTTTTTAATGTTTCGTAAGTAGAAAGTCCAGAAGAGTTTATAAATTCTAGCTCTTCGTGTAAAGAGAAACCTGGAATAAAAAGACCATAAGTATCACTGCTAGATAATAAATATACTTTTTCTTGATGTAGTATTTTAGTAAATTTCTTTTGCCAATTTAACTCCTTTTGAAGCCTTTTTAAAGATTCTTTAGAAGTAAACCAATTGTGTTTTCTATAATTGATACTGTCGGACAACCAATAGTCTGCGTAGTGTTTTGGTAAATACTTTAAGTTATTAGAATTTGTTAAATTAACGTGTTTATTATTATCGGCATAATTCATAATCATATTGTAAATACCTAGAGTTGGAGAAACGTACACACCATTGTTTTTAATCTCTTTTGCATAATTGATTAGCTTTTTATCGTTTTTTAAATATTCTTTAGGTAAGATATTCATAAACTCTTCTACATGGGCTATAGATTTCATTCTTAAAGAATATTCTAATGGAAGTTTACGTTGACCATGACCAACAATCTTTATCTTATTATTATGTGTTTCTTCTAGTAAAGCTAAATAGATCTCTTTAGGTAAATTATCTGCTAATTTTAAAAAATCGTAACCTCTTTTTTTATGTTGTAAGACTACTTTTTTTACATCATTTAGCGTTTTAAAATTGTTTCTCATTAAATATGGGCCAGTTGTAAAATATTGAGGAGCAATTTGAGTTACTTTTGCAATTTCTCTATTTTTTATTTGATCTTGACCTTGGTATTCTGCCATATTTCTAGCAGTAGTAATTCCGTTTGCTATTAAAAGTTTGAACTCACTTTTTAAATTATTCTGATTATGAAAATGCATTTCTGCAAAACCCGGAAGTAAATATTTATTTTCTCCTTTAATTATTTTATGACTCAATTTTATAGGTTGCTCTCCAGTTATCGAAATATTGATAATCTTTTTATTTGTTATAAATACATCTCGATTCTTAAGAATAGTATTAATATTCATTGGTATTACATTTACATTCTTAATAACAATGGTGTCATTCAGCTTTTGTGAGTTTATCTGAAAGGTGAATGAAAAGGCAAAAATTAAAATAAATAAATTTTTCATGATTCTTGTTGTCTATATTTTAATGCAAACAAACTAAGAATTGATGTTAAGGAGGTTTAAAAAAGTAAGAATCTAAGAAAACAAGACCTATAAGTTTTGTTTCTTATACTCATTTGGAGTAATTCCTGTATTTTTTTTAAAAGAATTATAAAATGTTGCTTTCGAATTAAACCCAACTTCTAACCCAATAGATAATAGACTGTAATTAGAAAAATCAGGGTGCAAAAGCATCTGTTTTACATCTTCTATCCTATAATAATTTAAAAGTGAAGTAAAGTTTTTAAATTGTGTAGGTTTAATAATTTGAGATAAATACCCACTGCTAATTCCTAACTTATCTGCAACAAGTTCTCGGTTTAAAAGTGAATTATGATGAATCTTTTCTGTGTTAATTAAATAAATTAATTGTAAAATGTGTTTATTCTCTGTTACTTCTTTAAGTTTAATTTTTTCTCTTTTTGATGATAAATATTTTTTAATTTCATATTGCTCATTAGATAATTTAAACTTATAAACCCCTATATAAATTAACCAGTATAAGAAAATAGATAAGCCTATCCACAAGTAAGAAAGTGATTTTCTTTCTAGGTATAAAAAACGATGAAATTCAAGAATAAAGCCATAAACTTCAATAAAAAAGAAAAGTATCCAAAATAATTTTAACCATTTTGTTTTTACATCAGTTTTATCAATAAATAAAAATTTAAAAGAGAAACCAAAAATAATAACCGGAAACACAATTGATAAAAAACTAATTATTTGATAAAAATTTGAAACAATTTTTTCTGATAAAAAAGAAATATGATAATATCCATATATGTTTTGAAATGTAATAACAATGTTACAAATACTTAACAGAACAAAAGGAAGAAACAGTACAATTAGTGTGTGCTTTCTGATTGTTTTTTTAATGCTTTTTGTAAAAAAAACGAAAAGTGTACTTGGATAAAAAAATTGCCAAAGGAAAAGATCTAAAATACTTATAACCATCGGATTTTTATTCAAATCCCAAAACCAATTATTAATACCAATAATAGATAAAGTTAAAAGCGTATATGCTAAGTACTTATTTGTATCATTTTTTAAAAATTTTGACAGCAGAATTACAATACTCAATAAAAAACAATGAAAAATTGAGATTAAGGTAAATACCTCTAAAAAGTTAAGCGTCATAGTTATTTAATACTTTCAACAATACCACTTAATAGAGCATTTACATCTGCATTTTTAGACAATCCCATTCTTACAACCACTAAATCTTGTTCTGGAAAAATAAAAACATTCTGTCCTTGATATCCACTAAAAAAATACATGGTTTCTGGTACATTTGGATATCTTTTACCAGCATTTAACCAGATTTGGGCACCATACCCTCCATCAGAAGTTGGAGTTGGTTTAGTAGCATATTTTACCCAATCTTCATTAAATAACTCCTTTCCGTTCCAATAACCATTATTTAAATATAATAATCCTAGTTTAGACCAATCTCTAGCAGTTGCCCAAGCATAAGAAGAACCTACGTAATTACCTGCCAAATCAGTTTCAACAATCATAGAATTCATACCAATTTTATCAATTAAATCGGTATACCAAAAATCTAAATATTCTTGATGTGTTTTAAACTGTTTACGAATAATACCAGATAACATATTTGTAGTTCCAGAAGAATAATTCCAACTCTCATTTGGTTTACCTACCAAAGGTTTATCAATCTGTATTTTTGTCATATCTCTTTCTAGAAATAGCATTTTAGAAACGTCTGAAATTGTATTGTAATCTTCGTCCCATTCTAATCCAGAATTCATTTGCAATAAATTATGTATTGTAATGTCTTTTCGATTGTCTTTTTTCCATGCATCAAAAGGTGCCGCATTTTCAACATTAATTTTATCTTGATGTTCTAAAACCCCAAATAAAGTACTCACAATACTTTTAGTCATAGACCAACCTAAGAGTTTAGAGTTTTTTGTAAATCCGTCTGCATAACGTTCTGCTATTATTTGGTTTTTATAAATTACTACAGCAGCTCTAGTTTTATTTTCTGGATAAAATAAAACATCTAATGTTCTATTAATTTGTGAATAATCTACATTATTAAAAACAGTGTCTTTTTGTGCTCCGTTTCCAAACGGAAATGGTGTTGTATTATCTGGTATAGCTCTTTTTGGGGCTAAATAATCTTTATCTAAATCTTCCTCTTTTAAAGCTAAAACAGCGCCTAAACCTTCTCTATAAAAAGCTTTTCTAGTTAATAAACCAAAAGCACTTGATGTTGCAGATTTCTCTACTGCATTTACAGTATCATCTGCTAAATTAATAGGTGAAAAATTATTATCGGTTGTATCTGTAAGTTCCAAAGTTCTATCTGCTACATAAATAGAAGAAGCCATACTTTTTGCAGAATAACCTGCTAAAATATTTAATTTAGAGTAATTATAAACGACAGCTACTATAATAATTACAAGTAATGCTAAAAGAACTCTTTTTAAATTTTTCATTGATAATGCTATTTAGTGATGTAAAAATAAGAAATTCATATTGACTTTTTTACCACTTTAACAATGCAAGGTTTATCTTTGTCTTATAAAATGAATACTATGTTTAATGTTGATAAAATTAGAGAAGATTTCCCTATTCTAAAAAGAACAGTTCACGGAAAACCTTTAGTCTATTTTGATAATGCCGCTACTTCGCAAACACCTCAAATTGTTATTGATTCTATTGTAGATTATTATAGTAATTATAATGCAAATATTCATAGAGGCGTGCATACTTTAAGTCAAGAAGCAACAGACAAGTACGAAGAAGCACGTATTAAAGTACAACAACATTTTAATGCTAAAGAAAGTTTCGAAATTATTTTAACTGCTGGTACAACCCACAGTATTAACATTGTTGCCTCAGGTTTTGCTACTCTTCTTAATAAAGGCGATGAAATTATTGTTTCTGCTTTAGAACATCATTCTAATATTGTTCCTTGGCAAATGCTTTGCGAAAAAACCGGAGCAATTTTAAAGGTAATTCCGATGACTGAAGAAGGATCTTTAGATATGAATACATATCACCAACTTTTAAATGATACTACAAAATTAGTATTTTGTAACCATGTTTCTAATGCTTTAGGAACCGTAAACCCTATTAAAGAAATAATTGACGCTGCACATAAAGTAAATGCGGCTGTTTTAATAGATGGTGCACAAGCAACACCACACATTAAACCAGATGTACAAGATTTAGATGTCGATTTTTATGTAGCTTCTGCTCATAAATTATGCGGGCCAACTGGTGTTGGGTTATTATACGGAAAAAAAGAATGGTTAGAAAAATTACCTCCATACCAAGGTGGTGGAGAAATGATTGAAACAGTTACCTTCGAAAAAACTACGTATGCAGGTTTGCCTCATAAATTTGAAGCAGGAACACCAAATATTTGTGGAGGAATCGCTTTTGGAGCAGCTATAGATTATATGAATTCTGTAGGTTTTGATACAATTTCTGCATACGAAAATGAACTTTTAAACTACGGAACACAAGAGTTATTAAAAATAGAAGGTTTAAAAATTTATGGAACCTCTTCTAATAAAACTGCAGTAATCTCTTTTAATATTGATAAAATTCATCCTTATGATATTGGTTCAATTTTAGATAAATTAGGTATTGCTGTTAGAACTGGTCATCATTGTGCACAACCTATTATGAACTTCTATAAAATACCAGGAACCGTAAGAGCTTCCTTCTCATTTTACAATACAAAACAAGAAATAGATATTTTAGTAGCAGGTGTTAAAAGAGCACATAGAATGCTATCTTAAAAATAAATTTACATCTATTAAAAAGCACTTTTATAGAATTATAAAAGTGCTTTTTGTTTTCAAAAAATGAACTTTAATTGCACAATAAAAATTAAAGTGTATATTCGTATTGTTAAAATTTTAATAAAATTTTATTTTTTTAATAAAAATTAAACAAATTAATTGATTTTTAATTAATATTTTAACAAAATTTAACAAATTAATTAATCCCTAAATTCAATCAACAAAATGAGAAAAACACTTTTTGGGCTACTAATTGTAGCTGGAACTTTTATTGGATGTCAAGAAAATTCTTCTGACCTACCAAACGATCAACAAACAAAAATTGACATGTCTAATTTTTATGTTCATACGGATGAATATGAAGCGAGAGGTGCTGACGTAAAAGGCGGAAAAGAATGCCATTCAATGCAAGTTTTAAATAGACAATTAAAAGAAAACCCAGGATTATACAAAAAAATGTATGATGTTGAGTTTTCTACTAGAAAATTTTTAGCTGCTAAAGGGAAGCCTGTTAAAGGTGGAGGAGGATCTGGAGGAGGATCATCTAGTGACGATGTTGATGTTGCACCAATAAATGACGGTTTAGGTATTATAACAATTCCTGTATATTTCCATATTGTTTATAGTAATAACAATCAAAATATTACAGATGCGCAAATAAACTCTCAAATGAGTGTTTTAAATGCAGATTTTAGAAAAAACAATAGTGATTTAAATTTGCCTTCAGGTTCTACATTCGAAAATGACGCAACAGATGCTGAAATTGAATTTAGTTTAGCTGGAGTTTTTAGACATTCTAATAGTACTGCATCATGGGGAACCAATAACGCTGTAAAAAGTGCTTATCCTCCAGTAACACCTAGTACGCATTTAAATATTTGGGTAGCAGAAATAGGTGGTGGCATCTTAGGATATGCACAATTTCCTGGAGGTAATTCTGCAACAGACGGTGTTGTTATTTCTCCACAATATGTTGGAACAACAGGTTATGTTTCTGCTCCTTTTAATAAAGGAAGAACAGCTACACATGAAGTTGGTCATTACTTAAACTTACGCCACATTTGGGGCGATGGTAGATGTCGTCAAGATGATTTTGTTACAGATACACCAAGTTCTGATGGACCAAATTACGGTTGTCCTTCTTTTCCAACAGTTAACTGTAAAACAACTGATATGACTATGAATTATATGGATTATACTGATGATGCTTGTATGTATATGTTTACAGATGGTCAAAGAAATAGAATGAGAGCAATTTTTGCTTCTGGAGGTGCTAGATCTTCTTTAGCTGAAAACTAAATAAACTATTCTATTTTTAAAATATTAAAGACGTCTTTTTTAGACGTCTTTTTTTATACTTTTAAAATTCAAAAATTTATTAGATAATGAAAACATTAATTAAAATTACATTTCCTTTTTTACTATTTGTACTTACAAGTTGTACTGCACAAGATAAAGACATCAATACTGCTTTTGAAATTTCTTATGTGGCTCAAACAAGAGGTAGTATTGTAAGCATAGGCTTTAAAGAAAATAATCTTCTTTATAAATCGAATACAGATAAAAAATCAACAGTTTTAAGCAAGATTCAAGTAAACGATATAAATAATATTGTTTACAGTATTAAACTATCGGAAATAGCAAATTTAACAGCTCCTTCTAACAAACGATTTACAGATAACGCTTTATCTGCTAAGTTTACGATTAAAAAGAATAATACAAGTTACGAGTCTATTGAGTTTGATCATGGAAATCCTCCAAAAGAATTAAAAGATATTTATTTACTTCTTGAAAAATATTCAAAATAAAAAAAGGTTGAGAATTAAATTCTCAACCTTTTTATTTTATCTATAATTTAACAACTATCTCAGTGAAGGAGAGTAATTTGTTGGGTAGTTTCCAGCTTTAGCTAAACCATCTGTAGCAGAAGTAAAGTTAGATCCAAATTCTGCATCCATTGCTGCTAAAATTTTGTTTGCCATTAAAGCATAACCTCTTGCAGTTAAATGTACACCATCTAAACTAACTAAACCACCAGTTACTAAATTAGTTGTCATTGTATAATCATCAAACATAATACCAGTAGAAGCTTCAGTTAAAACACTATTAAAATCTACTAAGGCAACATTTGGGTTTGCACCAGCAACTGCAGCTATAGTTGTATTATATGCATCTGTAGCTGTCTTAATAGCCCCTTGTTCTTGTGGTGTTAAAACCCACTCGTCACCTAAAGGAACAGAAACTCCGTTTATTAATTGAGCATTTCCACCAACGGTAGTACCAATAAAAGCAGCATTTGCTAATAATAATAAATCTTCTGAAGTAGCATGTCTATATTGTTTTAATCCAGCAAACGCAGGATTTAAAGCTTCTAAGTCTGTTAAATCTTCATCAACAATAACTACAGCGTTTTGTCCTTCAGTAAAGTTAATTGTTCTTTTCGCTATTTCAGCTGAAGCTTGTTCTTGTGTCATTAATTGCAATTGAACTAAAAAGCCAAAAGCTTGTTGAATTCCACCATTATATGGTGCATAACCAGCATTTAATAAACCGGCAGTAGCTGCGTCTAAGGGCACTGCATTATAAGGCACTGTTGTAAAATTAGCTAAATCTGTAATGTAAGGTAAATTAGCTACAACTCCTTTTGCTCCATTTGCTGTTAAAGCAGTAACCATACCACTAAAAACTTGTGCAAAAACATTAGGATCAGTAATATCATTAATTCCATAAGTAGCTGGATCAAAGTTTCCTGTTTGATCTACTCCAGAACCTCCAGAAAGTGCATATCCTAAAACATCATTACCACCAATTTCTGATAACGTAAAAAATGTTGGACTTTGAGCTAAAGCATCTCCCATAACTGTTGCTCCAGGTGTAGAAGCCATTCTACCAAAATAAGGGTTTAATTGCCCATAACCAGGTACACCTAAGTGAAAACTTTTTGCTCCAGGAGCACCAAAGTTATTAAAAGGACCAGAAAGAACTGTTGTTAACTCTGTAGTTGGTAAAACAGGTAATCTTGCCGGACCAGAACCATCAAAATAAAATCTTGGTGGTTGTACAGCTGCTCCTGCATACACTAAACCTCCAATATTATCTGCCATTAAAGGCTGTTTAAAATCGGTTCCAAATTTTGAAGCTAAAATATTAGGAAAAGAATTTCCTTGAGCTGCAGCAAACATTGCTCCGTCTGTATAACCTGCTGTAAAAGATGCACCAACAGAAACGTACTTAGAGAAATCTAATCCGTTTGTATTTAATGCTACATTTGCAACAACTTCTGCAGGTATCGTTTCTAATTCGTTATCTACATCACAAGAAACAAACCCAAGTGATAAAAGAAACAAACCTATATATTTATAATTTTTCATAAAATATCTTAATTATTATTAGTTATTTATTGTCCAAGAAAGGTAATATTGAGAACCAACTGCACCAACACCTGGAGCACTTACATATTCTTTACCTGTTAAATTAGCTCCTCCTAATTTAAAAACAGATTTTAAGTTAGGAACTCTATAGTTAATTTGAGCGTCTAAAACTGTTCTAGAACCAATTGTTGCATCTAAGAAAGTAGATTCCCATCTATATTCATCTTGCCATCTTGCGTTAATATTAAATCCAAAGTTTTTGAACAAATCTCTTTTACCAAATTGTACTTTAACTTTATGTTCTGGAGTATTAAATCCTGCTTCAAAATCTGGATCCGATGCTTGATCAAAATCAAATTTAGCATATGTATAATTTAATCCTAAGTTAAAACCATTTAAAATTTTAGTATTTAAACCAATTGTAGCACCATAAGAACTAATATCTGCTGCTGAGTTTGTATATGTTTGAAAAACAGTATAATCTCCATTACCTAAAGCTGCTAAAGATAAAGAGTTATCTCCTACTGTTCCATAAAATGGTGAAACAACATTTTTACCAGCAATAAAATCTTCATAACTGTTATAATAAACACTTAAATCTACAGTTATTCTTTGCTCTCCTGCTTCTACCAAACCTCTATAACCAACTTCGTAAGCAGTAACCTTTTCTGGAGCTACTAAAGCTACATTAGCAACAGTAGGCGTTGCAACTTTTCCTGCAGCAAAATCTGTAACAGAACTAGCAGAAAATGCGTTTTCATAAGCTGCTCTACCCGACATTTCTATCGTTGAAGAACCTAAAATACCTTGACCAAAACCACTTACTAATAATGGCTGAGTTTGATATCTATCTAAATTATCTGGAGCAGAACCCACTAAATAAGCTCTACCTGCATTTAAACCAATATATTGATCTTGTGTTGTAGGGTTTCTAAAACCTGTTTGAAAAGATGCTCTAAAATTTTGATTTTTGTTTTCTCCAGCTGCATACGCTAAAGATATTCTTGGAGATACGTTACCTTTAAAATTTTGTGCTTTATCGTAACGAACAGAAGCTGTAAACTTTAAACGATCATCTTCTAAAAATTTCTTTTGTAATTGAGTGTAAACACCAAATTCATTATATTCGATTGGTCCATCATAATCTGTAAAGATACTTCCGTTAGAGTTTAAAGAATATAGTCTGTAAGAACCACCAACTTGTATATCTGCCCAATCTATGTAATCTTGGAAATTATAGTTTGCATCTGCATGGTAATACTTTGTGTTATCCTGAAATTTTGCTCCAGTAGTTAAATCTGGATTTTGAATTATCTCATTAAATGCAGCATTAAATGCACTTGAACCTGGTAATAATCTACCAGCCTCTGCTGTTTGTCTACCAGCTGCATGTGCTTGATCAGATGTTAGACCACTAAGAGTTCCTAAAACATAAGCTCCTACATACTCTCCAAACCAAGTATTGTCATCTTTCCATGATCTGTTAATATTAATTGCTGCAAAACGAGAATCGTAAGAATTACCTGCATCTTCACTAGTAACATAACCTCTTACAAAAAAGTTTTTGCCTTTAAATTCTAATTTATGTTGTTCCATAAAAAAGTCTTTAATATTGTATCTATTTGTTCCTTGATAAATAGTATTACCAACACCAAATTTAGAATTCCAAATAATCTCTAAACGATCGTTACCCCAAGGTCTATAATTTAATGACGTTCCAAATTTAACACTTTTAGCCTCATAGCTCATTAAATCTACCTCATTATAACCTGTTCTACTTATACTTTCACTTGGTACTAATGCAGCTGCACCACCAGGTAAAATACCTAAAGACTCTAAAGTTTGAGCCACACCTCTAATGTTTGTAGAAACCTCATCTCCATAAACATTTAAACCATCATAATTTCTATCAGAATTTCTATCTCCAGAAGCGTAAACTCCGTTTGCAGTATTTCTGTAATCAGTAGCATGCCATTCTTCACCTTTTAAATAAGATAAAGTTGCTTTTACTGCAAATTTATCAGAAAAAGCATGTGCCATTCTAATGTTAAAATCTTTATACTCATTATTACCAGCTGCAGCTTGACTTGTAATACCTCCTTTTAAAGAAAGACTAATTCCTTGATCATCAAAAGGACTTTTACTTGTCATAAACATAATACCATTAAAAGCATTTGCACCATATAATGCAGAAGAAGCTCCTGGTAATAATTCAACTGTTTTTACATCTAATTCAGACATACCTAATAAGTTACCTAATGCAAAGTTTAATGCTGGTGATGAATTATCCATACCATCTACTAACTGCATAAAACGTGTATTAGAAAATGTAGCAAACCCTCTTGTATTAACAGACTTAAATGTTAAACTATTAGTGTTAACATCTACACCTTTTAAATTTTCTAAACCATCATAAAAAGACGGTGCAGAGGTGTTTTTAATTGCTCTAGAATCCATTCTTTCTACAGTTACAGGAGACTCCATAATACGTTCTGGAGTTCTAGATGCAGAAACAACTATTTCGTCTAAAGATGTTGCGTTTTCTGTTAAACTAACCTCAACTTTTTGATTGTTTTTAGTTATTTCAACCTTTGTTGTTTGAAACCCTAACATAGAAATTTCTAACGTAAATGGAGGAGCGTCTGTTGTACTTAAAACAAACATTCCATCAAAATCTGTATTTGTTCCTACAGCTTTTCTAGAAATTTTAATATTAGCACCAGGAAGTGTCTCTCCTGTTTTTGCGTCTTTTACAGTACCTGTAATGGTTGTTTGAGCAAACATAGCTGCACTACCAAAAACCACAAACGCAATTAGTAAAAATTTTTTTATCATAATTTGAATTATTTGTTAACTACTTCGCAAAATACAATTTTTTTTGAATTATTGAATATTTGTATACAAATTTTATGGTAATCACAAAAAATAAGGTCTTTATTAGGTAACAATTCACTAAAAAAACCCCATCGTTTTCTTTTCGTTATCAATTTCAGTTATTGTACATTTGTTCTTTACAAAAATTTCTTTTTTTGAATATCGTACAAAACACCTCTAAATTCTCTGTTAAAGAGGAAACATATGTAACCATTGGCACTTTTGATGGCGTACATTTTGGGCATCAAAAAATTATTGAAAAACTAGTTAAAGAAGCCAAAAAAGCCAACAAAAAATCTGTGGTTTTAACTTTTTTTCCGCATCCTAGAATGGTTTTACAAAAAGATGCTTCTATAGAATTAATTAATACCATTGATGAACGTGCTGCTTTATTAGCTAAAACAGGTTTAGATTATTTAATTATTCATCCTTTTAGTAAAGAGTTTTCTAGAATGTCTGCGCTTGAATTTGTGAGAGATATTTTGGTAAATCAGCTTAAAATTTCTAAATTAATTATTGGCTACGATCATCATTTTGGAAAAAACAGAGAAGGTAATATTACGCAACTAACAGAATATAGCCATTTATATGAGTTTAAGGTTGAAGAAATACCTGCACAAGATATAGATACTGTTTCTGTAAGTTCTACAAAAATTAGACGCGCATTAGCTGCCGGTAATTTAAAAACTGCAAATGATTATTTAGGATATAATTTTATGCTAAATGGAAATGTAGTAAACGGTAAAAGATTAGGCGGAAAAATAGGGTATCCTACAGCAAATATAGACGTAAAAGAATCGTACAAGCTAATTCCTAAAACGGGAGTTTATGTTGTAAAATCTACCATAGATAAGAAAACAGTTTTTGGGATGATGAATATTGGAAATAGACCTACTGTAAATGGAAACCATCAAACAATAGAAGTTCATTTCTTTGATTTTAATCAAGATTTGTATCATAAAAACTTAACGATTGAGCTTATTTATTTTTTACGTGACGAAGAAAAATTTGAGTCTATTGATCTCTTAACTCATCAACTTAAAAAAGATGAAGAAATTGCAAGAGATTACTTAAAAAACAATCTCTAAAACTACATTGCTAAAGTCTTAATCTTCGTGTATATTTGTGGCTTATAAAACATGAAAAGATGTTACAAGTACACTTTATTAGAGAAAACAAAGAAACCGTTTTAGCAGGATTAGCAAAACGAAATTTTGCAAACGCAGAAACTATTATTGAGCAAGTTTTAACAGCAGATGTTAACAGAAGAGCAACTCAAGTTGGGTTGGATAATACTTTGGCAGAATCTAATAAATTATCCAAAGAAATTGGTGGACTTTTTAAATCTGGAGAAGTACAAAAAGCAAATCTTTTAAAAGAAAAAACTGTACAGTTAAAAGAGAAATCTAAAGAATTAGCGGAGAGTTTAAACTCTTATGCAGAAGAATTACAAACGCTTTTATATCAAATTCCTAATATACCGCACATATCTGTAAAAGCAGGAACGTCTGAAGAAGATAATGAGAACATTTTTAGTGAAGGATCAATTCCTGATTTAGGAGAAAATGCATTACCTCATTGGGAATTAGCTAAGAAATACGACATTATCGATTTTGAATTAGGTAACAAAATTACTGGTGCTGGTTTCCCAGTTTATAAAGGTAAAGGTGCAAGATTACAACGTGCTTTAATTAATTATTTTTTAGACAAAAACACAAAAGCTGGTTATACAGAAGTACAAGTTCCGCATCTTGTTAATGAAGCTTCTGCAACTGCAACAGGTCAATTACCAGATAAAGATGGGCAAATGTATCATTCTACAGTAGATGACTTATATTTAATACCAACTGCAGAAATACCAATTACAAATATGTTTCGTGGTAATTTATTGCAAGAATCAGAATTTCCAATATCGGTTACTGGTTATACGCCTTGTTTTAGACGTGAAGCGGGTAGTTATGGTGCACATGTTCGTGGCTTAAATAGATTACATCAATTTGACAAAGTAGAAATTGTAAGAATAGAACACCCAGATAACTCTTACCAAGCTTTAAACGGCATGGTAGAACATATAAAAGAAATTTTAAGAGAGTTAAAGTTACCGTATAGAATTTTACGTTTATGTGGTGGAGATACAGGTTTTACAGCTGCATTAACTTTCGATTTCGAATTATTTTCTACGGCACAAGATAGGTGGTTAGAAATTAGTTCTGCATCTAACTTTGAAGCTTTTCAGGCAAATAGATTAAAACTTCGTTTTAAAAACAAAGAAGGTAAAAGCGAATTAGCACACACTTTAAACGGTAGTTCATTAGCTTTACCACGAGTTTTAGCAGGTATTTTAGAAAACTATCAAACGGCAGACGGAATAAAAATACCAGATGTATTGGTACCTTATTGCGGATTTGACTATATAAAGTAAAGAATATTCAGTAGCAGTTGGCAGTCCGTTTTAAGACTGCTTACTGTAAACTGATGAATACAAATTAACTTTAGTTTGCAACTACAGCAACCATTAATCTTTTGTATTTATTCATTTCTAAAAGTGCATTAAAATAAGCACTAATTTGACCGTTTTTCATAAACTCGATAGAGTTGTTTTTTGCACTTTCGTATTTGTTAGTTAAATCTTTCATACTAATGTTTTGATTGGTTATATACTCTATAGACAATATTCGTGCCAAAACGTTACAGTCTAACATTGAAAAATAGACTGGTTTAATAAAAATTTAACATTTATCTTGATTATCTTTGATCATTATGAAAAAATATTTTCTTGTTGTTTTCCTATTTATAAGCACCTTCTCTATTGCACAAAAGAAGACCACACAAAACGATTTTCAATTAGCCGAAAATTATTACAGACAAGGAGAATATGAAAAAGCAACTCAGATTTACAAAAAGTTATATGATAAGAGTCCGTTTAACACAACCTATCTTAACAGATTAATTACTTGCTATCAACAGACAGATAATTTTAAAATTGTAGAAAATTTACTTAAAAAGAGGATTCAAAAAAATGCATCTCAAATTTATTTGTATGTATTTCTAGGATATAATTACGAGCGTCAACAACTTAAAGAATTAGCAAATACAAATTACCAAAAGGCCATAAAATCTTTAGATAAAAATGCTGCTTATGGCGGTACAATTGGTCGTCTTTTTAAAGACTATAGTTTATTAGACAATGCAATTTTAGCTTATGAAAAAGCAATGGATAAAAATCCTAATGCAAATTACAATTTTCAAATTGCACAGATTTATGGAGAAAAAGGAGAATTCAAAAAAATGTTTGAATCCTATATAAATTTAATTGATAAACAAGAAAGTTACCTAAATTTAGTACAAAGGTATGCTAGTAAGTATATTACGGATGACCCAGAAAGTGAAACCAATATTTTATTTAGAAAAACACTTTTAAGAAAATCTATAAGCAACCCTAAAAATGAATGGAATGTTTTATTAAGTTGGCTATTTACACAACAAAAACAATACAACAAAGCATTAATACAAGAGAAAGCTTTATATCAAAGAAACCCTACAGACTTATCTGTAATTTTTGACTTAGGAAAAATAGCTTTTGAAAATAAAAACTATGAATCTTCAAAGTTATGTTTCGATTTTATCAACGAAAAATCAATTATAAAAGAAGAGAAAATTGATGCAAACCTATACTTATCAAAAATTGCAATAGCATCAGAAAACCCAGAAACAGATCAATTATTTCAATCATTATTTTCTCAGTTTGGTAAAAATCAATTTACTATAAAATTACAAGTTGAATATGCAGATTTTTTAACATTTAGCAAAAACAATCCTGAGAAAGCGAAAACTGTATTAGAAGAAGCTTTAGCATTGTCTAGAACAAAATTTGATAAAGCAAGAATTAAACTAAAACTTGGCGATGTTTTAGTATTTACAAGTAAGTTTAATAAAGCATTAATCTATTTTTCTCAAATTCAAACACAACTAAAAAATCATGAACTAGCACAACAGGCTCGTTTTAAAGTAGCACAAACTAGTTATTTTAAAGGAGATTTTACTTGGGCAAAAGCACAACTAAAAGTTTTAAAAGGATCTACAACTCAACTTATTGCAAACGATGCTGTAGATTTGTTTTTAAAAATCTCAGACAATGAACCTGTAGATTCTATCCCTTCTGGATTAAAACAATTGGCGAGAGCAGAATTGCTGGCTTATCAAAATAAAGATGAGGAGGCATTATCTGAATTAGAAGGTTTGTTTGTTTATAAAGAAATTCTTCCAAATGGTTTAGTTCCTGGAGAAGTTATTTATGATGATGTACTATTTTTTCAAGCAAAATTATTTATCAAACAGAAAAAATACGAAGAAGCAATTTTAAGTTTAGCAAAAATAATTGCGGCAGATAATCAAGGTTTTTTAACAGATGATGTTTATTATATGGTGGCAGAAATATATAACAACAACCTAAACAACACAGAAAAAGCACAAGAATATTATCAGAAGATAATTTTTGACCACTCATCTAGTATTTACTTGGTTGAAGCTAGAAAGAAGTATAGAAAATTAAGAGGAGATAAAGTGCAATAGAACACTTATACACAAATAAACAATTACCCAAATTTTATGTACATATACAACGTAACTATAAATATTGATGAAACTGTTCATAAAGAATGGTTAACATGGATGGAATCTCATATTCCGAATGTTTTAAATACTGGTAAATTTATTTCTGCAAAACTTACAGAAGTTTTGGTAGATGAAGAAATGGGTGGTAAAACATACTCTGTACAATATACCGCAACAACCAGAGAAGAGTTAGACGACTATTATAAAGAAGACGCAGAAAAACTACAAGTAGAAAGTCTAAAAAAATTTGGTGATAAAATGCTAGCTTTTAGAACCGAATTAAGGTTAATAAAAGAGTTTTACCCAACAAATGTTAGTAATTAAAAAGAACGGTAAAACATAAAAAATCTACCAAGAATTTTAAAATTTAGTTAGTTTATTAATCCTATAAACTAACTAAAAAATGGCAAAAATTTAGAGTACTTTTGCTCTTGTAGTTTAAAGCTAATTATTATGTCTGTAAGAGCAAAAAAACATTTAGGTCAACATTTTTTGATAGATGAAAGTATTGCCAAAAACATTGCAGATGCTTTAATTGGTACTAATTATAAAAATGTATTAGAAATTGGTCCAGGAATGGGTGTTTTAACTAAGTATTTACTACAAAAAGAACCAAAAGTTACGGTCATGGAATTAGACCGCGAATCTGTTGCTTATTTGCATGATACGTTTCCATTAGAACATATAAAATTAGACACCTCTAAAGAAAATTTCGAAATTATTGAAGGCGATTTTTTAAAGAAAGATTTACCAACAGTTTTTAATAAAGAACAAGTAGCTATTATTGGTAATTTTCCATATAATATTTCTACTCAAATTGTTTTTAAAGCCATTGAATACAGAGATTTTGTGCCAGAATTTTCTGGTATGTTTCAAAAAGAAGTTGCCAAAAGAATTGCAGAAAAAGAGGGGTCTAAAGTTTACGGAATTCTTTCTGTTTTAACACAAGCTTTTTTTGATGTTGAATATTTGTTTACGGTACCTCCAACGGTTTTTAATCCGCCGCCAAAAGTAGATTCTGGTGTAATAAGATTAACCCGAAAAGAAAATTATACCTTACCTGTTGATGAAAAATTATTTTTTAGAGTGGTAAAAACAGCATTTAATCAACGTAGAAAAATGCTACGATCTAGTTTAAAATCCTTTAATCTTTCGGATTCTTTAAAAGAAGACCCTATATTTGTTAGAAGACCCGAGCAATTATCGGTAAACGAATTTATTACACTTACCCAAAAAATAGCTACAGATGCCATTTGAAATCACAGATATTTTTTTAGAGAACTTAACAACTCTTATTAATAGTAAGGAAGAGAAAAAAATTTCTTCTTTATTTTCTGATGTACACTTTGCAGATATTGCAGAAGTTTTAGAAGAATTAAGTTTTGATGATGCAATCTATATTATAAAATTACTAGATAGCGAGAAAACATCTGAAATTCTTACTGAATTAGACGAAGATATTCGTGAAAAAATTCTTAAAAACTTATCTGCTAAAGAAATTGCAGAAGAAGTTGGAGAAATGGATACTGATGATGCAGCAGATATTATTGGTGAGCTTTCTAATGAAAGACAAGAACGTGTAATTAATGCTTTAGATGATGATGAACTTGCTGCAGATATAAAAGAGTTGCTTTCTTATGAAGATGACACTGCAGGTGCTTTAATGGCTAAAGAGCTTGTAAAAGTATATGAAACTTGGACGGTTGCTGGATGCATGAGAAGAATTAGAGGACAAGCAAAAGATGTTACACGTGTACACTCTATTTATGTAGTTGATAAAGATGATAAATTGGTAGGTAGACTTTCTTTAAAAGATTTAATTATTGCAAAATCCGACCAAAAAATAGCAGACATTTCTAAAGCAAAAGTAGATGCTGTAAATGTAAAAGAAGACGATGAAGAGGTTGCTAAAATAATGGCTAAATACGATTTAGAAGCAATACCTGTTGTAGATGATAATAACGTTTTATTAGGTAGAATTACTATTGATGATATTGTAGATGTATTAAAAGAAGAAGCCGACAAAGATTACCAAATGGCAGCTGGTTTAGTACAAGATGTAGACTCAGACGATAGTATTTTAGAACTTACACGAGCAAGATTGCCTTGGCTTTTCTTAGGTTTAATTGGTGGTGTTGGCGCTTTTATAATTATGGAAGGCTTTCATACTGTTTTTTCTAAATACGCAACACTATTCTTTTTTACACCCTTAATTGCTGCAATGGCAGGAAATGTTGGTGTACAATCTTCTGCAATTATTGTACAAGGTTTAGCAAATGACGATGTAAAAGGAAGTATAAATAGTAGGCTTTTTAAAGAAATGTTGTTAGCAGCTCTTAACGGTGCAATTCTAGCTATCTTTTTATTCTTATTTGTATGGGCTTATAAAGGAGAAATAAATCTTGCTTTGGCAATTTCGGTATCTTTAGTTGTAGTTATAATTATAGCTGGCTTAATTGGTACTTTTGTTCCTTTGTTTTTAAACAAAAGAGGTATAGATCCTGCAATTGCTACAGGTCCGTTTATTACAACATCAAATGATATTTTTGGAATCTTAATTTACTTTATGATTGCAAAATTAATTTTAGGTATATAAAAAAAACTCTCTTATAATATAAGAGAGTTTTTTTCTTTTTCCTTTTTTTCACTAGTAGTTATACTATTTTAAGCAATAATTCCCTAAAATCTATCGGTTTCAAATAATAATACTACAAATATATTGTAGCAATTAAGTTAAAGAGTGTGAAAAACCGTAGTTAAAAATGTGGTTTTCCGCAAAATAAAATAATTCAAAATAAAATACTGATTATCAGAAACATATACAGTTGTATTTATTTTAATTTTATATATACAATTTAATAATTAAGAAAGCCTTTCTGATTTCTCAAAAAGGCTTAATAATTAAAAGCTGGGGAATACACTCTTTTGTAGTAATTTAATTTATTGAACTCGCAATAATTGTCTTACTAAGATAATAACGATCATTTAAATTAAAATGTAAAACCCCGAAAAATAAAATGTGGTTTTCCGCAAAACTAAAATTCTAGTCTATAATACCTAGTTCTTTAGCTTTTAATACTAAATCTGTATTGTTATTTGCGTTTAAATCTGTTCTTAGGTTTGCTAATTTAGTTTCTATAGACCTAAGTTTAATTAATGAACCATCAGCTTTAGTAATTACACCTTCTAAATTACTTATTTTAGCGTGATTTGGCAGCTCTTTTAATATTTGTATAGCAATATCATCCATTTGAATTTGAATGATGTTTCTGCGCATTATTTTTTGATGAATCTCATGAGTATAATAAAATTCGTTTTGCAACATCTTTTTAACAGCAAAACCAATTTCTGTAGCATCACATTTACTTTTTAATAGGTATGCATCAGGATTTAAATTACTAATAACGTTATAAACTCTATTGGTTTCTGCATGTCCTGTTATTACAGCAATTTTAATATTAAACTCGTTATTTTTAATTGCTTTTATAAGCTCTTCTCCACCATCAATTAAAGAATCTTCTGTAGTATTATCAAAACTTAAATCTGTAAAAAGAATCTGAAAAGGATTACTTTTTTGGTTGCTTTTTATCAACTGAAAAGCTTCATCACAAGTATTTGTGGTTACCACATCAAAATCTCCAACTTCTTTTAAAGAACATAAAATTCCTTGTATAACTAATTGATGATCATCTGCTACTAATATTCTTAACTTATTTTCCATTTGAAGGGATTTCAATTGTAATTATTGTTCCTTTTTTTACCTCACTCTTAAGAGTGAAACAACCATTAATTTCTTCTACTCTCTCTTTCATATTTTTTAAGCCAATTCCTTTTTTACTTTTCATTATATCAAAGCCAATTCCATCATCTTCAATTGTTAAGAGAATGTCTTTTTTGCTTTTAAAAAAACTGATTGAAACTTTTTTAGCTTCAGCATATTTATCAATATTTTGAATACTTTCTCTTATTGATAAAAACAGCGTTCTCTTAATAGATTTATTAACATCAATCCAATTTACAGCATTTATATCTTTAATTCTAATTATAAAATCTGCATCAAAATAATCTGATACTAAATTTATAATTTGATTTTTAAAAGTAACATCGCTAAATGAAACACTACTTAATTGATGTGACAATGTTCTAACATTATCTTTTACTGTTTCTAAAGCGTTAGATTCATCTATTAAGTTATTTTTTACCAGTTTTTTATGAAGTATTCTAATGTCTCCTGCAACCTCATCATGTAATGATTTAGCTATTTGTTGACGCTCTTTTTCACGAGCTTCAATTTGTTTTAATTGCGAATCGTATAAAAGCTTCTTTTTTCTATTTGTAACTACTAAATACCCAAAACCAATAAAAAGTAAACCTGCTCCTGCAAAGAGCCAACCAATTAATTTTTGTTGTTTCTCTTTTTCTAGTTCAAGCTTATTCTTGTCGTTTGTAACTTTTAAATTACTGTTTTCAAGTGCTGTTTTTTCGGTTTCATATCTAATTTTAGCAAACTGGTTTTTTAAACCTCGTTCTCTAATATACATACTGTCATTTAACTGAATATATGCTGATAAAAAATTCTTAGAAGTATTTCCTTCCGTTAATTCAGACAGCAACTTTAAAGCATCTAAAGTCCTTTCATTTTCGTTTATTTTTTTAGAATACGTTAACCCTTCATTTGCATAAAATAAAGCTTTTTTAATATCTTTCTTTTCTCTATAATAAAAAGCCAATAAATTATTTGTAGTACAAATGGTTTTAATAAAATGCTCTTTTTTACTAATCTCTAAAATTTCATTATAATTATTTAGAAGGTTCTTTTCGTTATGAAGTTTGTAGTTATTTAATGTTAAGTTCTGAAGAAGAGTAACATAGTTATTTGTAAATTTAACTTTAATACTATCATACAATAACCCTTGTTTTATATATACATTAGACTTTTTATAATCTTTCTTTAGTTGATATACTAAAGCACTATTATTATAATAGTTTAATTTAGATTTTATTATTTTATTATTTTCCTTTAAGTCTTTTATATACTGAAAACTCTTCTCAAAGTATTTTAAAGCCTCATCGTAATTATTTCTTTTTTTGGCAATAAGGCCTAAATTATTATATAAGTCAGACTTAATTCTATTTAAGTTAGATTTATCAACATATCTTAATGAAGTTATAGCTGTAATTTCTGCTCCTAACAAATCTTTTTCATTCATTTGAATTGAAGAAACATTTAACAATCTTCTACCAGCAGTAATTGTATCTCCAAGTTCTAGTAAAATGTTTTTAGAAATGTTGTAATGATAATAAGCACTATCTGGTATTACTTTGTACTTGTAATAGGTTGCTAAATAAAAATGTGTCTTTTGTAGCTTTTGTAAATCTTTTGTAGCTTTTATTTTTCTTTGAGAAATTAGACTATATTTTTTAAAAGAATCTAATTTTCTCACTCTAAAATACATGAGAGCAATTTTAATATTTGCCTCATATTTTAAACTATCATCTAAGTCTTTTACTAAGTTGATAGACTTTAATGCATAAGCCTCTTTTTTTTCTTGCGTAAGTTCTTTACTCTTTAATTTTGCTATATAAGTAAGCAACGAGTCTTTTTTTTCTTGAATTTTATCTTGTGAAAAAATGCAAAAAGAAAAGCTAAAAAAGAGTAAAAAAGAAAACTTTTTCAACAGAATAATATTTAAAATTAAAAAAAACCTTAAATAAATTAAGGTTTCATATAAATGTAAAGGTAAAATTTATTTTTTCTCAGGATCATCTCCTCCTGCTGTTCCTCCTCCACTCTCTCCAGTTCCTCCAGTTTCGGTAGCTCCAGAATCTCCAGGAGATAAATTCATTGTTAATTCATCTAAACTTAAATTTTCTTTAAACATATTCTTCAATTTTATAGATTATGGTTTAAAAATACTCTTTTAAGTTTAAAAATCAACTGTTTTTCATCATTTTAGAAAACAAATCCCAAATTACAACTCCTGTAGTTACAGATATATTTAAAGAATGTTTGGTACCTAATTGCGGAATTTCGATACACAAATCAGACGCATTTACAACGTCTTGTTGCACACCTTTTACTTCGTTACCCATAACAATGGCATATTTTTCTCCTTTCTTCGGATAAAAAGTGTCTAGTTTTGTGCTATTTTCTGCTTGTTCTATAGACAAGACTTTAATCTTTGAATCTTTCAATTTTTGAATAAGCGTAAGCGTATCTTCTACATATTCCCAATCTACAGATTCTGTTGCTCCCAAAGCAGTTTTATGAATGTCTTTATTTGGTGGCGTTGCACAAATACCACACAAGTATATTTTTTCTATCAAAAAAGCATCACTAGTTCTAAAAACAGAACCAATATTATTTAAACTTCTAATGTTGTCTAAAACTACAATTATTGGTGTTTTTTTAACGGTTTTAAATTCATCAACCGAAATTCTACCTAACTCATTATTTTTTAATTTCCTCATATCTTGTGAATAAGTTCACTGTAAACTGCTACTGATAACTGCTTACTAATTTTTATCTTCGCAAAACTAACTGAAAATTTCCAAAAACTTGGCAAAACCAAAAGTAAAAAAGGTAACTCCTTTAATGAAACAATACAATGCCATCAAGACTAAATATCCTGATGCAATGTTACTTTTTAGAGTAGGAGATTTTTACGAAACCTTTGGTGATGATGCTAAAAAAGCGGCAGGCGTTTTAGGGATTACACTTACAAAACGTGGCGCAGGAAGTGAAACAGAAACTGCTTTGGCTGGTTTTCCACATCATTCTTTAAATACCTATTTACCAAAGTTGGTAAAAGCAGGAATGCGTGTTGCCATTTGCGATCAGTTAGAAGACCCGAAAATGACCAAAACCATTGTAAAACGTGGTGTTACAGAATTAGTGACTCCTGGAGTTTCTTTAAACGACGAAGTTTTACAAACCAAAACAAACAACTTTTTAGCGGCGGTTCATTTTGATAAAAAACAACTCGGAATTTCATTTTTAGATGTTTCTACTGGTGAATATTTGGTGGCACAAGGAAATGCAGAATACATAGATAAATTGTTGCAAAATTTTAGTCCGAGTGAAGTCTTGGTTCAAAAACAACACAAACAACAATTTTTAGAACTTTTTGAAAATAGATATTATACTTTTTATTTAGACGATTGGGTTTTTCAAAAAGAATATGCAAACGAAACGTTACACAATCATTTTGAAGTAAAAAGCTTAAAAGGTTTTGGAATTCAGGATTTAAAAAACGGAATTATTGCTGCCGGTGCTGTGTTGTATTATTTATCAGAAACACAACATAATCAGTTAAAACACATTCAACATATTGGTAGAATTGCTGAAGACAATTATGTTTGGATGGACAGATTTACAGTCAGAAATTTAGAATTGTATAATCCGAATTCTATAAACGCAGTAACACTTTTAAATGTAATTGATAAAACAATTTCGCCAATGGGCGGAAGATTGTTAAAACGTTGGTTGGCGCTTCCTTTAAAAAATATTGATGAGATTAAAAATCGTCATGAATTGGTAAAGTTTTTTATAGATTCTGATGAGTTTTCACAAACGGTAACGTATCAACTAAAACAAATATCCGATTTAGAAAGATTAATTTCT
>CAJQQH010000096.1 GCA_905480405.1 uncultured Polaribacter sp. | reverse complement strand
TTAGAAGGAGCAACCGTTACTTTAGATCCTGGTACACCGGGTAATCCAAATGATGATATAGTATCAACTACAGATGCAAATGGAAACTATTTATTTAGTAACTTATTAGCTGGAAACTATACTGTATCAGTTGATATAAGTACAGTTACAGGAGGTTTACCTTCAGGAATAGCATTAGCTGACTTAGTACAAACATTTGATGCTGATGGAGTTGGAACATCAAACACTAGTTCTTTAACTTTAGCTTCAGGAGAAAATAACTTAGAACAAGACTTTGCTTTTATAGCTCCTTCTGGAGGAACTTCTGGAGGAAATAGCGGTGGAGTTGAATCTGAATCTTTAGGAGATGCAATTTCTAAAATTTATGTTGGAAGAAAAAAGAATTCTGCTCCAACAGAATTTGTAAAATCAAGTGCAAACCTATACAACAAAAAGAAAATGAAGTCTGCTCAACCATACCAAGGTAAAGGACAAACTTTATTAGATATGTTTCCAACTGAATTAGTTTCTGGAAATGTTGCCAATGTAACTTCTCCAACAGATATTTTAGATTATACAATAGCAGATGAAGTATTATCTGTAGATTTCTCTATAGATGGTAAAACAAAAGGTGTTGTATTAGGAATTAAAACTTCTGATAAAATCTATAATCACACAAAAGCATCTTGTGATAGATTAAGAGGTGCAGAGATTTTAAATATTCAAAAAGTTCATTTAAAAGGGTTTAACTTCTTAATGCAAGGTATCAAACAAAGAAATGGAGTTGTAGAATATGCTATCTCTTTTGCTACTGCTAAAAACAATAACGATAGTAATTATACAATTCAGACAAATTGGTATGTAAATAACTACACCAAGTTTAATGATGTGTACAACTTCCAAGTATGGTCTACAAAGCCAGCAGATACTCAAAAAATGGTAGCTGATATCTTAGATAATTTACAAACTTTTATTCCTGTAAATCAAACAGAAGTTCAGAAATTCCCTGAAACATATGCTTCTAAAATTTACAGAGATAAAGGAGAATTAGTTGTAAACTTAAGAAGTACTGAAGTAGGTAATACTGCAGAAGTTTCTATGACAGAATTATATTCTGAAACTGCAAATAATATTAAACATAGATACAATTCTTTAAATACAGAAATTCAACAAGCTTTAAGATTAGATATTGCTGATGGATATGAGTATGATGGTCTTGTAAAAGTAGATAATGAAGTAAAAGATGCCTTTTATCACGCAGATGGTAACTGGGGCTTAGACTATGATAAAAATTATACTGAAGTGTTAAATTACTTTGTATGGAATGATTTTGATAGAACTTATCAAGATGATGAATATACAATTAATAGAAATGTTGAAATCAAAGCAACAAGTGAGTATGATTACTTAACAGTATATAAATCATTATTACCTGGTACATTGTCTGCTGATTATTCTGAATACAAGTACTTATCTTTTACTGCTAAAGGTTCTGGTTTAATGGAATTAGGTTTAATCAAATCTTCTGTTGAAAACTGGAAAGAACAATACAGAGTGATGGTCGATTTATCTGAAGAAGAGCAAACATATTATGTTCCTTTTGATATATTCACTTCTACAGGTACTACTGATTTACTTACTGCTGATGATTTAACAACCATTGCATTTACATTCTTACCAGTTGAAGCAAATACTAAAGAATTAGATTTGTTTATCTCTAACGTGAAGTTTACTAAAACTGCAATTGAAGATCAAACAATAGCAAAAATTGAGACTTTTGAAAACAACTTCATGGCATATCCAAATCCATCTAAAGGAAATGTAAATGTATTATTGTTTAGTGAAATTGATGCAAATGCAACAGTTTCTTTATATGATGTTACTGGTAAAGAAATTTACTCTGCTCCTACTACATTAACTGCAGGTAAAAATGAAATTGACTTTAACGTAAAAGTAAAACCAGGAATCATGTTCTTAAAAGTAACTAGTAAAAAAGTTAATTACGGAACTTCTAAAATTATGTTTAATTAGAAAAAAATCTATAAAAATAAAAAAGAGGAACTTTATAAGTTCCTCTTTTTTTTATGCTAAATAATAAATAACTATTGTAAACTAGCCAAACTACTTTTAATAGTTTCAATTTTCGCAATGGTATCAGCTTCTTTTTTACGTTCTAATTCTAATACTTTTTCTGGTGCGTTGTTAACAAAACGTTCATTCGATAATTTCTTATTAATTCCGAACAAGAAACCTTCAGCTCTTTTAAGTTCGCCTTCTAGTTTCTTAATTTCTGCTTCTACATCAATATTTTCAATAGAAATTGGAACAAAGTATTCATTCGATTTTACTCTAAATGAAGCCCCTTCAACTTTTTCAGACACATAGTTTATAATAGATGTATTTGTTAATTTTTGAATAACAGCATCAAATTCTTTAGTACTTTTATCATTATCAATTACAAACAATTCTACAGCATCTTTAAAAGAAATATTTTTATCTTTTCTGATTGTTCTAATCCCTGAAACTACTCCTGTAGCAAATTCAAAATCTGAAATAATTTGAGTGTCAAAATTTTTAATTACTGGATATTTTGCAATAATCAACGCTTCTTCTGGAGTTCTTTCTGTAATGTATTGCCAAATATCTTCAGATAAAAATGGCATAAACGGGTGTAATACTTTTAAGTTATTTTCTAAAACTTCAATAATAGCATCAAATGTCTTTTTATCAATTGGTTGTTGATATGCAGGTTTTACAATCTCT
>CAJQQH010000095.1 GCA_905480405.1 uncultured Polaribacter sp. | reverse complement strand
CATTCCACCATCTACAGAAAGTGTTTGTCCAGTAATATAAGAACTCATATCTGAAGCTAAAAACACACATGCATTTGCTATATCCTCTGGCTTTCCTCCTCTTTTTAAAGGAATACCGTCCCTCCAACTTTGTACAGTTGCTTCATCTAATTTACCAGTCATTTCTGTTTCGATAAACCCTGGAGCAATTACGTTACTTCTAATATTTCTAGAACCTAATTCTAAAGCTACTGACTTAGAAAAACCAACTATACCAGCTTTAGAGGCTGCATAATTAGATTGACCCGCATTACCTTTTATACCAACCACAGAACTCATATTAATAATAGAACCATTACGTTGTTTCATCATAGGTCTAATAACTGCTTTCGTTAAATTAAAAACAGATTTTAAATTTACCTCTATAACTTTGTCAAAATCATCTTCAGAAATACGCATTAACAAATTATCTTTTGTAATACCTGCATTATTTACTAAAATATCTATTGATCCAAATTCTTTATGTACTTCTTTTGCCAATTCTTGTGCAGCATCAAAATTTGCAGCATTAGATTGATATCCTTTAGCAGAAACCCCATAAGACTTTAATTCTTCCTCTAAAGCTGTTGCAGCATCTACAGAAGAACTATAAGTAAACGCAACATTTGCGCCTTGTTTTGCAAACTCAACTGCAATACCACGTCCAATACCTCTTGTTGCACCTGTAATAATTGCTGATTTGTTTTCTAATAATTTCATGTTATTTAGTAGTTTTTAAAGGGTCAAATATACTAAAATAATAAAACTCGTAAAGTAATAATTACTTTACGAGTTTAAATTTGTTAAATACAATTTAGATTATTGTTTAACTGGCTTTTTATCTATATAATTAAATAAATAATCTATTTCTAATTCTTTTATTTTACCAAGTTTTTGAAGAGACTCTACATTTAAATCTTTCTTATTACCAATAACCATAACGTTATAAGATTCTCCTTTTACATTTTTATCAAAAAATGCTTTCAAATCTTTCATTGTCATGTTTTTAATGGTGTTATACATTTCTTCTCTATTATCATTATCAATCCCTAATTTCTGTAATCTTTCGTAATTCCAGAAAATACTAGATTTTGTAATTCTTTGAGCAGCTAATTTTTTTAGTGTAGATTCTTTTGCTGCCTGAAACTGTTTTTCTGCTTCTGGCATATTGTTCATTAAATCCATCATTGCATCTACAGCTTGTTCTAATTTGTTAGCTTGTGTACCTACATATGCCATTACATAATTTGGAGATTCTTTTTTAGAAGCTCCTTGATAAGAAGCAAATGCAGAATATGCTAAAGATTTAGATTCTCTAATTTCTTGAAAAACTATTGATGATAAACCACTACCAAAATACGTATTAAACAATGTTGATGCAGCCATATTTTCTGCTTTAAAAGGATCTCCTTTTGCTAAAAATATCATTTCTGTTTGTACCATATCATAATCTGTAAAAAACACATTTCCACCAGTTTCTACTTCTTTATATTCTTTTGCAACAGGATATTCTTTTAACTCTCCATAAATTTTATGATGTGCATCTAAAGCTGAAACTGCATTTTCAACATCTTTACCATAATAAAAAATACGTTGTTTATAGTTTTTAAGATCTTTAATTATAGCTACTAAATCTGTAGGGTTAATTGCTTTTAACTCATCAATTTGCATGATATCTCTTAATGGAGAATCTTCGCCATATTTACCATAATTCATTAATCCATTAAAAAGGATGTTTCCTTTTTGAGTTTTCCCATTTTGACGTCCTTTAAAGATTTTTTCTACATATTTATCATAAGCATCTTCATCTGCTTTTGCATTGTCCCAAAGATGTTCTAATAATTCTAAACCTTTAGATAAGTTTTCTTTTAATCCATTTAAACCTACAAAAGTTTTATCTGAACCTGTGCTTACATAATAAGAAATCCCTAATTTATAGAACTCTTTTTTAATTTCTTCATTTGTGTATTTATCAGTACCAATATATTCTAAATATCCAGCAGCTAAAGTTAATTTTTTATCGTTATCACTACCCATATCAAAAATGATATTCATATCAAAAAGATCATTTTTTTCATTTAATACGTAAGAAACTTTAATATCATTACCAGTTTTAGTTTCTTTAATAGCAGTTTTATAATCTACAAATTGAGGTTTTAATTCATCAGATTCTATTTTATTAAATTCTTTAATATAATCTGAACTTTTATCTCTATTTAATTTTACAGGTGTAATTCCTGGGTTTTTCACCTTTACAATATTTTTGTCTTCACCTTTTCTTTTGTATGTAATTACATAATTATCTTTATAAAAAGTATTTGCAAAATCTACTAATTCTTGTTTTGTTATTTTCTTTAAATCGTCTAAAAACTTTACTCTTTTTGACCAATTTTGATTATAAACAAAGGCTGTTACGTATTTATTTGCTAATGCTGAATTGTTTTCATATTGTCGAGTTTCACTCAATTTCAAATCGTTTACAACAGCATCAATCATCCATTCATCAAATTCACCATTCTTTAACTTATTAACTTGTTCTAATAACAAATCTCTAACTTCATCTAAAGTTTGACAAGATTTTGGGCTTCCTGTAAAAATATGATATCCATAATCAATTAAAAATGTAGGAGAACAACTTGCTCTTTGTACTGCTTGTTTTTGATTTAAATTTAAATCAATAATACCAGCATTTCCATTAGCCATAATCATATCTACCAATGTTACTAATTTTTCTTCATCAGTATTAATACCTTTAGATCTATATGCTATAGAAATAGATTCTGATGTTGGTCCAAAAACTTCACTTACAATTGGTGCAGTTATTGCTGTTTCTTTTGGTAAAACTGGATGTGATAATTCTTTCTTTTCAAACTGACCAAAAGTGTCGTTTATCTTCTTGATTGTAGAGTCAAAATCTAAATCACCTACTAAAACAATAGCCATATTATTTGGCACATAATACTTATCAAAATAATTATTAATATCTACTAAAGATGGATTCTTAAGATGATCTGCAGTACCAATTGTTTTTTGCTGTCCATAAGGGTGTTTTGGAAATAAATCTTCTAACATTCTATAGTATCGTTTTCTAAAATCACTATCTTGAGTTCTATTAAACTCTTCAAAAACAGCTTCTAACTCTGTATGAAATAAACGTAAAACAAGTGTACTAAAACGTTCAGATTCTAGAGTTACCCATTTATTAAATTCATTTGCAGGTATTTTGTTTGTATATACTGTTTGCTCAAAAGATGTATATGCATTTGTACCTGTTGCTCCAAGTGAAGACGTCATTTTATCATATTCATTAGCAATAGAATAATTAGATGCTTCTAAAGATGTTTTATCAATTTCTTTGTATAATTCTAATTTCTTTGCAGGATTTTTTTCTGCTCTATGTTGTTCATACAAATCAGAAATTTTATCTAAATAAACCTTTTCTTTTTCCCAATCTGCAGTTCCAATATTATGAGTTCCTTTAAAAACCATATGCTCTAAATAATGGGCTAATCCTGTAGATTCTTTTGGGTCATAATTAGAACCAGCTCTAACGGCAATAAAGGTTTGAATTTTAGGTTCATCAGAATTTTTACTTAAATATACTTTCAAACCATTCTCTAAAGTATATAAACGTAAACCTGTTGGATCGTTTTCTACGGTTTCATAAGTAATTCCGTTTGCATCTTTTTGAGAAGCAACTTCATAGCTTTTTTCAGAATTAGTTTTACAACTAATAACTGAAACTAATAATAAACTTAAAGTTAAAAATTTAATTTGTTTCATATTATTTGATTTGAGTTGAATAAAAAAATCCATCGAATTTACAAATTCGATGGATTTTTATAAAATACTTTATAAAACTTTAACAATAATTTAATGTTATTGTTATTTCTTTAAAACTTTCGCAATCATTTCGCCAATTTTAGCTGGTGAGCTTACTACGTGAATTCCGTTTTCTGCTAAAATTTTCATTTTTGCTTGTGCTGTATCATCTGCTCCACCTACAATTGCTCCTGCATGCCCCATTGTTCTTCCTGCTGGTGCAGTTTGTCCTGCAATAAAACCAACTACTGGCTTTCTATTTCCATCAGCTTTAATCCATTGTGCAGCTTCAGCTTCTAAGTTACCACCAATTTCACCAATCATTACAATTGCTTCAGTTTCTTCATCATTCATTAATAACTCAACAGCTTCTTTTGTTGTAGTACCAATAATTGGATCTCCTCCAATACCAATTGCAGTAGTAATACCGTAACCTTGTTTTACAACTTGATCTGCAGCTTCATAAGTTAAAGTACCTGATTTAGAAACAATACCTACTCTACCTTTTTTAAAGATAAAACCTGGCATAATACCAACTTTAGCTTCATCTGGTGTAATAACTCCTGGACAGTTAGGACCAACTAATCTACAATCTTTATTGTCTATATATGCTTTTACTTTTACCATGTCTGCAGTAGGAATTCCTTCTGTAATACAAATGATTACTTTAATTCCTGCATCTGCAGATTCCATAATTGCATCTGCAGCAAATGCTGGCGGTACAAAAATAATTGAAGTGTCTGCTCCTACTTTTTCTACAGCTTCTACAACTGTATTAAAAACAGGTTTACCTAAGTGTTCTTGTCCACCTTTCCTGGAGTTACACCACCAACAACGTTAGTTCCGTAATCTATCATTTGACCTGCATGGAAAGTTCCTTCACTACCAGTAAAACCTTGTACAATAATTTTTGATTCCTTATTTACTAAAACACTCATGGTTTGTTTTTTTATTTGTTATGCAAAAATAGTTTATTGAATGAATTTAAAAAAAGAAAATAAATGTTTTATTTATATTTTTTTTCGTTCTTTTAAAAAACTTTTAATTTGTGCTAATTCTTTTAACTTTTCTCTAGATTCAGAAATTGGAGTTCCAAAGTACGTTTTGTCTCCTGCAATTGATTTAGTTACACCAGATTGACCTAATACTACAGCTCCTTTCCCAATTGTAATTCCGCTATTTGTACCAACTTGTCCCCAAATTGTAACTTCATCTTCAATAATTACACAACCAGCAATACCTGTTTGCGATGCTATTAAACATTTTTCACCAATAATAGTGTCATGCCCAACATGAACTTGATTATCTAATTTAGAACCTTTTTTTACCGTTGTATCTCCTGTAACTCCTTTATCAATTGTACAAGAAGCACCAATATCTACATTATCTTCTAGAACAACTCTCCCTCCAGATATTAATTTATCATATCCTTCAGATCTCTTTTTATAGTAAAAAGCATCTGCTCCCAAAACTGTATTTGCATGTATAATTACATTATTTCCAATTACAGTGTTATCATAAATGGTAACATTTGGGTGAATTACACAGTTTTTTCCAATTTTTACGTTATTTCCAACAAAAACATTGGGTTGTAAAATGGTTCCTCTACCTATAGTTGCTGAATCAGAAATGTTTTTTGGTGATGCAATAAACGGATTAAAATGAATAGTAAGCTTGTTAAAATCGCGAAAAGGATCATCAGAAATTAATAGAGATTTACCTTCCGGACATTCTACTCTTTTATTAATTAAAATTGTAGTTGCTGCAGAGTTTAATGCTTTATCATAATATTTTGGATGATCTACAAAAACGATATCACCTTTTTCTACTACATGAATTTCATTTATTCCTTTAACAAGAGATGATGCATCACCTATAAACTCACAATTTAAAATTTGAGCAATATCTGTTAGTGTATGTGTTTTCTTAAAATCCAACTTATTTTATAAGTTTAAATGAGCTTTGAATTAAATTAAAAGTATTTTTATATTTCTTGTAACGATCTTCTTCAGTCCAAGACATAATCATATACATTTTATCTTTACCTTCTATAAAACCGATTAAATATGAGGCATTTATCCCATCAACTTTACCATTTAACTCATATTGTAAAGAAGGTAAGTTTTTAATTTTAAACTCTAATTCTTTTGCTTCTTTAGAGTTTATTGCTTCCTGTAAGCTTTTAACCTGATAATCTGAATAATTACTTACTATTGATAGAGAATCATTATAGATTTCAATATCTCTAAAGGCTTTAATAAACTCTTGCTTATCTTCATCTATAACAATCGTGTAAACATCTTTATAAATATTAGCATATTGAAAAGAAGCGTCTTCATTTAAAGATTTCATTTCCGTCATATAATCTGGTATAGAAATAATATAATCTTTATTTACAGAAATACTTTTAAGATCTTCTTTTTTAATATCATCTTTACCTATTGATGCAGCAGAGTCTATTATTTTTTTACAAGAAGTGATGGAGATGCAAAGAAATAAAATAAGAACTAATGATTTTTTCATAGTTTTTAGTTTACAGTTTTAAAACAACAAGTGCTATCTGAAAACTGTTCCTTTTATTTACTCTTTAATTCTTTCTTGGTAAGTACCTTTTGTAGTTTCCACTTTAATTTTATCTCCTTCATTAATAAATAAAGGCACATTAACAATTGCTCCACTTTCTACAGTAGCAGGTTTTGTAGCGTTTGTAGCTGTATTACCTTTAACTCCTGGTTCTGTATGTGTAACTTCTAATACTACACTTGCAGGTAAATCTACAGACAAAGGCATTTCGTCTTCAGAATTAATAATAATGGTAACAATCTCACCTTCTTTCATTAATTCTGGTGCATCTAATGCATTTTTTTGCAATTGAATTTGAGAATAATCTTTCTCGTTCATAAAATGAAAAGTATCTCCTTCACTATACAAATATTGAAATTTATGAGTTTCAACTCTAATATCTTCTATTTTTCGACCAGCAGGAAAAGTATTATCAACAACTTTACCGTTAGTTACACTTTTTAATTTTGTTCTAACAAAAGCAGGTCCTTTACCTGGTTTTACGTGTAAAAATTCAATTATTTTATAAATATCATTGTTATATTTAATACACAATCCATTTCTAATATCTGATGTTGTTGCCATTTTTATACTTCTTTATGTCCTTTGCTTTTTTGCATTAGACTTTTTAATTTAAATTTCTATTTATTAATATCTTTTAATTGACATTAAAATAACCTTTCATTATTCCTCTATGTGAATCTTTTATAAACTGTATAATTTCATCACGCTCAGGAGTTGCTTCCATTTCAGCTTCAATTATATCTATAGCTTGCGTATAATTATAATTTTTTTGAAACAGTATTCTGTAGATGTTTTGAATTTCTCTAATTTTTTCTGTTGAATATCCTCGTCTTCTTAAACCTACAGAATTAATACCTACGTAAGATAACGGTTCTCTTGCAGCTTTTACATAAGGTGGTACATCTTTTCTAACTAAAGACCCTCCAGTAACAAATGCGTGTTTACCAACAGATGCAAATTGATGTACTGCTACCATACCTGCTAAAACAACATTATCTCCAATTGTAACATGACCTGCTAATGTTGTATTATTAGAAAATATACAACTATCACCTACATAACAATCATGTGCAATATGACAATAAGCCATAATTAAGCAATTATCGCCAATTGTAGTTTTCATTCTATCTTTTGTACCTCTATTTATGGTAACACATTCTCTAATAGTAACATTATCACCAATTTCTACTGTAGTTTCTTCGTCTTCAAATTTTAGATCTTGAGGAATTGCAGATATAACCGCACCTGGAAAAATTCTACAATTTTTACCAATTCTTGCACCTTCCATGATTGTAACATTAGATCCAATCCAAGTACCAGAACCAATAACTACATTATTATGTATAGTAGTAAAAGGCTCGATTACAACATTTCTTGCAATTTTTGCTTGTGGGTGTACATATGCTAATGGTTGATTCATAGTTTATTTTTTTCTAGCTATTTGTGCCATTAATTCTGCTTCTGCTACTAATTTTCCATTTGCATAAGCATACGCTTGCATATGGCAAATTCCTCTTCTAATTGGTGTAATTAATTCACATTTAAAAATTAATGTATCACCAGGTAAAACTTTTTGTTTAAACTTAACTTTATCCATTTTCATAAAATAAGTTAAATAATTTTCTGGATCTGGTACTGTACTTAAGACTAAAATACCACCACATTGTGCCATTGCTTCAACTTGTAAAACACCAGGCATAACTGGAGATCCAGGAAAATGACCTACAAAGAAATTTTCATTCATTGTAACATTTTTCATTCCAACAACGTGTTTATCAGAAAGCTCTATAACTCTATCAACCAATAAAAAAGGAGGTCTATGAGGCAGAATATCCATAATTTGATGAATATCCATTAAAGGCGCTAAATTTAAATCGTATTGAGGAACGTTGTTTCTCTTTTCCGCTTTTATAATTTTTGCTAATTTTTTGGCAAACTGAGTGTTGATTAAATGCCCAGGTTTATTTGCAATTACCTTACCTCTAATACGTATACCTGTTAAAGCTAAATCTCCAATAACATCTAGTAATTTATGTCTTGCAGCTTCATTAGCCCAATGCAATGTTAAATTATCTAATATTCCGTTTGGTTTTACAGCTATATCATCTTTTTTAAATGCTTTTTTTAATTTTTGCATTGTATCTTCAGATAATTCCTTATCAACATATACAATTGCATTATTTAAATCACCACCTTTAATTAAATCGTTTTCTAATAACATTTCAATTTCGTGTAAAAAACTGAAAGTCCTAGCATCTGCTATCTCCTCTTTAAAATCAGATATATGATCTAAAGTTGCATTTTGAGTACCTAGTATTTTTGTCCCGAAATCTACCATTGTTGTTACTTGGTATTCATCCGAAGGCATTAAAATTATTTCACTTCCTGATGTTTCATCTCTATAGGAAATAATTTCTTTTACAACATACTCTTCTATTAAAGCTTCTTGTTCTTGTATACCTGCTTTTTCTAAAGCTTCTACAAAATACTTAGAAGAACCATCCATAATTGGTGGTTCTGAAGCATCTATTTCTATCAATAAATTATCAATATCCAAACCAACCGCTGCTGCTAAAACATGTTCCGAAGTTTGAATTTTAACACCACTCTTTTCTAGATTTGTTCCTCTTTGCGTGGTTACAACATATTCTGCTTTTGCCTCTATAGTTGGAGCACCTTCTAGGTCTACTCTACTAAATGCAAAACCATGGTTTACTGGAGCAGGTTTTAATGTCATTGACACAGTATTACCTGTGTGTAAACCTACACCTGATAAAGTAATTTCTGATTTTATAGTTTTTTGTTTCTTACTCATGTTTTATTGATTTCGAGTATTTAATTCTTTTTCTATTTTATTAACAGACGCAGCAATTTTTGGTAAATTTCTAAAATAAACATACGATTTACTGTAATCTGTATAATTCATTACTGGTGTTCCTTGTACTTTTTCTCCGTCTTTTAAGCTTCTAGTAACTCCTGTCTGACCTTGAATTTTAACATTGTTTCCAACTGTTATATGACCTGCAAAACCAACTTGACCACCAATCATACAATTTTCACCAATTTTTGTAGAACCAGCAACACCTGTTTGTGCAGCTATAACTGTGTTTTTACCAACTTCTACATTGTGAGCTATTTGTATTTGGTTATCTAGTTTTACACCTTTTCTAATTATTGTAGAACCTAAAGTTGCTCTATCAATAGTAGATGCAGAACCAATATCTACATTATCTTCTATAATTACGTTTCCTATTTGTGGTATTGCTTTGTACTCACCTTCTTTTGTTGGTGCAAAACCAAAACCATCTGAACCTATAATACAACCAGAATGAATTTTACAATTGTTTCCTATTTGTGTTTCAGAATAAATTTTAACACCAGAAAAAATTACGCAATTATCGCCAATAACTGTATTATCACCTATATAACAATTAGGATATACTTTTACATTAGTACCAATAACAACATTTTCTCCTATATAAGAAAAAGCCCCTAAGTACTCATTATCTCCTATTTTTGCCGAATCAGAAATAAAATGAGGCATCTCTCTACCTAATTTATTATTTTTAACTTCATTATAAAACTCTAATATTTTTGAGAAAGCTTTATAAGCATCTTCTACTTTTATAAGTGTTGTAGATATTTCTTTTTCTAACTGAAAACTATTATTTACGATAGCTATAGAAGCATTTGTTGTATATAAAAACGGATTATATTTAGGGTTTGATAAAAAAGTAAGCGAACCTTCTTTTCCTTCTTCTATTTTAGATAATTTAGAAACTTCTTCATTAGGATTACCAATTACTTCGCCTTCTAAAATATCTGCTATTTGTTGTGCTGTAAATTTCATTAAACGCAAAAGTATAAAAATTATAGGTATTTGGCTAATCTCTTTCTACTTTGGGTAACAAATAAAGTATTTAACAACAGGTTTTGTTAATGCTTGTATGTTTAATTGATCAGATGCTTTGGCAATATCTTTTAATTTTCCTTTTTTATTTAAGATAAAAATAGGCTTGTCAGAATTATAAGCTTGATTTTTAATTTGTTGTGAAAAAACAAAATACTTCGTTTCTTCTTCTGATAAATTTAATTTTTTTGAAAATTTAATTATCTTTTTGTCAATTTGTAAAGTATCAAAAGCTTCTTTTTGAATCACAATTCGTAACAATTTTCTATCTACAATCATTTTAGATAAAATAGAAAGTACTTTATCATCATGATTAGTCCATTCTTTTATAGCAGAAAATATATCATAATCATCTAGTTTAGAAAACATTTCTAAAGTTTCGTCTGTAAAATTATCTTGATTAATTTGATTGTATAAAAAATATTTTAAAGATGAACTAGCATAAAGTTCCACACCCTTTTCTGCTAATTCTTTAGCTCTTTTTAATACATTTACCAACATGTTTTCTGCTACTAAACCTGTTTTATGTAAATAAACTTGCCAATACATTAAACGTCTAGCAATTAAAAATTTCTCTACAGAGTAAATACCTTTTTTTTCTATTACTAACTCATCATCTTTAACATTCATCATTACAATTAACCTGTCTGATGATATATTTCCTTCTGTAACACCAGTATAAAAACTATCTCGTTTTAAATAATCTAAACGATCTACATCTAATTGACTAGAAATTAACTGACCTAAAAATTTACGTTTGTAATTTCCTTCAAAAATTTCTATCGCTAAATCTAATTTTCCATTAAATTCATCATTTAATTTTCTCATAAATTTTAGAGAAATTTCTTCATGAGAAATACCACTTACAATACTGTGTTCTAGAGCATGAGAATAAGCCCCATGACCAATATCATGCAATAAAATAGCAATACATAATGCATTCTCCTCCTCTTTAGAAATTTCAATTTGCTTAAAACGCAAAACGTTTATTGCTCTTTGCATTAAATGCATATAACCTAAAGCATGATGAAACCTTGTATGATTGGCTCCAGGATATACCAAATTAGAAAATCCCATTTGCGTTATTCTTCTTAAACGCTGAAAATAAGGATGTTCTACAATATCAAAAATTAAGGAATTTGGTATTTGTATAAACCCGTAAATAGGATCGTTTAATATTTTAAGTTTATTCGGTATTTTTTTATTCAAAAGATGCGTTTTATCAATCTATGGCAAAATACGAACAATATTTTTTTTGGCAATATTTTATCATTTTAAACCAACAAAAAATATAACAATACTGTATTTTTAACGTTAAATGTTAAAATTAAATACAATATATGAGCAGTATACAAATTTTATGGGTTGATGATGAAATAGAATTATTAAAACCTCACATTCTTTTTTTAGAACGTAAAAATTATAAAGTTACCACTTGTACAAATGGTGCTGATGCTATTGATTTGGTTGATGATGAAAATTTTGATATTGTATTTTTAGATGAAAACATGCCTGGTTTAACAGGCTTAGATACACTTGCAGAAATAAAACAAAAACAGGCAAATTTACCTGTTGTTATGATTACTAAAAGTGAGGAAGAGTATATAATGGAGGAAGCTATTGGTTCTAAAATTGCAGATTATTTAATTAAGCCTGTAAACCCAAGTCAGATTTTATTAAGTTTAAAGAAAAACTTAGACCATTCTCGTTTAATCTCAGAAAAAACAACTTCTAGTTATCAACAAGAATTTAGAAAAATATCTATGGATTTAGCAATGGTTAATTCTTATGAAGAATGGATTGAGCTATACAAAAAACTAGTTCATTGGGAACTAGAATTGGAAAACATTAGTGATCCTGGAATGTTAGGTATCTTAGAAAGTCAGAAGCAAGAAGCTAACAGTCAATTCTTTAAATTTATTAAAAGAAATTATGAAGATTATTTAACAGCAAACGATAAACCCACTTTTTCTCATACTTTATTCAAAGATTATGTAGTACCAGAATTAAGTAAAGATCAAGGTGTTTTATGGGTTGTTATAGATAATTTGCGTTATGATCAATATAGAATCCTAGAACCTTTAATTAATAACCATTACAAAAAAGACGAAGAATATTCTTACTTTTCAATTTTACCAACGGCCACTCAGTATGCAAGAAATGCAATTTTTTCTGGATTAATGCCTTCTGAAATGGAAAAACGTCATCCAAATTTTTGGAAAAATGATACAGACGAAGGTGGTATGAATTTATTTGAAAACGACTTTTTAACTGCACAAATAAAAAGATTAAGTTTAGATATTAAGCATGAATATTATAAAATTACAAACTTAAAAAGTGGTAAAGAATTAGCTGATAATTATAATGGTACAAAGCAAAACGACTTAACTGCTGTCGTTTACAATTTTGTAGACATGCTTTCTCACTCTAAAACAGAAATGGAAGTGATTAAGGAACTTGCAGGAGATGATAAAGCCTATAGAAGCTTAACCTTAAGTTGGTTTAAGAATTCGCCATTATTCGAGATTATTCAAAAAGCACTAAATTTAGGGCAAAAATTAATTATTACAACAGATCATGGAACCATCAATTGTAAGCATCCAACAAAAGTAATTGGAGATAAAAACATTAGTTCTAATTTACGCTATAAAACAGGTAGAAGCTTAAGTTATGAAGACAAAGATGTGTACGCTGTAAGAAATCCAAAAGATATTTTCTTACCAACAGTTGCAATGAATAGTCCGTTTATTTTTGCTAAAGAAGATTTATTTTTTGCCTACCCTAATAACTTTAATCACTTTGTAAAATATTACAAAAATACATACCAGCACGGTGGTGTTTCTTTAGAAGAAGTTATTATTCCTTGTGCTGTTTATAGTCCTAAATAACTTTTTAGAAACTATTTCCTGCTTTACACTATATCTTTTTGAAAAAACAAAAAGGATGTCGTTACAATCAGGGCTAAACTTATTTGTCTACGGAATTGCTTAAACCGAAATAATTAACATAAAATAACCTCAAAGACTTTAAAAATCTTTGAGGTTTATTATTTTTACATTTTTATTTGCAAAATGAACAAAAATTATACACTAGAAAAACTACCAAAAATTGCTGCTGAACTTATTGCAACAGCAAAAAATAAAACCTTGTTATTTTATGGACAAATGGGTGTTGGTAAAACAACACTAATAAAAGAAATCTGTAAAGAATTAAAAGTACAAGATAGTATCTCCTCTCCTACTTTTTCTTTAGTAAATGAATATCAAACAATAGATAACGCTAAAGTTTTTCATTTCGATTTCTATAGAATTACAGAAGAGGAAGAAGCTTTAGACATGGGAATCGAAGATTATTTATATAATAACGATTGGTGTTTAATAGAATGGCCAGAAAACATTGAAAATTTACTACCTTTAGATGCTGTTGAAATTCATTTAACAATATTAGATGATAACAAGCGTAACATCAACCTAAAACAATAAATATGAGTTCATTTTCTCCTTTTAGTAAAGAAGAGTTGCTTCCTCAAGAAGAAATGTTAGAAATAAAAAAAAGAAAAGGAGAATTGTTTATAGGTTTACCCAAAGAAACCTATTTAGGTGAAAAACGTGTTTGTTTAACACCAGATGCTGTTTCTGCTTTATGTGCTCATGGACATAGAATTGTATTAGAAACAGGTGCAGGAGACAATGCGAATTTTACAGACAAAGAATATTCTGAAGCTGGTGCAAAAATTTCTTATAATGTGGAAGAGGCTTTTAAATGTAATATTGTTTTAAAAGTAGCTCCACCAACTGAAAATGAAATTGAATATATAAATCCAAAAACCATTTTAATTTCTTCTTTACAATTAAAAACACAATCTAAAAATTATTTTGAACAGCTTGCCAAAAAGAAAATAACTGCTGTTGCTTTTGATTTTATAAAAGATGAACATGATACTTTCCCTATTGTAAAATCTTTAAGTGAAATTGCAGGTACAGCTTCTGTGTTAATTGCTGGCGAATTAATGAGTGGTGTAAACAAAGGAAATGGTTTATTATTTGGCAATATTGGTGGAGTTCCACCAACAAATGTTGTAATTTTTGGAGCAGGAACTGTTGGCGAATTTGCAGCAAGAAGCGCAATTGGATTGGGTGCAAGAGTAAAGGTGTTTGACAACTCTATAACTAAACTTAGAAAATTACAGCACAATTTAAATTCGCCAATTTATACATCTACGTTACAGCCAAAATCTGTTGCCAAAGCATTAATGCGTTGTGATGTTGCCATAGGTGCAATTAGAGGTAGAAATAGATCTCCAATAATTGCAACAGAATCTATGATTGAAAAGATGAAAGAAGGAGCAGTTATTGTTGATGTTAGTATTGATAGAGGTGGTTGTTTTGAAACTTCTAATGTAACTACACACAAAACTCCAACTTATGTAAAACATGGAGTAATCCATTATTGTGTACCAAATATTCCTGCAAGATATGCAAGAACTGCATCTGTTTCTATTAGTAATATTTTTACTCCATATTTACTAGATATTGCAGAGGAAGGTGGCTTTGAAAATGCAGCACGTTTTGATAAAAGTTTAAGAAATGGAATGTATTTTTATCATGGAATCTTAACAAACAAAACTGTTGGAGAATGGTTTGATTTACCTTTTAGAGATATTAATTTATTAATTTTGTAAGCTTAATTTTTGATAAAAGAACTACTTTTGCAATTCAAAATTTAACGATGTTAATTAAAAGAATAGGGTATTATTTAGTAGGTTTATCTTTAGGTTCTATTGGTGTTTATTTTTTCTGGCAAAAAAAACAAGCAACGTTTGATTATGGAATGGATGCTAGAACTTTAAAAACCATCAGAATTAAAAAAAGATTTTATTCTGACGATGCAAAAAAAGTAATGTTAAACTCAAACATAGACACTCTTAAAATTTCTACAATATTATATACAGGTGATGTAGATTTTGGTAAAAGTAAACCAAGACAAAAACCTTGTGCAGAATACTATGTTACAGGAAACAAAGACTTGAAAAACATAAGCTTATATGTTTCTAGGTGCGATTCTACATCAACTATAGAAAAGATATTTATAAATTAACAATTCTTATATTTATCATGGAGTCCTACTCCATTTATAATCATTGGTTTTATTTTCTCTAATCTTTTCTTTTTAGTTTGTTCTCGTTTAGCTTCCAAAATATAATTAGCATATTCCCTTTGTTTACTATTTGATAATGCAGCAAACTGACTTTTAAATTTAGTATTTAACTTAAATTCATTATCTAATTCGGAAGGGATTTTTAATTCTTTTTTAGTTCTATCAGGTTTTATTTCTTTTCCAGCTTTTACATTTTCTATAGCCTCTAAAACATATTCTTTAATTAAAACGACATCAATTCCCTCTAAAGAATGAAAACGCCATTGTAACATCGCTTTTGTTTTACCTTCTTGTGCATTTATAAAAACCTTGTGCTTATCTTTTAATAAAGAACCTTGAAAAAACCATAATCCACAATAGTTTTTAAAGGCAGCTAAACCAACAATATTTTTATTATTAAAAACATAAGTTGGCGCTCCCCATTTTATGGTTTCCTCAACAGGTAAATTAGAAAAAACTGAACGAAGTAATTCTAACTCAGTTTTCCATTTTTCTTTTTTAGAAATGTATTCTTCTATTTTAGAACTCACTATTATTCGCTTTTAGGTTCTAAACTAACCATCCATTGAATATCAAACTTATCTTTACAACTTCCGAATTTACCACCCCAAAAAACTTCTTCAAAAGGCATTGTAATAACACCATCTTTAGATAAACCATTAAAAATTTCTATAGCTTCTTTTTCAATATCCGTAGAAATTGATACATGAAAATTATTTCCTTTTTGTAAAGGTTCATGAAAACTATCTGACGCTTTTAATTCACAATCTTTACCAAAAATCATTGTTTGATGCATAATTTTGTTGGCAATAGCATCATTATTATATTCGGGCGGACCTTCGGAATAACGCATTATAACAGTAGTTTCACCATTAAATACTTCTTTATAATAATCCATTGCTTCCTCACAATTACCGTCAAAAGATAAATACATATTACATTTCATATTTCTAATTTTAAAATTATTTTTTTAAAGTTACTCAATATTCTTGTAAAAATGCTCTTCAATTTTATCAACTTTTTTGATGGTTTTTTTAACCCAATCAAAATACAGAACTTCTTTTTCTTCTTCAGATAATTCCCAGTCAATATCAGAATTACGCAATTTTGTGGTAATATCTTGTAAAATAATTGCTGCTGCCACAGAAATATTTAAACTCTCTGTAAACCCAACCATTGGTATTTTTAAAAATCCGTCTGCATTTTCTTTTACATAATCAGAAACACCATCTGCTTCAACCCCAAAAACAAATGCTGATTTTTTGCTGATATCAAAATCTTGTAATAAACAAGAATCGTTATGTGGTGTAGTTGCAATAATTTGATATCCTTTAGCTCTTAAATTATCTAAACAAACTTTAGTATTATCTCCATCAGATTTATAACGTTTAGAGGTTATCCATTTCTGTGATCCTTTTGTTACATATTTAGAAACTCTGTTAACATATTTATTTTCGATAACATGAATATCTTGTACTCCGAAAATATCACAAGTTCTAACAACAGCACTTGCGTTATGAGGTTGATAAATATCTTCTAAAACAACACTAAAATGGCGTGTTCTTTCTGCTAATACTTTTTTAAAAAGCGATTTTCTATTCTCTGTTAAATAACCTTCAAAATATTCTAATAGTTTTTCATCAATCATATTTACAAACTTAAAATAATTACTTTAGTCTTAGCTAAGGATTTTATCAAATTTACTTAAACCATTATAAATATGAAGAAAATTGTTGTTTTAACTGGTGCAGGAATTTCTGCTGAAAGTGGTATACAAACTTTTAGAGATGCAGATGGATTATGGGAAGGTCATAATATAATGGAAGTTGCTTCACCAGAAGGTTTTGCTGCAAACCCAGAATTAGTATTAGATTTTTATAATAAACGTAGAAAGCAATTATTAGATGTAAAACCTAATGAAGCACATTATAACTTAAAGGAATTAGAAAAACATTTTGATGTAGAAATTATAACACAAAATGTAGATGATTTACATGAAAGATCTGGTAGCTCAAAAATTACGCATTTACACGGAGAGCTATTAAAAGTAAGAAGCACTTTTGATGAAACTATGATTTTAAATTGGAAAAAAGATTTATTCTTAGGAGATTTATGCTCTAAAAAAAGTCAATTAAGACCTCATATTGTTTGGTTCGGAGAAATGGTACCATTATTAGATAAAGCAATAGAAATAACAAAAAGAGCTGATATTTTAATTATTATAGGTACATCTATGCAAGTATATCCTGCAGCAAGTTTAATAGATTTTGTAAAAGAGAATACACCTATTTATTTTATAGACCCAAAACCATCTGTTTCTGAAAGTAAATTTAGAAACCTTAAGATTATTAAAGAAATTGCTAGTTTGGGCACAAAAAAACTATTGACTCTTTTAAAAAATCAATAGTTATTTATATGCTGTTTGTTTAAAATATTACTTTCTATAATGCCATGCAATTTGCCCTAATTGACCAATTATTTTAATAGAATCTTTCATAGACAATTTAGATCCATCAGCATGAATCCATCTTTTTAAAGGTTGTTCACATAAGATTTCTTTGGCTTTTTCTAAACCAAAATGAAGTTTCATTCTTTTAAAAATTTCTACATCAAAAATCCATTGTGTAACAAATTTATCTTTAAAAGCAATATCAATTACATCTTTATGAAAAATTTTAGCACCACATTGGGTGTCTTTAAAATCCATAGAAAGTATTTTTCTAATGATAAAATTAACTGTTAAACTAATTATTTTTCTTGCAGACTCTTTAGTTATATCTGCTCCCATTCTACTTATCCTAGAGCCACTAACTATCATATAATTAGAAGTCTCTATTGTTTTAACCAAGTCATCAAAATCAGATAAATCTGTAGATAAATCGGCATCTAAAAAACCTATATAATCTAGATCTTCTTTCTTTGCCATATGCAACATACCTAGCCTAACCGCTTCTGCCTTTCCTCCGTTTTTTTCACAATCATAGACGGTAATAAAATCTTCTCTACCTTTTCTTAAATCGTTTAAAACCTCTAATGTTTTATCTTTACTACCATCATTTACAAAACATAAATGATATCCAGAATTCTTTACAATAAAATCTGTAAATTCCTTACTTAGTAACCTTTTCTCTTCGTCATAACAAGGTATTACAACACCAACACATCGTTGTTGAATTAAAACATCGTCATATTTTTTTCCTTTATTATCAATTTCTGGCACACCAATTAATCTTTTTGTTCTAGCACAAACCTCTTGTAAGCTTAAAGGCTTTTTCATGTAATCATTCGCCCCTAAATCAAAAGCTTCAGATATAATATCATCATCTGTATTACCAGATAATATCATAATAGGAGTATCAGATTTTCTTACTTCTCTAATGTGTTTTACTACTTCTATACCAGAAGTTTCTGGCATATTTATATCAACAATTACCAAATCTGGTTTAATAGAATCAAATAACTCTATTCCTTTTAAAGCAGAAGTTTCAGTTATTATGTCATATCCTAATTCTTTTAATCTAACTTCTAAAGGGATTAAAACTAATTTCTGATCATCAATGGCTAAAATTTTCATATTGTGCAGTTATTTGGTTATATAGATTACAAAAGTAATCTTGCTTTTTAATTAATTTTACACTAATTTGACCAAAGTAAAGTTTTATGTAGACGAATTGCATTTTACGGGGGACAAATAAATTGAGTCTGTAAGTTAAATAAATTATCTTTACAATAATCAAAAATTGTGATTAAAATTAATGAAGGAAAAATCTAATAAATATTTAATAACAGCAATACTATTAGCAATAATTTTTCATGGCTCTACCATTTTTTTTACATTAGAGACTACTTATGACGCTTTAATTCATTTATTTTTTGCTGACCATTATGCAAATAGCTGGTTCGAACCATGGAACTACAAATGGTATACAGGTTTTACTGTACAAAGTTACCCTCCTTTAGTACACCAAACTATTGGTGCTTTATCTTTAATTGGTGGTTTAAAATTTGGTATGTTTACGGTTGCTTTAATTGCAATTGTATTATTTGTTACTGGTTCTTATAGATACTCATTATTAATAACATCTAACAGAACAACTGCTGGTTACGCTGCTATTTTAGCTGTATTTTCTTCTTCTTTTGTAGAAACGCTTCATATTTTTGGTCAATTACCCAGTATCATTGGTGTTTCTATTTTAATGCACTCTTTACCTGAAATTTATTTATGGCTAAAAACAGGTAAGTTTAAGTTCTTTTTTACATCTTTATCATTAATTGCAGTTACGGTTACCTCCCATCATGTTACCCCTATTTTTGGAATGCTTTTTTTTATATTCCCTTTAATAGGAACTGTGATAATGGATGTTTCTAGAGAAGAAGTTAGCTCATATAAAGATGTTACTTTTTCCTTATTTCTTAAATCTTTTTTTAAGCAATTAAAACGGAATGCTGCTTTTGGTTTTTCTGCCCTTTTTCTTATTATATTTTGTATTTTTCCTTATTGGTTAAATTCAAAAAAGAATCCTATTACTCAAGTCCCAATTCCTCATGGTTCTAGAGATAGTTTTATAGATGTTACTTCTTCTGGTTTAGTTTTTTTTACTATTCCTTGGGGTATTTTATTATTTATTCTTCCTTATATTTTTTATAGATACTTTAGTAAAAGGTATTTGTTTTTTGGCCTTTCTTTTACAATGTTAGTTATTTTAGGAACAGGTGGCACAACACCAATTCCTAAAATGATTTTAGGTGAAACTGCTTTTAATATCTTAACTCTAGATAGATTTACTCTTTGGGGTTCCATCATGTCAATTCCAATATTTGGAGAATTCATTTATAGATTTGTAGAAGGTGATTTAAAAACATTAATTCAAGATAGATTTGGAGCAGTATACCATCGTTTATTAGGTGGAACTTTAGCTTTTTGTTATGTGGCAATGGTTATTTTTACAATGAGTTTGGGATATTTTAGACCATCTCAACCTCAAAAAATAAAAATGCTACCTATTGTTAATTTTCTAAGTCAAGATTCTCATGACCACTGGAGGTATTTAACCTTAGGTTTTGGAGATCAAATGGCATGGTTAGCAGCACAAACTAATGCGATGAGTGTAGATGGTAATTATCATTCTGCAAGACGATTACCCGAACTAACAACAAGACCTATTGAACGTTTAGAAAATTCAAAATTTAAAGGAGTTGCAGGTATTGGGTCTCTTCAACAATTTTTAACCACTCCAGAAAAATATAATTTAAAATATATTTTTTCTAACGATAAATTTTACGATCCTGTTTTATTTTTCTGCGGATGGCAGCGTTTATCTCAATTAGAAAATGGTATTATGGTTTGGGAAAAATTAAACGTACCACCTGTCTCTTCTATTTTACCAAAAGAAGATGTACCTGCTTGGGTAAAAATAATTTGGGGAATAATTCCTTTTTTAACTGTTCTTATTGCATTTATTTTAAATGTACAAACATTATTTGTTAAAGCCCTAAAGACCAAAAAAACTGCTAAACCAGAGTATTTTAAATTTCAGAATGATTATTCTAAATTTCCAAGAATAGTTTTAAAAGCATTTCATATATGGGCTGTAATTTTAATTATAGTTACAGTATATGCGTCTTATATGTTTTATATTAAAAATGATACACAAAGATCTCCAGAAAACGTTGTAAAAGCATATTATGACGCTATAGATTTTAAAGAATTAAATAAGAGTTTTTCTTATATAGATCCAAAAAGTGATGTTTCCAAAGCACAATATTTATTAGAAATATCTGTAACTGATGGTTTATTAAGTTCTTATGCAAAATTAGATGCTATTTCTACCAAAATAACTAAACAAACTGATAGTTTAGCTACTTTAAAAGTAGAAACAAAGTGGATTACACCTCTAGAAAAATTATCTAAAACAGAATTTAAAACTGCCGTTAAAAGAGAAGGAAAATGGTTTTTAAAACCAACACGAAAATCTATTGATTTACCACCAGATCAGTTATACTCTAAAAATTCTACTGGTTATTTTAATCAAGGAAGAAGAAGAATTACGACAGAACAAACACATCATGAAGATGTTTTAAAACAGCCTGTATTAGAAATCATTACTGCTAAATTAATAAAATTTAATAAACGTTATTCTATTATAGGTGAAGTACAAAATATAGATAATGTACCAGCAGACGTAGTTTTAAAAGGTACTCTTTATAATGATGATAATAAAAAATTGGCAACCTACAATGCTAAGCATATTTTAAAACATAAATTAATGCCTAAAGAAATTAGCGCTTTTAGAATTAATTTTGAAGGTATTGCATGGTCTAAAACAAAAGATTCAATTCCTAAAACATTTAACCCAGATGAATTTACCCCAATAGAATTAAGTGAACAACCTACTAAATTTAATTTACAAGCTGCAGGAAACACTTCAAATTCAGATCTATTTAAAGATATTGTTTTAAGTGAAATTAGTATAACTCCTAATAATGTTAGTGGAACATTATTTAATAGCGGAATTCAAGAAATTACAGTTCCACAAATGATTATTACATTTTATAACGATAAAAAAGAAATGATTTGGGTAGATAATTTATTCTTAAAAGAAGGAATAAGACAAGAAAGAAAATTACGTTTTAATTATCCTATACCCAATAATCCTGTTATAAGTACAATAAGTGACAATATGGAATTTTGCTTCGTAAATGGTTTACCTAATAAAGATATTGCTACTAAAATAATACCTGATAGAATATTAAATCACACCATTAGTAAGTTACAAAAAGTAGAACACACACTTTTTAGTTATATTAGAATAGAATTAAGTATGTATATAGGTAATCCAAAATAATGAATTTAAAACAAATTTTTTGTCTACTCTTTTTTCAATTGATTATGGTTTCTTTTCTAGCACAAGAAAAAGTAACAGAGAATACAATTGTTTTTACATCCTTAAAAAAAGAATATACAGTTAGCGAAACAATTACTTTAGAATTTACAGTAAAAAAAGAAATGAATTTTAAATTATTGTGTTCTAATAGTTATGGTTCTACAGTAATAGATCCTATTATTTATGATAACAAAATTTCCTTTAAAATCCCTTATTTTTTATCCCAAAAAAGAGGAGTTTTATCTTGGACAACAATAGGAACAATTAAACCTATTTCTGGGTTTCTAACTATACGTTCTAAACAACAGCCAAAAACTATTGAATCTTATTTAGGCCCGCCAAGTATAGATGCCGGAGGTACAGATTACACAATGTTAGTGGTAATACCAACAGATAGTTTAGATAACCCAATAAGAGATAATAGTAAAATCATTGTTAAACATCAATTTTTAAAATCTGAAAAAGAAGAACCTATTAAAACAAATAAGTTAATTGGTTATAAAAATATTTTTTCGCCCTTAAAAAGCGGAAGAATGATTATCTCTTCTGAATCTTTTGGTTTAAACTCTAAAGAATTTGATGTTAATATAATGCCAGCAATAGCAACAAACTTTAAACTTTTTGTAAGTAGAAACCATGAATATGCAGACGGAAATCAAATAACAACATTTTATACATCTACTATAAAAGATAAAAACAACAATATTGTAAGTGATGGAAGTTATATAGAATTTTATATTACTAATAAAAACGGGAATATTTTAAAAACAGCTGGCACTACGATAAACGGAGTTGCTCATGCAAAAATCATTCATCCAGATTTTGAAGAAAAATGGACAATAAAGGCTTATTTTATTGGTATTTCTGAAAGTGATATTTTAAATATTAGTTATAAAAAAGTAATTGAAAATTATACAGTTTATTTTTCAAAACAAAATAGAAAGATTAAAGTAGGTCCATTAAAAAGTTTTATGAATCAAATAATACCAGATGGTTTATCTGTTAAATTATCCATTTATAAAAACAATATTCTTATTAAAGAACTTTTTAAAGAGTCTAAAAATGGCTTTGCCAATTTTTATTTAGATCCAAATATATTTGAAAACAATACTTACAAATTAATTACTGAAACTGCTGGAATTAAAAAAGAATTTAAAAGTTTAAAGCTATGGTAAAAAAAACTAGTAGAAGAACTAATAAAAGAATTCTTAGAGTTGTTTTAATGCTTACCTACATTTTAATAATTGCAGTACTCTTGTTTTTAGTTAGTTCCATTTACACTTTTTTAAATACGGGTGCAGATAGGAGTAAAATGTTGCATACAGAAGTGAAAAAAGTAGAACAATATTTGCCAAAGGTATCTTGGATAAATGATGGTAATGAAGGTAGAAAAATAAGTGACCAAAAAATAAAAGCTGTCCAGAATGATTATTTAGATGCATGGTATGTAAAACATATAGCTTTTAAAACAAATACTAGAGCTGGTATTGAAGATTATTATACTGAAAACGCCAGAAAAAATATTTACAACATAATAGATTTCAATAAACTAAATAACACATCAATTGAGTCCACTACTCTAAAACATAATTTAGATCTAGAGTTTTTTAGTGAAGATGGTCAGTTAATTGTTTTAACAGATACTAACGTATTAGAATATAAAAAAGTTTTTAAAGACGATAAATTAATAATAGAAACTACGGAGGTTTCTTCTTATAGATTTGTGTTATTATTAGAAGATGGTTTTTGGCGTATTAGACACATGGTAAAAGAAACTAATGAAGATTTTAAGCCTAAAAATATAATAACACCTTTAAAAACAACAAATATTAAAGGTATTAATTACTACCCACAAGCTACACCTTGGAATATGTATGGAGATGATTTTGATATTTATATTATAAAAAATGATTTTAGAATTATTAAAAAAGCTGGATTAAATTCTATTAGAATTTTTGTTCCTTATGAAGATTTTGGTAAAGCAAATGTTAAATTAGATAAATTAGATAAACTAAAACTAGTTTTAGATACTGCATTAAAACAGAACATAAAAGTGGTTATAACTTTGTTTGACTTTTATGGAAATTATGATGTTTTAGACTGGACTTTAAACCAAAGGCATGCAGAGAGGATTGTTGAAACTTTTAAAGATCATGAAGCAATTTTAGCTTGGGATATTAAGAATGAACCGAATTTAGATTTTGAATCAAGAGGAAAAGAAAATGTAATAGCTTGGTTAGATTTTATGCTTATTTTAATAAAAGAAATAGATGATAAACATCCTGTTACAATAGGTTGGTCTAATACTAAAAGTGCCACCATTTTGCAAGATAAAGTAGATGTAGTTTCTTTTCATTACTATGATAAACTTACAAACTTTGATCAGGAATATCAAAAATTAAAAAGTAATATTAGAAACAATAAACCAATTATTTTACAAGAATTTGGGGTCTCTTCTTATGGAGGTTTATGGAGACCTTATGTTAGTTCAGAAGAAAAGCAAGAAAAATATTATAAAGAAATACAAAAAATACTTACAAAAAACTCAATTCCTTTTATGTCTTGGACTTTGTATGATTTTGATGTGGTCCCTAAAGAAGTTCTTGGAATACTACCATGGCGAACAAATCCACAGAAAAAATTCGGTTTTATAACCAATACGGGTAAAAAGAAATTGTCTTATAAATACATTTCAAAATAAATAAAATTTTTTATAAGACAAGTGATTTATTATTTAGTCTTAATAATTCTATTAAACTCTTCTAAATAAATATTAGTAATTCTTTCCATTGGAAACGCTGTAGCTGCTTTATAATTAGCTTCTCCTAATTGTATTCTATATGCATCATTAGTAACAATTGCTTTAATAGCATTGGCTAAACTAATTGTACTTTCCGGTTCAAAGAATTCACCTCTATAACCTTCATCTTCAATTAAAGTTGCTAAATCACCTAAATTAGGCATTACAACTGCTCTACCATAACTTCCTGCTTGATGTAAAACACCAGAACTACCGGTAGTAGATGTGTAAGGAAATACAACAACTGCGCTTTCTGTAAATAAGGGCTCTACTTCTACTTCTTCTACATATCCTGTAAATGTTAATTGTGGTACATGCTTATATGTTTCTTTTGCATTTGCTAGATAACCAGGTACATTCGGATTGTCTGTTCCTGCAATTACAATTTCTAAATCTAAACCCGTTTCTTTTCTTACAATTTCTACAGCTTCAATCATTGCTTCTACTTTTTTGTAAGTTCCAAATTTACCAAAAGTCATAATTTTTAATGCTCCATTTGGTAATTCTTGAGACGGGCTTTCTGGTATTTCGAAAGTTCCATGTGGTATCATTTTTACGTTATCAACCTTATATTTATCTACTAAAGTAGTAACATATTTATCCATAGTAACAGTAACTAAATCGGCTTTTAAAATAAGCTTAGTTAATGTTGTTCCAATAAAGTTGTAGATGTTTTGTGCAATTTTATTGGATGTAAAACCTGCACTTTCTAAATCTACTTGTTCTAAAATATTATGCAATAAAACAATTGTTGGTATTTTTTTAATTTTACAAACCATTGGTAAACATAAACCTAAAGCTGCTGCTACTTTTTTATCTCCAAACTTCATAAATTGTAAATTAAACAATATAGCATCTGGTTTTGTTTTATTAATAGCTTTTGTTACATTTAAAATATTTGAATAACTGTTAAATTCCCAACATTCTTTAATGGTTATTTTACATCCATTATCTGTAAAACTAATATCTTTTTCTCCTGTTGTTTTATCGGTTAAAAGTATTAATTCTGTTACTTTTTTATTTTGTCTAAAACTTTTAACTAAATGATAAGCGTATTCATTTAATGTTACTTTACTTGGGGGGTATGCAGTTACAATAGCTAATTTCATAATACTTATTTTTAATTATAATTCAAATTTATAGATTTTAGAAGAATCAATTTATATTTATATGTTTAAAGGTAAATATCCTTAGTTAAATAGTTTTTATGTTTAGATGTTTGTGCTTTTTCTTTCTTTTAGACTTGATAGGAAGAAAAAAGTTAATTGCATTATTAATAATAAAACCATTGCTGCAATTTGTACATGAACAACTTCCATTAAAGAATCATGATAAAACACAATACAAAATACCTGTAACATACCAAACAAACCCGAAAGTACTACAGGAACATATTTATCGAGAGATAAATAGTAATATGCAAAAATATTTGAAACGGCAAAAATTCCGGTTGCTAAAGCATATTTCCATAACAATGGAGCAATACTTATATAATCATTACCAAATAATAAAAATATAATTTGATTAGGAAAAAATAAACAAGTTAAAATGATAATAGTTGCAATAACAGCAATGTAACCTACATACTTTAACAAAATTGGTACCGTTGGTTTTCCTTCTTTTTTAAGTTGAATTACTGTAGGTAATAACAGCATTACAAACATCCAAGCTATAAAATAAACAACTCTACCTATTAAAGCTAAAGATGCGTATAAACCTGCATCTACAGCATTAAAATAATGTTTTACCAATAATATATCACTGTTATTAATTATAATTTGAGTTAACTCATAAAAAGCAGTAATAATAAAAAAGTTTTTAACTAATTTCTTTTCTGTTGCATCTAAGTTAATCGATTTAAAAAAAGGGAATATTTTAATTTTAAAAGGAAATAAAGCAATAATAAATGAGATAAATATTCCGATAGCGATTAAAATTGAAGATTCTAAATTAACAAAATATAATAATAGGAAAGTAATTAATAAACGACTTATCATTTCACCTTGATAAGTAATTGATAAGGATGTAAGTTCTTTTTTACCTTGAAAAACACCTCTATTAACACTCATCAAAAAATAAAAAGGGATTCCCAACCCGAAAACAACAAACATTGTTGAAGTTGTAGTTTTAAAAAAAGTTTGTAATTGACTCGAAAAAATAATTACGAATAAACCTAGTAATATCCCAACAATTATAGAGTTCTTTAACATTTTTGAAATAAAATTCTCAAAAACAGTACCTTCAAATAATACAGAAAATTTTGCTGTAACTAACTGAAATGTCATCGCTACAAAAGAAAGAACCAATAAAAATGTAATTAATATAGCTGCATCTGCAAATTTTTCTGGACCTAAATATCTTCCTAAAATTAAGTTATACAAGTAATTACCTCCATTTACAAGAAGTACACTTAGCATAAAAATTTGTTCTGGTGAAAATTTATTTTTTAAAGGGGGAAAATTTGCCATAGATAATTTTGCTTTAATATAGTTATTTATGCTACAATAGATTGGTTATACTCTTCATAAATTTCTTTAGACCCCTTACCTACAATTGAGAATATTTTAGAATTTTTACTTGATGAATTTAATAATTCTTTAATTGCACTAAAGGTTTCTTTATTAATTTCAACTAAGTTATCAATATTTATTATAACATTGTTACCATTACTGAAATTAAATTGAATAAAATTTATAAATGGTTTACTATTTAAAGTATTAATTTCACCATTCAAATAAAATGTTTCATATTTTTTTGTGATTTTTAAAGACATAATTTTTATTTTTAATATTTAAACAAATATATCTTTCAATCTCCTAAATTATTTTGGTTTTCGACAAAAAACCAATATATTCAGATTAATGATTAATAGCTATTGCTTAACTTGCATTTTATAAAAAAACCTAACATGAATTTTAAATATTTTTCTTTTTTCATTCTTTTTTTTTTAAGTCTTTGTATCAACTCTCAAGAAATGCAAGAAGGCTTTACCTATTTAGAAACAGGAAAATACAAGGAGGCCGAAGTTTTTTTTAAAGACATATTAAAAGAGTATCCTACAAATAAAACGGCCAGACTTTGTTACGGAAGAGCTATTGGTTTAAATGGGAAAGCTACTGCTGCCGTAACACTTTTTACCAACTTATTAAAAGATTACCCTACAGATTTTGAAGTAAAGCTTAATTATGCTGAGTCTTTGCTTTGGAGTAAGAATTATCCTGATGCAAAAGTTTATTATCAAAAATTACTAAAGGAAAATGATAAAAGCTTTGCTGCATTATTAGGCTATGCTAATACCTTATCTAATTTAAAAGAATTTAAAGCTGCTTTAATAAATGTAGACAAAGCCTTAGATGTACTTCCTGGTAATCCTAATGCTTTGGTTTCTAAAAAATACATGAGATTAGGGTTGGCAAGTAAGAAAGTAAGTGATCAAAAATATAAGGAAGCAGAAACCATTTTAAAAGAAAATTTCACTTCATTTAAAGACGATAAAGAGACGTTACTAAACCTTGCTAATTTATATTTAATTTCTAAACAAATAGAAAAAGCAAAAAATACTTATGAAATTATAGGTAAAAAGCCAGAAGATAAACTAATCTCGTTAAATGGAATAGCTTTAGCATATCACTTAGATGGTGATGATAAAACAGCATTAACTGTAAGTAAAACAGCTCAAAAAAGTATTGATAAACACACCACTGAAACTTTAAAAAATCAAACGATAGAAAGATACATTCAAGCTTTAATTTGGAATAAAAAATATACGTCTGCCAAAACTGAAATTGATAAACTATTGGATGATAATAAAACCCCAGAAAACTGGATGCTTTCTTTACGAGCAACACTCAATATTTATAAAAGTGATTTTAAGAAAAGTATTGATGATTATAATTTAATCTTAAAAAAAGACAGTGCTTCTTTTGATGGTAATTTAGGAAAAGCAAATGCTTTAAAAGCATCTGGCTATTATATTAATGCTTATAAGAGTGCGGAAAACACTTTAGTTTTTTATAAAAAACAAAAAGATGCCTCTAATTTTATAAAGGAACTAGATTTAAGTTTTACTCCGTATGTAGAAACTAAAGCTTCTTATTCTTATGACAATGGTAACAATAAAGCTAATGCTTACGATATAAAAACTGAAGTTCCGTTTTCTACTAAGTTTAAGTTGTTAGCCAATTATAATTATAGGTCTACTTCTAATCAAATTACCAATTTAAAAGCAACAACAAATAATTTTACTATAGGTGCTTCTTATCAATTATTAAATAACCTAACATTAAAAGGTAGTTTTGGGGTAACATCTTCTGATTCTGATGAAAGTAAATACAATCAATTTCTAACGGATATCTCTATTAATATGAAGCCTTTTAAGCTTCAAAATTTAGAATTAGGTTATAAAAGAGATATTCAAAATTTTAATGCAGCATTATTAAATGAACAAATAGTACAAAATAATCTTATTTTAAATTATAGTGTAAATACTAACTTTAATTTAGGTTGGTTTACACAGTATTATTACACTTGGCAAAGTGATCAAAATGCAAGAAATTTATTATTTACTTCTCTTTATTATAATATTTTAGAAAAACCGTCTATAAAAGGAGGTATTAATTATCAAAATCTTTCATTTAAAAACCAAGTGCCTACAACATATTTTAGTCCAAGGAAATTTAATGCAGTAGAAGTTTTTGTTAACATTATTAAAGATGAAACTGCAGCTAAGAAAAAAGAATGGTTTTATGGCTTAACAGCTGCCACCGGTTTACAATATATAGAAAATGATGATGGACAAAGTACTTATAGGATTCAAGGTAAATTAGGATACAAATTTTCAGAGAGAGCATTGATAAATATCTATGGATTGCAAAGTAACATTGCCTCTGCTGTAGCTACAGCAGCAAACACAAGCTTTACTTATACCGAGTTCGGTTTAAGGTTTAAATGGCTAATTTTTAAAAAACCATTTTTCAAAAAATAAAAATTATTTTCTAAATACAGTAATTATTTTATTATAAAACTACCAGAATAAACCTTGTTAAGATCGTTTATTACTCGATACTTATAAACTCCTTTATTAAGGTTGGGTGCATTATACTTTATTTTTTTTAATTCACTATTTGTATTTAAATTTTGTTGATCTACTACTCTACCCAACATATCAAACACCTGAATTTGAATAGACTGAGAGTTTTCTGGTAATACAAAGGTTGTAGATACAGAAAAAGGGTTAGGATAATTTATAATTTTTTTATCATCTACTTTATTAAATAATTCTGTTGATAAAACTCCTTTAGATTTAAACGACAAATTATTTACAGAAAAACTAAACGGTTTAAAGTTTGTGTAGTCACCAATTACAGAAAATACAACAGTTTTAATATTTGTAACATCAACTCCATTGCCTTCGGCATCTAGAAAATCTTTAAAGGAAATACTATATTCTTTTTCTTCAGAATTTGCTGGTAAAGTATACTTTAATCTGTTTTCCCAAGCTCTATCTTCATTTTGCATTATAACAACCTCAATTGAATTTTCATTTATGATACTAAAGTTAACAGAATCATAATCAAGAACATTTAAACTTTGATCCCCAGGTAAAATATGTCTAAACAAATTAATATTCCCTTTAACTTCACCTGAAACTTTCGCATTTCTATCAACTTCATAAAGTTCATCGTTATACTCTCTTTCTAAAGTATTTATTTCAAAGTTTGTTATTTCTGCATAATCTTCTAAATAATCTAAACCCCAAGGTCCATCTGCTAAATAAAGAGCATCTTTTTGTACTGTAGAATCAGTTTCTAAAGAAAAACCGATATCAAACAAAATTCCAGTTTCTATGGTTAAACTTTCATCATAAGCCCCAGAAAGTTTTATTGTGTTTGATGTTTGTATATGATCAGAAACCTCAGTTTCGGCAATATTTCCAACAAATTTAACTTCCTTTTCATTTGTTTTATTAACAATATTTAAATTTAGAAATCCGTTTGAGTAGTTTCCTGATTTTACAAATACATTTGGTAAAACATGTTCATTTGATGTGCTTTTTAATCCGTTTTTAGTTGTGTGTGTTTCAATAATAAAATTTGCTATTGAAAATACTTGAGAGTAAGAACTACCCCAAATTTGATAATTTTGATAATTTCCTGTTGGATATTGGTCGATATTCCAATAACTAAAAAGCTCATTCTCATTTCCATCCATTTTTATAGAAAAGCTTAACGTGTATTCTATTTCACCTGAAGCTCTTTTAATTTTAGAACTAATAATTTGATGACTTTTTGTTTTTACCGTTCTTATATCTTCTAAACTCGAATTATTTAACCTATCGCATATTATTTTCGAATGATCATATATTTTACCTTCTGTAGTAGTAGCTAAAACTGCAGAAACTCTTTTTTCTCCTTCATAATAATCTACAGAAAAAATTTCTTTTGCATTTGTTATTTCTAATAAATCATCTGGACTAGAAACTTTTGCCACTTCAGTATTATACATACCAGATTCTGGTAAATAATCTATTAATGATGTTGAATTTGATTTAAAATTATAACTATTCTTTTTAAATAAATTTTGAGATTCTTTTTTATAAAAATCATCTCCACTTTGTTTTCTTTTAAAATTTCTTTTAGCAATTAAATCTGCCAAAGAACCATTGCTTTCTAAACCACCATCATATGCAGAAGTAACGCTGTTAGACTCTGTAATATCTGCATAGTTACTTGTAATAATTGCATCATAAGGGCTTGCAGTTACATAAAAAACGGCATCGTTAAAATCATTATCGCAAGAATTATAATCTCTTCTAATATCCTCAAACCCTAAAAAAATTCTTTCATTTTCTGGGTCTGCTATTAATACATTATGGTAACGTAAATCTTCTTCGTTTTCTGGATTAAAAGATGGGTTGGAAAATAATTTCCATAATCCATCACCAACCTTTTGTGTAGATGAACTCCAAGCATTAGCTAATAATACCCAACCAATACCTGTTCCTTTTTCAAAAGTTCCAATATTAACCTTGTCTCCAACTTGTAATCCTCCTCCACTTCCAAGAGCAGAAACGTTAGGGAAAATGATAGTAATATCTTCAATTCTTGGAGCGGTTGTTATTGGGTTATCTAAATCATATGTATAAAAACCTAAAACATTTTTATATCCGGCACCTTCAGCAACGAAAGTTACCCATATATCAGCTTTTTCTGATAGTTTTATATCTGTATCATAACCAGAAGAAATATACTGTGGGTTGTATTCTGGTACAGGATAAGATTCTGGAAGAGAATTATTTATATTGTCTAAAGTTTTAGAAGATACGTTATCACTTGGAGTTACTAAATAATTAGGTGTTCCGTTAGAAGTATAATCTCCTAAATATGTATATGACTGAGCCTGAAAAGTAAATACAACTAAAGATAATAATATTATAAAAATGTTTTTCATGATATATAATTTATACCACAAAAATATAGATGAAATTAGCTTTTAAATTAATTATTCGTTATTTACATTTTAACTATAGATAAAATACAAGTTTACTATAGACAATTAAATTTATAGTAAATCTAATCGTTTCATTAATTCCGGTCTTTTAGATCTACTAATTGGAATAACTTCCTTTTTTATTAGTATTGTATTATCCTGAATATCTATAATTTTTTTAAGATTTATAACATAAGAACGATGTACTTTTAAGAATAATGATGTTGGAAGTTTTTCTTCAATCTTTTTTAATGTTGAATGTACAACGTAGTTTTCTCCTTCTGTTTTTATATGAATGTAATCTCCTTTTGCTTGAATTAAATAAATACTAGACAAATCAATTTTTATTAAACGTCTATCTATATTTACGTAAAAATCATTTACATTTTCGCTACTTTTTACCTTTTCAGAAATAGCTTCAATTTGTTTTTTCTTTACTTTTTTTATTGCTTTTTCAAACCGTGATAATTCTAAAGGCTTTAATAAATAGTCTATAATAAAATCATACTCGAAAGCTTCTAACGCAAATTTAGGATCTGAAGTTGTAAGAATAATTTTTGGAGGATTTTTTAATGATTTAATAAAATCTAAACCATTAAAATCTGGCATATGAATATCTAAAAAAATTAAATCTACTTGCTCTTCATTTAAGAATTTTATAGCTTGTATAGCATTAGAAAATTCATCTACAACTATTAAATCTTTTATTTCCTTTGTTAGCGTTTTTATAATTTCCCTAGCCAAACTTTCATCATCTACAATAATACACTTCATAGCTTTTAATTTAATTTTAAAACAAATTATATAAATAGAAATATTCTCTTAATAAATACTACTTTTTTACTGTAAAGTAAAAAGTAGTTCCTTTATCTACTTCAGACTCTAACCAAATTTCACCTTTATAAATATCAACAATTTTTTTAACTATTGATAAACCAATACCTGATGAATTTTTTGCTTTTGTTAATGATTGGAATATTTTAAAAATACTTTCGAAATGCTTTTTTGCAATTCCAATTCCATTATCTTGAATAGAAAATTTGTAAAAAGAATTTTTATCTTCTACATCAATATTTATATATGCTTTATCTTTGTTACTAAACTTAATTGCATTACCAATTAAATTTTGAAATAATTGTTGAAACTTAGTTTTATCACCTTTTATTATAGGCAATTTATTTAAGATGTTTATTGTAATATTTTCTGGTACATATAAAACATTAATTAAGTTTTTTATTAAAACATCTAATTCAACTTCTTTATCTTCAGCTACAACTGCGTTTAAGCTAGAATATTCTAAAACATCAGTAATTAAGTTCTCCATAGTTTCTAGTGTTAAGTCTATTGCTTCAAAATTTTGAAGACTCATCTCATCAAAAGCATCTATGTTGTCTGTTTTTATCCAAGAAGTTAAAGCAGATATACTTCTTAATGGAGACTTTAAATCATGAGAAACAATATGTGCATATTCTTGTAACTCTTCATTACTTCTTTCTAATTTCTTTAAAAGCACAGTATTTTGCTCTTCCGCAATTGTTCTCTCTCTTATATTTAAAGCACTTTTTAATTGCAATGCAACCAAATTCGCTATATTTTTTATGGTATCAACATGTTCTATTTTAAAATAATTTTTAGATTCATGTTCAGCATCAATAACACCAATTACAATACCATCATTAATTATTGGTACTGTTATTTTAGATTGGTTATTTTTTAAACTTTGTACATGTCTTTTATCATTATTTAAATTATTTATCAGCTCATAATTGCCTGTTTTTAAAACATCATTTACAATTTTATTTTCTAGAGGTGTAGATTCATCAAAATAAATACCAGCAACTTTCTCTAATTTATTATTTTCATTATCTTTTAAATAAATAATACAGTTACTAGTTTCTAAATAATTATTAATACTGTTAGATATTTCAAAAGCAATTTCATTAATATCTTCTTTTCCTAAAATAGATTTAGCTGTGTTATTAATTAAATCTAATGTTAATTTTTTTTCTCTTTGAACCGTAATATCTCTAACAACACCTTGTGCTGCAACAGGTTTATTGTGCTTATCATAAATAATACTCCCGTTAATATTTACCCATTTAATTTCTTTATTCTTTGTTAAAATTCTTGCGTTGTAATTAGAAAATTGCCCATCTTTTATTAAAGCATAAAACGATTTCATAGCATATTCAAAGTCTTCTTTAAATATAAGATTTAAAGCATTAACTGGTTCGTTATTTAAATCGTAACCAAAAAAATCAATTGCAACATCATTCATTTTTATAATCTTACCTTTAATATTCATTACAAGGTAAGCATCATTTATATTTTCAAAAACACCTTTTAATTGGGTACTTTTTTCGTCTAAAAGAGATTTTAATTTTTTATTTGCTTTATTTAATTCTTGTGATGCGTCAAATAATTCTAAAGATTTTACTTCTAAAATTTTTTCAGCTTGTTTTCTAGCACTTTTTTGTCTTTGTAAAGCTCTTTCTAATATGTCAATTTTATTTTGATCCATTAATTTTTGTTAATAATAAACCTAACTTCTGTACCATCTTCTTTAATTTTTTCTAAAGTTATTTCTGCTGTACTATTAAAATATTCAAAAGTTTTATTCATTAAACCAAGTCCAAAATGATGCATTGCTCTACTAGAAGTATAAATTAAAACTAAAGAATTTTCAGTTCTATCTTCTACTACAAAAGTAGGTAATTCTGCATCTGGGTAAATTTTTCTAACTTCTACATGTATATGATCTTCAATAGATGATATCATCTCTATTGGGTCTTTATAAGTTTCTAAAAGACCAGGATAACTTTGTTTTATAACAGAAAAAAAATGTTCTGCATAAATTAATAATAGGTTATCTATAGAAACACCTGTATTCTTGCTTAAATTCTGAAGAAGCTGAAGCATTTCTGAAAAACTATAAGTGCCAATAGAGGTATAAACACCTTCTGATTCTAATTTAGCATTTGTTATAATATCATCTACCATTTCAATACCAAACTTATCTTCAACTAAATCTAAAAACTCTGTAAAAACAATTCCTTTCATTATAATTTTATAAATTCATTTAAACTCCAATACTTTATTGTCGTGTTAATTTTTGATGAATATTCATCAAACTCTAAAGGTTTTAATATGTACCCAGCTATTCCCAATTTATATAGCTCTGAGATACTTTTATTAATCTCAGAATTTGTTAAAATAATTATAGGAATATGTTTTAAATCATTATTCTTTTTTAAAATTGAGATAAACTCAAATCCATTTGTTTTTGGAGTATCCAAATCTAAAAGAATAATATTAGGGAAATTTTCTTCTAAAAAAGTGAGTGCTTTATCACCAGTAGTTGCTAAAGTAAGACTATAATCGTAGTTGTTTTTAGAAATAGCTCTTTTAATCTTTATCACTTCTATTTCATCTCCTTCAATCAATAAAATTTTTAATTTTGCTTGCAACATGCCTTTTTTTATTTAATAAATTAAAGATAAAAAAATATTAATGAATCATCTATTAATACTGATAAAGACTATTTTTGTGTAGATGAAATTCAAATCAATGTAGATGAATAATAAACATAATTTAATTAATGCTTATTAAATTATGAAAAAAGCAACTTCATAAAATATACTTATAACTACTAAAAAGTACTTTTAGTTGTATTTAATTTTTAATACTAAATAATTTTAAGATATATTGTAAATAAAAAGAGCTACAAATTAATTAGTAGCTCTTTTATATTTTTAAAGTTTAGAATGCTTTACTATTTTGCATGTCATCATAAATTTCTTTACAACCATTACCAACAATAAAAACTTCTTTACTTTTTTCTGCTCCTTCTTTAACAAGTTTTTTTATTGCATTAAGGCCAGATTTATCAATGAGTTTTGTTTCATTAATATCTAAAACAATTTTTTTATTTTTGTTTATTTTCTTTTTAAAATAACTTAAAAATAACTTTACAGTAGGTTTACTAATAACTCCTTTTAAAGAGTAGATACCTTTCTTTTTTGAGATTTTGAGGGACATAATATATATATTTAGTTAATTAATTTTTCTTTTGAAAAGAGAATACTATTTAAAATATATTATTAATAAGAAATAATATTTAAATTATTATCTATCGCATTATTAATAACAATTTGATTATATAATTTTGCATTTAACTTAGCTTTCTTTAATTTTTTTGGACTTAACTCTCCATAACAATTAATATTTAATATTGTTAATAAAAACGAAATCAGTATAACTATAAAATTTTTCATGATATATATATTATATCATAAAGTTACTTTATTAATATACTTTTAAGTAAATATTTCGTTTTAACCAAAATATCTAACGACGAAAGGTTATTTTAATAACGATAATTAAAAATTTATAAAAGATCTAAACGTTTCATTAATTCTGGCCTATTGGAACGACTGACGGGTACAACGTCCTTTTTTATAAGTACACTATTATCTTCAATATCAATAATTTTCTTAACATTAATAATGTAAGAGCGATGAACCTTTAAAAATAATGAGGTAGGTAATTTTTCTTCAATTTTTTTTAGAGTAGAATGAACTGTATAGTTACTATCCTCAGTTTTAATATTAATATAATCTCCTTTAGCTTCTATTAAATAGATACTTGATAGGTCTATTTTAATTAACCTTCTATCTATATTAACATAAAAATCGTTTTTAATTTCCGTAGTTACTTTAGAATTCAATTGGCTCTGAATCATTTGACGTTTTTCTGCTTTTTTAACAGCTTTTTCAAAACGAGGTAACTCTACAGGTTTAAGTAAGTAATCTACAATAAAATCATACTCAAAAGCTTCAATAGCAAATTTAGGGTCTGATGTTGTAAATATAATTTTGGGAGGATCTTTTAGTGTTTTAATAAAATCTAATCCACTAAAATTTGGCATATGAATATCAAGAAAGATTAAATCTACTTGATTCTCATTTAGAAATTTAATTGCTTCAATAGCATTTGTAAATTCTTCAATAAGATTTAATGATTTAATCTGATTACAAAGAGTTCTAATGATAACTCTTGCCATTTTTTCATCATCGATAATAATACAATTCATGGGGGTCTAAATAGTTTTCAAATATTCTGAAATAGCTATTAGGGTTTTATCAAAATCTTGTTGTTCTTCTACATTCAAAATGTGTTCTCTAAGATTGTGTTCAAACTTATTAGCTTTTTTATAACTCTTTTCAAGTCCTAAAATACTAAATTTATGTTTAATTCTATGAACATTATCTTCTATTTTTTTAAAATCTTTACTTTTGATGCTATTATCATAATCAATTCTCTCATCTGGGAACTCATTTTTAATAACATCTATTAGAGTTTTTCTAATAGATTCATCTCCTCTGGCTAGTTGATCTATATATTCTAAATTTGGTTCTTCCATAATTATTTTTTAATAGTAAAGTAAAATGTAGTTTCTACATCTGGTGTAGATTCTAGCCAAATTTTACCATTATAAGCTTCAACTATTTTTTTTACAATTGATAAACCTATACCTGTAGATTTAAAGTCATTTTCTAATTTCTGAAATGCTACAAAAATTTTATCAAAAAATCTTTCTTCAATACCCTTTCCATTATCTTTTATAGAAAAAACCCAAAAGTTTTTATCATCTTCGCAATTAATTTCTACAAAAGCATTCTCATTCTTATTATTAAAATTTATTGCATTTTGTATTAAATGAAAAAACAATAAGTCTAACCTGTATTGATCTCCATTAATAATAGGTAATTTTTCTGGTATACTGATATTTACTTCTTTAGGGTTGTCTAATGTTGCAATTAAATCATCTATTAAAATATTTAAATCAACATTATATAATTTATTCTCTGCCTTACCAATAGTTGAATATTCTAAAATACCTTGAATTAAAGTATCCATTTTCTCAACGTTTTCTCTAATTAGGTTTATAATTTCTTTACCTCCTTCTCCTAACACTTCAGAATAATCTTCTCGTATCCAGGTTGTTAATGCATCTACACTTTGTAAGGGCGATTTTAAATCATGAGAAACCATTTGGGCATAATCATTTAATTCTTGATTTTGCATTTCTAAATTAGTAACTAATTTATCTTTTTCTTTATTTATTTCTATTATTTCTTTTGTTTGGTTGTCTATAAATTCTACTAATTTTAAAGGATCAAAATCTTCTAGTGATTGATCTCCTTTTAAATCATAAAATTTTAATCGATCAATTACACTTTTAAGTTTGTCTATTATTACTTTTTGAGAATTAGACTCTTTTCTTAATTTTTTATTAGAATCAAAAAGTTCTTCTGAGCTAATTGCAGATGCTCTTTGCAGCATAGAAAATTGCTCTTCAGAGGTGTCATAAGATCTACTTATTGCATCTAAAAAAACTCCCATATCTTTATTAGATTGCAAGTCTTTTGGTAAATATTTTCTTATTTGTCTTTTTAATAAGGAGTTCATACTTTATTCACTAATTAAAGTAATAGCCATAGTTTGATTATGTAATTGGCAATTCATTTCACCATCAAAAGGAGCAATTTCACCATAAGAATAAAAACCACAAATTGTAGTTCCTTTACCAACAACCTCCATTACTTCATCAACTTCTTCCTCTACTCTTTGGTCTAAAACCAATTTTCTACCAATACAACTTACTAAGATTGCAAGCTCTGGTTTTTTTTCTCGTAACTCTAAAGCTTGTAAAGCTCCTGTTTCTGCTGCATTTACAATGCTATCAACATTTGTCATCATTAGCTGTACTTTAGACTCTTCTAAAATATCACCAGCTAAAATCATAGAGTTTTCTTCTTCATCAATATTTAAGATTGTTCTTACTATTGATTTTTTTTCATCTGAAGATTGTACCTTTAAAGGGTATAATAGTGCCGATGCCGGTAATTCATTAGATTTTTCGCCTAAATATTTTTTATATAAATCTAATGCAGGTTTTCCATCTAACTCATATAATACATTGTCTTTAGATTTTGTTACCACTCTTTCTGGTCCAAAAGGAGTCCAACCTCCATTGGTACCAAAACTAACTTCTAAAGTTTCACCATAAAAACCAATAGCTACAACTTCACCTACTTTCGGGTTTTCATTATAAGATGATAATGTTTTTTCAAACCTTGCAGAATCTCCACATAAAGCACCTGTTATTATTAGATTGTCTTCTGTTGCAGCGTTCATACCAACAGTAAATTGACTTCCATTAATAAAACTTCCATCAGAAAGAACAAAAACATACTTTAATCCTTCTTGTGGTAATTGTTCTATTAATTCTTTACCAATTTTATAACTATCAATTTCATCACCATATTTTAATACATTGGATGTTTTAATAGAAAAAGTACTTTTTTCAAATTCTACAGCAGTAATGGTTACACTTTCATCATCTACAGTTTCTGGTGTTATGTCACCAGCGGTAGAGCCAATTACTATTTGACCATCATTAAAAATATCTTTAATTTCATTAAAAATATTTTTATCCTCTAACATATATCTGTTTCCAAATACTAAAACTAAAGGTTTTACTAAAGCTATATTTTCAGATATATACTCAAATTTTGCACTACCTGTTTTTTTTAATTGTACTGTTTTCATCTTTTTTTATTTTTGGGGGTTGAAAATAAATTAAGTATTATAGTTTTATTAGTTCATTTACACTCCAATATGCCAAAACAGATTCTATTTTTTTAACATAATCTTCATATTTTAAAGGTTTTAAAACATAACCAGACATACCTGTTCTGTAACATTCTAATAAGTCTTTTTGATTACTAGAAGTTGTTAAAATAACTGTTGGTATATGTTTTAAATCATCATTAGCCTTTATAATTCTAAGAAATTCTATTCCACTAATCTTAGGCATATTTAAATCTAATAAAATAATATCAGGAATATTTGCTTTGTTTTCTAAAATCTGAAGTGCTTCTTCTCCATTTTTAGCTTCTTGAAGTGTATGGTTTAATTTTAATAATGAAATTGTTCTTTTCATTTTCATTATCTCAATTAAATTATCTTCAACTAATAAGATTTTCAAAACTTTATCCATCTATTTTAACTTTACTTAGGTTTTCTTATACAAAGTAAGTTTAAAGTTAAATAGTATTTGTTAAAGAATGATAAGATGTGTTAATCTTAAGTTAGAATGCTAATAAGTGTCGATGAACGGTAATATTTATCTTATAACTTATTTTAAAGCAAAAAATCAACCAATTAGTTGACTAAAATATTCAAAAATTTCACCTTTAGAAATAGAGCTCCCCTTTTCAATTAAATCAAAAACTTCTAAATTTCTTTCAGATTTATAAGGCTTAGTACCTTTAAAAATATCTACAGAATTATCCATTGGATTCTGCATTAACCATTCAAAACCTTTTTGTTCTAATAAGTTAATATCCCAATTTATTTTAATTGCAATTCTATGTATTTCATTTTCATCACATTTAAACAAATTTACAGCGGTTTTAGAAAAGTGCTCTACATAATTTGTTTTTACTAAAACATCGTCCCAAACAACATCAGAAAAAACATTCATTTCTTCTTCAGCTACCTTAGGGTTCTCTTTTTTAATTTGATTCCATTCTTTCACATCAATACTTTGTGTAGCTAAAAAGCGTGCAAAATCTTCATGTAAACTTTCAAATTGTTCTTTAGTAAGTTGTCTGTATTTCATAAGAATGTATAAATAAAAAAGCTCGTTATTTCTAACGAGCTTTTTATAAATTATTTAAAGTATAACTATTCAGCTACAACTTCAAAGGTAATTTCAGCAACTACTGCTCTGTGTAATCTTACAGATGCATCATACTTACCTAATCTTTTTACAGAACCTCCAACAACTTTAATAAATTTCTTGTCTAATTCTGTACCTGCTTTTGCAAGTGCTGCAGCTAAATCGATGTTATTTACAGAACCAAATAATTTGTCTCCTGATCCAACTTTAGATGCAATTTTAATTTCATATCCTTTAACTGTTTCAGCAATTGCGGTAGCGTCTTCAATTAATTTAGCTTCTTTGTAAGCTCTTTGTTTTAAATTCTCTGCTAAAACTTTCCTTGCAGATGAAGTAGCTAAAGATGCTTTTCCTGTAGGGATTAAAAAATTTCTACCATAACCGTTTTTCACAGATACAACATCATCTTTAAATCCTAAATTTTCTACGTCTTGTCTTAATATAAGTTCCATGTCTCTACGTCTTTATTATTTTAACATATCTCCAACGTAAGGCATTAACGCTAAATGACGCGCTCTTTTAATTGCTTGCGCAACTTTACGTTGATATTTTAATGA
>CAJQQH010000094.1 GCA_905480405.1 uncultured Polaribacter sp. | reverse complement strand
ACATGTTGTAATTGTTGGTGGAGGTTTGTTAGGTTTAGAATTAGCTGCTGCGATGAAACACAAAAAGGTAAAGATTACCATTGTGCAAAGAGCATCAAGATTGATGGAACGTCAATTAGATAAAATTTCAAGTAAATTATTGTCTTTAGATGTACAAGAAAGAGGTATTCAAATTTATTTTGATAATGAAGTAAGTACTGTTTTTGATGATGAAGATACAGGTGAACTTACCATCAATCTAAAAAGTGGAAAATATATTACAGCAAATGCAATAGTGTATGCAATTGGTACAAGACCAAATATAGAAATTGCTAAAAATAACGGAGTTAATTGTGGGCGTGGAATAAGAGTAAATCAACATTTACAATCTTCTCATCCAGATATTTTTGCTATTGGAGAAATTGCAGAATTCAACAATAAATTATTTGGTATAACTTCTGCTGCAGAAGAGCAAGCAGGTATTTTAGCCAACTTTATTGCCGGTGACATAAGTGAAGCTTACAAAGGCTCTGTGTTAATGAATATTTTAAAATTCAATGATTTAAACCTTTGCAGTATTGGCGAAATTTCTGTACCAGAAAATGACACTAGTTATGAAGAAGTAATTTTTACAGACATATCTAAAGGTTACTACAAGAAATGTATTGTTAAAGACGATCTATTAATTGGAGCAGTTTTGGTAGGAGACAAAAATGAATTTGCTGAATTTAAGACCATGATTGAAAGTAAAATAGAAATGTCTGATAAACGTAATACTTTATTAAGAGGCTCATCTAACACAGAACCTGTACTAGGTAAATTGGTTTGTTCTTGTAGTCAAGTTGGAGCAGGAAATATAGAAGATCTAATTTCTAAAGGATGTACAAATTTTACAGAATTATGTAATAAAACCGGGGCAGGTTTAGGGTGTGGAAGTTGTAAGACAGAGGTAAGAGAAATTTTGAACCATGCAAAAGTAGGAGTATGAGCGAGCAGTTAAATAGAATTATTGTAAAAGGAGGAGTTATATCACCAGGAGAACTAAAATATATTTGTGAATCTGTAGAAAGTTTAGGGTTAAAAACCATTTCTTTTGGATCTAGGCAAGATATTCTTTTACCTAAAGGTGTAAACGACGAAGAATTGGCTCAGTTTGACAAATTGAATATTGTTGAAACTAAAGAGGTTCGTGTAGAGAACATTGTATCTTCATATGTTTGTGCAGATATTTTCCCAAGTACTTCTTGGTTAACCGGTGATAGATATTTGTATCTTTTAGAGCAATTTCGTTCAAAATCAAAATTAAAAATTAATTTAATAGACCCTAAACAACGTCTTGTTCCTTTATTTACAGGAAATATAAATTTCATTGCTTCAGAACATGAAGATTATTGGTATTTGTATGTGAGACTTCCAGATTGGAGGAAAACACAAATGTATCCTGCCTTAATTTACAGTTGGGATTTAGATAAAGTAGAAACTGCTATCGAAAACATTCTGCAAGAAGAACCAGAAACCGTTGAAATGATTTTTGATTTGGTTAGTGATGCAATTGATACCAATAATAGAACCGTAGACAAACCGCTAGAAGTACCGTTTTATCCTTTCCCTTATTTTGAAGGAATGAATAAAATAGGAATGGATAAATATTGGTTGGGATTATATTGGAGAAATAACAAATATGACATTTCTTTTTTGAAAGATATGTGCGAATTATGTTCTGAAAATAAGATTGGTAAAATATCTATTACACCATGGAAATCTTTTATTGTAAAAGGAATACCAAGAGAATCTAAACTCGTTTGGGAAAAATTTTTAGGTAAAAGAGGTATTAATGTTCGTCATTCTATGTTAGAATTAAATTGGCATATTCCTGTTGCTAATAAAGATGCTTTAAACCTTAAAAAATATCTAGTTTCTAATTTTGATCAAAACGACATTAGCACCTATGGTTTAACCTTCGGAATTACAGATTACAATAAAACCGCTTATTATTTTACATCTATTGTTGTAGAAAAAAATAAACAGCCAGAAATGATTGGCAACTTTCAAACAAGGGATACTTATAATTTATTGTACGCCAAAAATTTTGATCCAAATACAAGGCAATATATAATGCATGTTCAGGATGTAGATAAGGTTGAATTACCTGGTTTATTAATGGAACTAAGTCAATTGTATTTTGATCAACTTGGAAGTGAAATAGAATCGGAAAAAGAAGTTGAAATACAAAAAGAGACTAAAGAACTAGAAGTATATCAATGTAAAGATTGTTTAACAATTTACGATGAAGCTTTTGGAGATATTACTAAAAATATTGCGCCAAAAACTATCTTTTCAGAATTACCAGAAAACTATGAATGCTCACTTTGCGAAGCACCTAAAAGTAGTTTTGAAAAAATAATATTAATAAAATAAATAATTGGCATTAATCACAAACATAGTATTAAAAAATACAAGAAAAGTTATTCCTGACTTTTCTTGTAGTAGCTGTGATAATACAAGTTGTTTAATCAAAAAAAATTTAAACAACCTATCTAGTTCTGTTTTTGCAGAAAACAAGAAAACTTTAAAATGTAAAAAAGGACAACAATTTATTATTGAAGGTGCTCCGGTAAATGGCTTGTTTTTTATCTTAAAAGGAACAGTAAAAGTTTTTAGAACCGGTATTAATGGTCGTGAGCAAATAGTACGATTTGCTAAAGAAGGAGAAATTATAGGACATAGAGGTTTTGGTACAGAAGAATATTATTCTATTGGGGCAATAGCTTTACAAGATGCTGTTTTGTGTTATTTTTCTAAAGACGATTTACAAAAAGCTTTATTAGCAAACCCTAAATTTGCTTATGATATGATGCTTTTTTATGCAAATGAATTAAATAAAAGTGAATCTAAAGTAAAGTCTATTTCTCAAATGACAGTTAGAGAACGTGTTATTGATACGCTTTTGTATATCTATAGAAAATTTGGAGATTTAAAAGGTTTTTTAAACTTATTATTAAGCAGAAAAGAATATGCAGATTACGCAGGAACTACAGAAGAACAAGTAATTAGAATTTTTTCAACTCTTAAAAAAGAAGGATTAATTAAGACTCAAGGCAAGAAAATAAGCATTGTTAATATTCAAAATTTAAAGAACGAAATTAGCGAGCATAACTATTATTTAGACACATAAAAAGTAATTTTCATTTCTTAACACATCATACAAGACCTTTTAATTAAATATTAAAAGGTCTTTTTTACGTAAAAAATAATTACTTAGACAATATACTTACAATTCTTACCACACCAAAATAACTGACCAACAGCTATTTAATAATAAAACCTGCTTTATAGCAGGTTTTATTATGTTTTAAAAAGAGGTTTTTACATGTATTATCTCATAACTAAAAAGTTTATCTAGGTATATATTTGTCAAATAAATAAGTATTAATACGTAGATTAATAAAACTCATTAAAAATGAAACATTTCTTTAAAAAATCAATTTACATTTTACCAATAGCAATGTTACTATTTGCTTGCGGAGGTAAAGAAGCAAAAAAAGCAACCACAAATGTTGTGGAAAAAACATCAAAAACAAAAACATTAGAAATTGAAAAACCGCAATTAACATTTGGTTTTATAAAATTAACAGATATGGCTCCTTTAGCAATTGCTAAAGAAAAAGGATTTTTTGAAGATGAAGGATTATTTGTTTCAGTAGAAGCACAATCTAACTGGAAAAACATTTTAGACCGTGTTATTGATGGTCAATTAGATGGCTCGCACATGTTAGCAGGTCAACCAATTGCTGCTGGAGCAGGTTTTGGAAGACAAGCAAAATTAGTAACTACCTTTTCTATGGATTTAAACGGAAACGCAATTACTGTTTCTAACGATGTTTGGTCTAAGATGAAATCACATGTACCAAAAGATAAAGATGGTAAGCCAGTGCACCCTATTAAAGCAGAAGCTTTAAAGCCTGTAATTACTGAATATAAAAATTCTGGAAAAGCATTTAAAATGGGAATGGTTTTTCCTGTATCAACTCATAATTATGAAATTAGATATTGGTTAGCTGCAGCAGGAATTAATCCAGGAATGTACACAAAAGAAAACGTACAAGGACAAATTGATGCAGAAGTTTTATTATCTGTTACACCTCCACCACAAATGCCAGCAACGTTAGAGGCAGGTACAATTCATGGATATTGTGTTGGTGAACCTTGGAACCAGCAAGCAGTTTTTAAAGGAATTGGAGTGCCAGTAGTAACAAACTATGATATCTGGAAAAATAACCCAGAGAAAGTATTTGTAATGACACAGAAGTTTATTGATGAAAATCCAAATACAGCAATTGCAGTTACAAAAGCTTTAATTAGAGCAGGTAAATGGTTAGACGAACCTAAAAACAGAGCAGAGGCTGTAAAAATCTTATCTATGTCACAATATGTAGGTGCACCAGTAGAGGTTTTAGCAAACTCAATGACAGGTACTTTTGAATTTGAAAAAGGTGATAAACGTAATATGCCAGACTTTAATGTATTCTATAAGTACAACGCAACCTATCCTTTTTATTCTGATGGAGTCTGGTTTTTAACTCAAATGAGAAGATGGGGACAAATTCCTGATGCTAAATCATCAGATTGGTATGCTTCAACAATTAAAGACATTTACAGACCAGATATCTGGAAAAAAGCAGCAACTCTTTTAGTTGAAGAAGGAAACATTCCTGCAACAGATATTCCTTCAACGGATGGTTACAAGCCAGCAACAGCAGATTTTATAGACGGAACAATGTATGATGGTAAAGATCCTTTAGGATACATCAACAGTTTTAAAATAGGAAATAAGGATAAAAAATAAAACAATATCGATATGATTCCGATAAAAATCGGAATCATATCGATATGAAAAAAAAAAAAGAATATTTAGAACTGGGAAAAAATATTGTCAGTTCGAGTAAAATTTCTTTTTTAGAAATTTTGTTTCGAGAACTTTAAAAATAAAAAAATGAAAGCAAGTTTAACGCTAGGAAAAGTTACTAATTTTTTAGGATTAGGATTTTTTATCACATTAAAAGATCTGTTTACGGGTAAGTTAGAAAAAGAAGAATTTAAAAACTTTTTACGCAAGACAATAGTGCCACTTGTTTCCATTTTATTGTTTATTGGTTTATGGCACTTAGGAGCAAAATCTTTATATAATATTGAGGCAAAATTTAAAATAGAAAAGGCATTACAAGATCAAGGTCAGGTTGCTGCAGATGCATTAAAAACTTGTATGGTTTCTGGTGAATCTAGTTGTCAACCAAATACATTACCGTCACCTTCACAAGTTTGGAATTCTTTTCAATCCTTATTAAGAGATCATAATATTATTAGTGCAGACAAAGCTGCCTTTATAGAAAAAACTGCGGCTATGAATGAAAAGAGAGTTGCTGCAGGAAAAGCTGCTATAGTATATACAGGAAGACCTTCTTTTGTAGACCAAGTCTTTACAAGCTTACAAACAGTATTTGCAGGTTTCTTATTAGCCCTATTAATTGCAGTTCCTTTAGGTATTTTTATTGGATTGAGTCCTAATTTAAAAAGTGCATTTAATTGGTTCATTCAAATTTTTAAACCAGTATCTCCAGTAGTTTGGTATTTATTAGTGTTTATGATTGTAAAAACATTGTTAATAGGCTCTACAGAAGATAGTTCGTTTACAATATCATTTATTAGTGTTGGACTTTGTTCTATGTGGGCAACTTTAGTAAACACAGCAATGGGAGTTTCTACAGTTGATAAAGATTATATAAACGTAGCAAAAGTTTTAAAACTAGGAACTTTTCAAAAAATATTTAAAGTAGTATTACCTTCTTCTTTACCATTAATTTTTACTGGGTTAAAAATTACATTATCTGTTGCGTGGATGGTTTTAATTGCGATTGAACTTTTAGCACAAAGCCCTGGTTTAGGATTATTTGTTTGGGAGGAATTCCAAAATGGGGCAAACGATTCTAATGCAAAAATTATCGTAGCCATGTTTGCGATTGGAATTATCGGATTCTTATTAGATAGATTAATGTTAATGATACAGAATTGGGTGTCTTTTGATAAAACAGATGCGATATAAATTCAATGATTCAATCTTTAATTCTTCAATTTTTAATACAATAATATGGCCTATTTAGAACTAAATAATATTTGTAAAACATACGGACAATCTGACGGAGAAACCGAAGTGCTATCTAACATCAACTTAAAAATAGAAGAAGGAGAATTTGTTGCCATAGTTGGTTTTACTGGAAGTGGAAAAACAACTTTAGTTAATTTAATAAACGGTTTAATAAAACCTACAAGTGGTACCGTTTTATTTAAAGGAGAACCAGTAGATGGTACAAGTCATGAGCGTGGAGTAATTTTTCAAAATTATTCATTATTGCCTTGGTTAACTGTTGGTCAGAATGTGTTTATGGCAGTTAAGGAAGCGTTTCCTAAGAAAAACAAAAAGGAGCTACATGAAATTGTTGCCAACTATGTAGAAATGGTAAGTTTAACACCGGCAATTAATAAAAGGCCTAATGAATTATCTGGGGGAATGCGTCAAAGAGTTGCTGTTGCAAGAGCTTTAGCAATGAAACCAGAAATGATAATTATGGATGAACCTCTAGGAGCTTTAGATGCTTTAACTCGTGGTAATCTACAAGATGAAATCTTAAATATCTGGGGGAAAGATAAGAGGACGGCTTTGTTAATTACAAACGATGTTGATGAAGGTATTTATATGGCAGATAGAATTATTCCTTTAAGACCAGGGCCTAATGCAACTTTAGGACCAGAGTTTAAAATCGATTTAGAACGTCCGAGAGATAAAACGGAAATGAATGATAATCCTAATTTTAAGAAAACGAGAAATGAGATTATTGAGTATTTAATGGATATTGGAAATGAACGTAAATCTGAAGCAAAAGAAGAATATATATTACCAGATTTAGTGCCGAAAGATTTTGTAAATCAATTTAAATTTGGAAGATAATGAGTACGATAACAAAAAAAGAAGCAAGAGATGGAATTTTCCCTTCTAGTGATGTAATGTTAGATTTAAAAGATTTAAAGAAAGTGTATCCAACTCCAAAAGGAGATTATGTGGTTTTGGAAGATTTAAATCTTCAAATAAAAAAAGAAGAATTTGTAACAATTATTGGGCATTCTGGATGTGGTAAAACAACCATGCTTTCTATGATTGCAGGTTTAAATCCAATTTCTGGCGGAAGTATTTCTGTATTAAGCAAACATATAAAAGGTCCTGGACCAGACAGAGGTGTTATTTTTCAATCGCCAAGTTTAATGCCTTGGATGACGTCTTTACAGAATGTAATGTTGGGAGTAAATCAGGTTTTTCCTGATGCAACAAAAAAGGAAAGAGAAGATGTTGCAAAATATTATTTACAAAAAGTAGGATTAGAAGATGCTTTTTATAAAAAAGCTAGTGAATTATCTCAAGGAATGCAACAACGTGTTGGTATTGCAAGAGCATTTGCTATTAAACCAAAAGTTTTATTGCTAGATGAACCTTTTGGTATGTTAGACTCTTTAACTAGGGGAGAATTGCAAGATATTTTAATAGAAATCTGGAATAAAGAAAAAATTACAGCAGTGATGATTACACACGATGTTGATGAAGCTATATTTCTAGCTGACAGAGTAGTAATGATGACAAGTGGTCCAAGTGCAAAAATTGGTGATGTTTTAGACATCAATTTCGAAAGACCAAGAACAAGAAAATCAGTCTTAGAACACGATGATTATTACACGTATAGAAAACATCTAATAGACTTTTTAGAACACTAAATAACAACTAATTACAAAATAACAAATTCAAATAAAAACAAGTAACGATGAAAAAAAAATATATAATTTTAGGATTATTATTAGCAAGTTTTCAATTTGCAAAAGCGCAATTTACATTAGACGCAGAATTTAGACCAAGAACAGAGTATAGAAGTGGTTTTGGAAACTTAATTGCTGAAGGAGCTGATGCTGGTTTTGGAACTTCTACAAGAGCAAGATTAAATGCTGGTTTTAAAACGGAAACTTACAAAGTATACATTAGCCTACAAGACATAATGGTTTGGGGAGAAAACAGACAAATTTTACCTTATGATGCAAACAATTCATTTGCAGTTTTCCAAGCTTGGGCAGAGTTAGATTTAGGATCTGGTTGGTCTACTAAATTAGGTCGTCAGGTTTTATCTTATGATGATCAAAGAATCTTAGGTGGTTTAGATTGGGCACAACAAGGTCGTAATCATGATGCGGCTTTATTAAAATATAAGAAGAATAAATTTGCTTTAGATTTTGCTCTAGCCTTTAATCAAGATTATTCTAATCCAACTGGTTTTATATCTTCTGGAACAGAATATGCTACAACAGGTTTTTTCTCTTATAAAACAATGCAAATGTTGCATTTATCTCAAGGATGGGATAATTTTAAAGGAAATTTATTATTAATGAATAATGGTTTTCAAGCGTATGACTCTTCAAGTAATCCTGATGGGGTAAACAACTTATTAACGGTAGGAACAAACTTAAATTATAAAAAAGGTAAGTTTGGTGCAGCTGCAAATATTTATTTACAAACAGGAGAAAGACAAGGTGGTACAAAAGTTAAAGGTGCTTCTTTATTAAGTTTAGACTTTAGTTATAAAGCAACTTCAAAAATTGGTTTAGGTTTTGGTGTAGAAAGTATTAGTGGAGCAAAAGACGATACCGCAGCTTTCTTTCCTTTATATGGAACAAACCATAAATTTAATGGATTTATGGATTATTTCTACGTTGGTAACCATGCAAACTCAATTGGTTTGGTAGATATTCATGCAAGTGCAAATTTTACATTAAATAAAACGTCTAGCTTAATGGTAAAAGCATTAAATTTTAGTGGAGAACAAGCTTTAGCAAGCGGAGAAAAATCTTTAGGAACTGAAATAGATTTAGTATACAAAAAGAAATTTAAAGGTTATGCTTTAGTACTTGGGTACTCTCAAATGTTTGCAAGTGATGGAATGTATGAGTTAAAAGGAATTACAGAAGCTGCAGCTGCTGGGTCTCAAAGTTGGGCATGGGCAATGTTAGTTATTAAACCTAAATTTTTAGGCGGTAACAAATAAATTCAAATAATTTTTATTTTGAACCTTAACCCTCTTTTTTCTTTAAAATTGAGGGTTACTTTTGTTTTATAAAATTTTATCAACCAAATAACATTTGTTTCTGATAATGGATATTCATTTCGAGAAGAAGAAAACCTTTTACCAATAAGTTTAAAACAGCTATTTTCTAAATATCAAAATTGAAAATAAATTCACATTTATAGAAGTATTTGTAATTAAAAATTGAATACTTTTTAATTACAAAAAATAAAAAATCGTTGAAAATCAAAAGATTAACAACGATTATGATTGTACAGGCGGAGAGACTCGAACTCTCACACCTCGCGGCACTAGATCCTAAGTCTAGCGTGTCTACCAATTCCACCACGCCTGCAACTTTCCAATTTAATTGGGGTGCAAATATAAACAATCCTTGTAAACTGCAAAGTAGTTCATAATAATTTTTCTATTTTTGATAAAGAAATTAAAACTCATCAATGAATATTATAAAAACATATATAAAAGAGCATAAAAAACGTTTTATTAACGAACTTATAGAATTACTTAAAATACCTTCTGTAAGTGCAGATTCTGCATACAAAAAAGACGTTTTATTAACAGCAGATTTTGTTTTAGATAGCCTAAAAAAAGCAGGTTGTGATAAAGTTGAAATGTGCGAAACTCCTGGTTATCCTATAATTTACGGAGAAAAAATTATTGACACTAAATTACCAACAGTATTAGTATATGGTCATTATGATGTTCAACCAGCAGATCCTATAGAACTTTGGGACTCTCCTCCTTTTGAACCTGTAATTAAAAACACAAAAACGCATCCTGAAGGTGCAATTTTTGCACGTGGTGCTTGCGATGACAAAGGGCAAATGTACATGCATGTAAAAGCATTAGAGTATATGACATCTACTAAAAAATTACCTTGTAACGTTAAGTTTATGATTGAAGGTGAAGAAGAAGTTGGCTCAGAAAGTTTAGCTTGGTTTGTTCCTAGAAACAAAGAGAAATTAGCAAATGATGTGATTCTAATTTCTGATACAGGAATGATTGCAAATGATATACCTTCTATTACAACAGGTTTACGTGGCTTAAGTTATGTAGAAGTAGAAGTTACAGGACCTAATAGAGACCTACATTCTGGTTTGTATGGTGGCGCAGTTGCTAATCCTATTAATATTCTTACAAAGATGATTGCTTCTTTACATGATAAAGATAATCATATCACAATTCCTGGGTTTTACGATAATGTAGAAGAATTGTCAAAAGATGAAAGAGCAGAAATGGCTAAAGCACCTTTTTCATTAGAAAAATATAAAGATGCTTTAAAAATTGATGCTGTTTATGGAGAAAAAGGTTACACCACAAACGAGCGTAATTCTATTAGGCCAACTTTAGATGTAAACGGGATTTGGGGTGGTTACACAGGTGAAGGTGCAAAAACGGTAATTGCTAGTAAAGCATTTGCGAAAATATCAATGCGTTTAGTTCCAAACCAAGATTGGAAAGAGATTACAGAATTATTCAAAAATCATTTTGAAAGCATTGCTCCATCATCTGTAAATATAAAAGTTACACCACACCATGGAGGACAAGGTTATGTTACTCCTATTGATAACATTGCTTATAAAGCAGCTAGTAAAGCATATGAAACTTCTTTTGGCAAAACACCTATTCCTCAAAGAAGCGGTGGTAGTATACCAATTGTTGCTTTATTTGAACAAGAATTAAAAAGTAAAACTATTTTAATGGGATTTGGTTTAGATTCTGATGCAATACACTCACCAAACGAACATTTTGGAATTTGGAATTACTTAAAAGGAATAGAAACTATTCCGTATTTTTATGAGAATTTTACTAAATTATATCAGCAACAATAAAAAATATAACTAATAAAAAAGAGTATCTAAAAAACACCTTTCGGTTTAACTTATCTTTTAAAACTTCGGTTTGAACTTGATAAATACACAATTGAAATAATTGTTAGACTTTAATAAAAAAATAGTTATAAATTTGTCATAGATTAAAACAATTAAACATGAAGAATATTTTTCTTGGAGCACTTTTATTTTGCTTCACAATTCAAGTAAACGCGCAAGAATATAATAAATGGTCTCTAGACTTTGGTCTAGGTGTACATGAAATTATAAACCCACTTTCTCCTGGTTACGAAACAGGAGCTTTAAGCTTTGGGCAAGCTAGTTTAGGAGTAAGACATATGTTTAATGAAAAATTTGGTTTACGAATAGACTTAGGGTATAATGAGTTTAAAGAAGGTAAAAATAGTTTACCATTTAGAGCAAATTATTATAGAGCATCTTTAGAAGGTGTTGTAAATGCAGGTAGTCTTTTAAAATTTAGTAGTTGGACTAAAAGGTTTAATCTTTTATTTCATGGTGGTATGGGATTGTCTAGTTTAAGAACAATTACACCTATTGAAACTGGTGGTGAACCATTACTTAATTTTATTGTAGGTTTTACGCCACAATTTAAATTATCTAATCGTATTTCTTTATTTTTAGATGCATCTGCAGTATTTCATGATTATCAAAATTTTACTTTTGATGGAGCAGCAAATACTAAAGAAAGAGAAATAAGCGCTAATCTATTTAACACATCTGTAGGAGTAAATATATCTTTAGGTAAGCACAAAAAGAATGCAGATTTCTTAGAAGATGAAGAAGTAATAATAGATAGTGAGATAGACGATATTAAAAAACGTTTAACTACTGCTGAAAATGAAATTGCAGCTTTAAAAGTTAAAAAAACAGAAATAAACAAAGTTGAATTGGTTTCTGAATTAGACAATAGATATGCTAAAAAAGGTGAAGTTGTAACAAATAGATATGCAGATGTTGTATCTAACTCTAATGTAGATTTTGTTAGAAGGTTATTAAATAGCGGCTATATTAATGTGTATTTTGATGTTAACAAAACCAAAGTACAAAATGGTTCTTTAAACTCTCTTAACTACTTAATACAGTTTATGAAAGATAACCCTAATGTTTCTGCTTTGTTAATTGGTTATGCTGATGAAACTGGAGAAGAAAATAGAAATTTAACATTATCTAAAAATAGAGCAAAAAGTATTTTTAATATTTTAGTTGCTTCTGGTATTAGTGCAAGTAAACTTTCTTACACAGGTGGTGGAGAAGATAAAAGTGTTTCTGAAAATGCTAGACAATTTGCTAGAAAAGTAACTTTTAAAATTAAATAATATATTTAATTCTAGATATAAAAAAACGACCAATATTTAAATATTGGTCGTTTTTTTATCTAAATACATTAGTTCTTTATAAAATAAGCTTTAATTATATAATCTACTTTCGGAAATTTTTCTCTCAAAAATTTGTTTCCAAATCTATTTATAGAATCTTGTTTATACCCTAATTTATCTCCATAACCATCATAAAACTTAAATACGTTTTCTTTACCAGCAATTACTTTTGCAACTACAGGAAAACCAGTTACACCAGAATACTTTAAAGTATTTAATCTTTTATTGTTTTTTAAATTGATAAAAATTTGATTAGATCTAGTATTAACTCCTCCTCTAGCAAAAGAAATTGTCATTGTATCATTTTTTGCTAAAACAGGCTCATCAATTACACCTTTTTTCCAACTTTTATTAATAAGACTATCATTATGAATACCAAACTGTGCAACAAAATTTGGTACTACTCTAAAAATAGCAACATCTTCATAATACCCATTTTTAATCATTTGATATAATCTATCTACGCCGTTTGGAGACCAAGCTCTATGAGCAACAATATCAAAATTACCTTGTGTTGTTTCAAACCTAGCTTTAAAAGTATTTGGCGATTTTACTTCTAACCATTTTTCTTTAAATTTACTTGAAGCACAAGAAGACAAGATTACTATACTTAGTAATAAAAATATTTTTTTCATAATTAATACTCAATTGATTTTAAACAAATGTAACTAAACTTTAACTCTACATTTGTAGAATTCATATTTTTATTCTATATTTGTAGAGTAAAAATAAGAAATAATGCAATTATCTAAAACCGAAGAACAATTAATGCAATATTTATGGAAACGTAAAAAGGCATTTTTAAAAGAACTATTAGAAGATTTTCCAGAGCCAAAACCAGCTACAACAACAGTAGCCACTTTGTTAAAGAGAATTAATGATAAAGGTTTTATTGATTATAAGTTGTTTGGAAAATCGAGAGAATATTTTCCATTGATAAAAAAAACTGATTACTTTTCTAATCATGTAAATGGTTTGATTAAAAACTTCTTTAACGATTCTGCAAGTCAATTTGCTTCGTTTTTTACGAAAGAAACCAACCTTTCCACAGCAGAATTAGAAGAACTTAAGAAAGTGATAGATTCTCAAATTAAAAAGCAACAGAAATGATAACATACCTTTTAAAATCGGCAACATGTTTAGCATTGTTATTGGCATTTTATCATTTCGTTTTAGAAAAAGAAAAAATGCACAGTTTCAATCGTTATTACCTTTTAGGTAGTATTTTATTTTCATTTTTAGTGCCTTTATATATTATTTATATTGATGCTGCTCCAAT
>CAJQQH010000093.1 GCA_905480405.1 uncultured Polaribacter sp. | reverse complement strand
TTGTATATGGTTAGTTAGTTAGTTAGTTAGTTAGTTAGTTAGTTAGTTAGTTAGTTAGTTAGTTAGTTAGTTAGTTAGTTAGTTAGTTAGTTAGTTAGTTAGTTAGTTAGTTAGTTAGTTAGTTAGTTAGTTGAGTTGAGTTGGCAAGAACTAAGTTAGCACCATAAAACGAACCAGAGGAAAATACGTTAGGATTTTCATAGTACACATAAAACCAACAATTAATAATACAAGTTGTTGGCTGTAGGTTTTATTCAATTCTTTATCTCTAATTTATAACGCCATCATTTAGATATAATCCAATAAGACTAAGGGAGTTAATGATTCCATGTGCAATTATTATAGGAAAAAGTTTTCTCTTAATTATAAAGTAGACTGAACCAAATATAAGTGCAATACAACTAGTGGCAATAACTCCTGCTAGTCCTTGGTAAATATGCAGCATTCCAAATATTACGGCATGTATAATTAATGCTATAATTATTCCCAATTTATAATTTCCAGTACAATCAACCAATTTATTTAGTAAATATCCACGAAATAATAATTCTTCACCTAAAGCTGCACCAAACCAAACAACTATAATTAGGTAAGTTATAAACACAAGAGGTTTTCCCATAAAAAAGGCAAATCTATCAGCTACATTTGTTGGATTCGTTAGACTAAAACTTTCCAATATCGGTTTTACAATTAGTCCCATAATTGATAAAACAAGAATCACAGTGCCAAGTGCAATCAATATATCAATCAACCAATTTTTTGGGCCTTTAGGAACCTTAAGCCCAAAACTTTTCCATTTCATTTTTTTTTGTTTCATGAAAGTTGTACTAACTATAATTCCACACCAAATTGCAATTGAGCCAGCACCAATGACGTTGTAATAATCTGCAAGGTGTTTTATGCTCAATATAGTTAGGAATACAATTGTTATTTCTAAAAGTATTTTAATTTTAAAGTATTTCTTTTGTGGTTCCATATCATTCATCTAATTGTTTTTTTGTAATTTTAGGACAAATTTACTAATAATAATTTAATTAGGACAAGTTTACTAATGAAATCGACAAAAGAAAAAATATTAGATAATTCAAGGCACTTATTTAATGAGCAATCTTATAGTTTAGTAACTATAAGAATGATTGCAAAATCATTAAAGATGAGTTCAGGGAATTTAAATTATCATTTTAAAAAACGTGAAGAAATTTTGGAGGCTTTATATTTTGAAATGACAAAAGAATTTGACTATAGGCTCTTAAATTTCCCTAAGATGGAAGTTTCTATAAATCAAATAAAGATTGAAATTATGTTAACAATGAAGCGAATGATTGATTATCAATTTTTCTGGACAGACTTATATAATATATTAAATTTAAATGATAATATAAAAACACATTTTCATAAAATATATAATGCACGATTTGAGAGTTATATCTTTTTATTTACTCAATTAAAAAAGAATAAATTAATGAAAGTATCTATACTGGATTGGGAATGCCAAAATCTTGCCGAACAAATGATTGTTTATAGTAATACTTGGTTGTATTCTACCGTATTATATGGAGGGAGAATTAATGAAAGCATAATAGAAAATAAATCAAATACTTTATTAAGTATACTTTATCCTTACCTTACAGTAAAAGGAAAGAAAGAATTTTATGAAATTATAGATTCTAATAAAAGATAAATCTGTTTTTTTTTTTTAGTTTTAAAGCAAACCAAATTATTTTCTTCTTAAAAAGTCGTTATAAGAATTTTGAGTAATTGCTTTTCCTAAGGAATCTAGTTTTTTTGTGTTTTTACCTTCTTCTAAAATTGGTTTTTTACTAATGTAATCGTATAAAAATACACCATCTTTATTAAGTGTTCCAAATCCTTTGTTAAACGTATAGTGTGCAAATTGATTATCAGATGTATTAAAAATATTTTTACTAAAAACAAAATCTGTGTTATCGGCTTTTAATAAATCTAATAAGGTGTAAGAGAAATCTACTTGACTAGCTATAGTGTGTATTTCTGTTTTATTTTTGTTAACAGCGCCACCTAACCATAACATAGGTATTCTAAATTTTTTAGGAGAAAAATAAGGGCCTTCGTGTTTTGGAGAACTATGTCCGTGATCAGACATAATAACAATTAACGTGTTTTTGTACCATTCTTGTTGTTTGGCAGCGTCTATAAAATCGCCAATAACTTTATCTGTATAAGAGTGAGCACTTCTAAATAAGTTGTCTTCTGTATCTTTTCCAAACCTATATTTTCCTTTTATTTCGTAAGGTTCGTGACTTGTTAATGTAAGTGCAATTTTAAAAAAAGGCTGTTCCTTTTCTTCGGATAAATCTTTAGCCAAACGTTTCATAAAAACATCGTCATAAGCACCCCATTTAGAGTTCCAATCACTTTTATCAAAATCGTTACCATCCACAAAATTTGTAATTCCGGCATTACGTAAATACGTATTCATGTTACCAAAATTTAAATCGCCACCGTAATAAAAAGAAGTTTTATATCCTAAATCTATCATTTTTTTAGGTAACATTGGTAAACTCCTAGTTTTATTAGGCATTCTCATAATCCTCTTAACAGGTTGTGGGTAATAACCACTTAAAATAGCAGGAATACCTTTGTCTGTTCTGTCTCCGTTTGCATAAAAATTGGTAAACAATATTCCTTCTTTAGAAAGTCTATTTAAATTGGGTGTTACATTGGGTTCGCCACCTAAAGAGCCAACTATTTTTGCAGGTAAACTTTCCCAAAGAATTAAAATTATATTAGGTTTAGAGGTGTTTAAAATAGAATCTGTATCTGACTTTAAAAGTTGGTTTTTTGTTTTATTGATGATTTCTAATGCAGTACTTTCATCAAAATAAATATAAGGATTTGTATCGTTTTCTTTATGTGTTAGTGTGTTAAAGAAATTCCAGATAAAATTAACTGCTGCGTGATTTGCGAACATTTTATTAGAAAAGTAAACATTACTCTGGTTTACAGGTATTGTTTGGAATCCGCCTCTAATTGGTATAATTAAAGCGGCTGTCATCAACAAAAAAAGCGGAATTTCTAACCAACCACCAAAGTTGAGTTTTTTACTGTTTTTAAGATGGATTTTATTATATAACTTTAAGAAAATAAAAGAGATAAAAATCCAAGAACATATGCCAGTTATCAATTGAAAAGTTGAAGCAGAAGAAATCATTAATTCTGGTGTGTTTAAATACGGTAGAAGAGAAGTGTCTAAACGAACTCCCCAAGCATGGTATAATCCAGCATCAATTAAAAGTAATAAAGTAATAAAGAATATAATTGGAATTGTATACCATTTTATAATTTTTAAAATCACTTTCGGGTTTATAAAAATAGAAAATATAATCAGTAAAAAAGGAATTGCACTTAAATACCCTGTAAATGCAATATCTAATTGTAAACCATATATAAATGTGTTAATAATGGTATAAAAATCTAACTCTTGTGTTTTATCAAAATAATAAATAAGAAAAAATAGACGAGCAAAAACAAAGTAACCAATCCAAAAAAGTAAATAATGTATGTTAAATAAGAGTCTGTTTTTAAAATCCTTCATTTTATTCAGTAACTTTTAAACGCGCTTTTGCGGTAACAGATATATCTGCATAATCGTTATTTAAATATTTTAAGTAACCTGTAATTGCAATCATTGCGGCATTATCTGTAGTGTATTCAAATTTAGGTATATAAGTATTCCATCCAAAATGTTTTTCTGCCAAAAGTAATCTACTTCTAATTTCTGAATTTGCAGAAACTCCACCAGCAATTGCAATGTTTTTAATACCCGTTTGTTTTACAGCGTTTTTTAATTTATCCATTAAAATTTCTACAATGGTACCTTGTATAGATGCGCAAATATCATTTAAATTTTCTGCGATAAAATTAGGATTAATTCGCTCTTGTTTTTGAATAAAATAAAGAATACCTGTTTTTAATCCGCTAAAACTAAAGTCTAAATCGCCAACTTTTGGTTTGGTAAATTTATACGCTTTTGGGTTTCCTAATTTAGCATGTTTATCAATTAAGGGGCCTCCAGGATAAGGTAAACCTAATATTTTTGCAGATTTATCAAAAGCTTCACCAACAGCATCATCAATAGTTTCTCCTAAAATTTCCATTTCAAAATGATTAGAAACTTTTACAATTTGAGTATGACCGCCACTAATGGTTAAACATATAAAAGGAAAGGTTGGAATTTTACAATCGGCTTCATCTATAAAATGTGCCAAAATATGACCTTGCATATGGTTTACATCAATTAAAGGAATTTGTAAACCCAATGCCAAAGACTTTGCAAAAGAAGTACCAACTAATAAAGACCCCATTAAACCCGGACCTTTTGTAAAAGCTATTGCAGATAATTGGTCTTTAGAAATATTTGCTTGCTCTAAAGCTTGTTGCACAACAGGTACAATGTTTTGTTGATGCGCTCTAGAAGCTAACTCAGGAACAACACCTCCATATTTAGAGTGTACTTCTTGGTTTGCAACAACATTACTTAAAACTTTAGCGTCGCAAATAACTGATGCACTTGTATCATCACAAGAAGATTCGATTCCTAAAATGTAAACTGGTTTATCCATTAAAAAATTTAATTTGATGCAAAATTAAGTATAATTTTATCTATGCTACATTTTTTTAAGAATAGAAATTTAAATGTTTGTTAAATTTGCACGTTCTTTGTAATAAATGGCAACATTTTTGATTGTAATAGATAAGAATTTACAATTATTTTAAATTAGAATATTATCAAAAAAACGGGAAGAAAATTACTAAAATGGCTAGGGTACTTTGTGCTCTTTTTGTTGTTGTTAAGTGTTTTACTTTCAATACCAGCAGTACAAACCAAAATTGGTAGTTATTTAACCAATTCTATTAATGAAGATTACAATACGAATCTTACTGTAGAAAAAGTAGATTTATCCTTTTTAGGAAATGTAAAGTTAAAAGGAGTTCAGATTAGAGATCATCATAAAGACACTTTAATTTTTGTTAATAAATTAAGTACTTCTCTATTAAATGCAAAAAGAATTTTAGATAGCGAAGTAAATTTAAAGAGTATTTACTTAGAAGATGCTTTTTATTACATGAAAACCTATAAAGGAGAAAAAGATGATAACATGTCTATCTTTATTGATGCTTTTGATGATGGTAAACCAAAAGACTCTTTAGCCAATACTTTTGTTTTAAAAACTTCGAATGTTTATGTAGATCGCTTAAACTTTAGGTTAACAAATGCAAACAAAAGAGATTCTGTTAATTATGCTGTAAAAAATGCTGGAGGAAATCTACAAGATCTTGCAATTGTTGGTCCTAATGTTTCTGCTAATATTAGAGGATTGTATTTTACAGATGTAAATGGATTAAAAATATCTAATTTAACAACAGATTTTTCATATTCTACAACGGCAATGTTGTTTAAAAATACAATATTACAAACAAAAAAAACAGATATAAGAGCAGATATAGATTTTACTTATAAAAGAGAGGATTTAGCTCATTTTAACGATAGAGTAAATATTAAAGCTAATTTTGGCAAAAGTAAAGTAGCGGTACAAGACATTAAAAATTTTTATAAAGAGTTAAGTGGTAATGATATTTTAGACTTTAAAGGAAGTTTAAAAGGGAAATTAAATAATTTCGATTTAAAGAAGTTAAACTTATCATCTAGAAAAGGAATTAAAGTACAAGGAGACTTAGGGTTTGTAAATGCAGTAGATACAAAAAGAGGTTTTGTTTTTGATGGTAACTTAACAAACTTAACAGCAACTTATAAAGAGTTAAAAAATATTTTGCCAAATGTGTTAGGTAAAACATTACCTACTGAGTTTGATAAACTAGGTAAGTTTGTTTTAAAAGGAAAAGTAAAGGTTACTCCAGATCAAATACAGGCAAGTGTAAATGTAAAATCAGAAATAGGATCTACTACTTCAGATTTGCAAATTACGAATATAGATGATATAGATTTTGCAGAATATACTGGAGATATTGAGTTAAATAATTTTGATATAGGTGTCTTTTTTAATGACCCTTTATTTGGTTTAATTTCTTTAAAAGGAGATGTAAATGGTAGTGGTTTTAAGTTAGATAATATTAATACTTCTTTTATTGGTAGTGTTTCTGAACTTCAATTTAAAAAATATAGTTATAAAGATATTGTTGCCAATGGTCAATATCAAAATAATAAGTTCGATGGAGAATTAAAAATAGACGACGAAAATTTTAAAATGAATTTTAATGGTTTAGCAGATTTATCTTCTGCAATTAATAAATTCGATTTTAAGTCTGATATTGTTTACTTAAACTTAAAAGAAACAAATCTTTTTACAAGAGATAGTATTGCAGAACTAAAAGGAAATATTGAGTTAGATATAGAAGGTAATACCTTTGATGATATTATTGGTAATGCAACTTTTAAAAATGTTTTTTATACCAATCAAAAAAAGGAGTTTAGTTTTAAAGAATTTAAAGTAACCTCTTCTGTAAAAGATAGTATTAAAAAGATTGATGTTGTGTCTAAAGATATTGCAGAAGGTTATTTTTCTGGGAAATTTACATTTTCTGAGTTATTGCCAGTTGCCCAAAATGCACTAGGTAGTATTTATACCAATTATAAGCCGTTTGAAGTTGCACCAAACCAGTTTTTAGATTTTAATTTTACGGTGTACAATCAAATTGTAAATGTGTTTTTTCCTGAAGTATCAATTGATGATAATACAAAAATTAAAGGGAAAATTAAATCCAATAAAAATCAATTAAAGCTAACATTTTCATCTCCAAGAATTAATGCTTTTGGTAATGAAGTTAAAGATGTTTTATTAAGAACAGATAATCAAAATCCGCTTTACAATTCTCATTTAACTGCTGCAGAGGTAAATACAAAATATTATAATGTATCCAAACTAAATCTTCTTAACTTAACACAGAACGATACACTGTATTTTAAATCTGTTTTTAATGGTGGTAAAAAGAAAAATGAAGCATTTAATTTAGATTTTTATTATACGATTAATCCAGAAGAAAAATCTGTTCTTGGTTTCGAGAAATCAACTTTTGTAATAAAAGATACAGCGTGGGATATTAATCCAGATGTTAAAAACACCGACAAAATTACGTTCGATTTAAAGAATGATGAGTATAATTTTAGCCAATTTAAATTAGTTTCAGGAGAACAAAAAATTGAATTTACAGGAAATCTCATTGGCGATACAGAAAAGGTTCTATTAGCAGATTTCACAAAAGTAAAACTGCAAAGCTTTTTACCCGAAATAGACAGTTTAAAACTAAAAGGAAAGGTTTCTGGAAATCTTGATTTTGTTCAGAAAGAGAATGTATATAGTCCAGAAGCTATTTTGGTAATTAAAGATTTTGAGGTAAATGAATTTAAGCAAGGAGAATTAGCTATTAATATTAAAGGAGATAATTCTTACGAAAAATACGATGTAGATTTATCTATAAACAATGAAAAAGTAAAGAGTATAGCTGCAACAGGTGTTTTAGATTTTTCTCATAAAAGACCATTAATAGATTTAGATGTATTTTTAGAAGAGTATAATTTAGCAGCATTTAGTCCTTTAGGGCAAGATGTAATATCTTCTTTAAGGGGTAGTGTTTCTGGTAATTTTAATTTAAGAGGTTTTCTAGGAAACCCAGATATGGAAGGAACTTTACGTCTTAAAAATGCAGGTTTAAAATTTCCTTATTTAAATGTTGATTATGATTTTGAAGGTGAATCTATTGTTTCGTTAAGTGAGCAGTCTTTTATATTAGAAAATATTAAATTAAGAGATACTAAGCATAATACAAGAGGAACGTTTTTAGGAAATATAACACATCAAAATTTTAAGCAATGGTTTTTAGATTTAGAAATAGATACCAATAACTTATTAGTATTAGATACTAAAAATACAGAAGAAGCTAAGTATTATGGAACTGCTTTTATGGATGGAAGCGTTGGTGTATCTGGTTTAACAGATCAATTAGATATTGTAATTAATGCCAAAACAAATGCGGGTACAAAATTTGTTGTTCCTTTAAAAGATATAGAAACTGTAGATAATTTTAAGTTAATTCATTTTAAATCTGATGAAAGGCTTGTTGAAGATAGACAAAGAGAAATAGCAGAACAAGCTATAAAAGGTTTAACTCTAAAGATAGATATTGAGGTAACAAAAGATGCGGAAGCACAAGTTGTAATTGATGAGGTAAGTGGAAGTCAATTAACAGGTAGAGGTTCTGGAAATCTTCAAATAAGAATAGATACTAGAGGTAAATTTAATATGTTTGGCGATTATACTATTGATAACGGAGTATATGATTTTAAATATGGAGGTATTATAAATAAACCATTTGTAATTCAAAAAGGAGGTACAGTTTCTTGGAATGGTAGCCCTTATGAGGCAAATTTAGATGTAACCGCAATATATAAGGCCAAAGCAAATCCTGGTGTGTTGTTAGATAATTTTAATTCTAACAGAAAGGAAGAAATAGATTTGGTAACGAGAATAACTGGCGGCTTATTTAGCTCTAAACAAGAATTAGATATTCAATTAACAAATGTAGATCCTACAATTGCAAGTGAGTTAGAGTTTATTTTAAATGATAATAATGTAAATGAAAAAACAACACAGTTTATTTCTTTGCTTGCATTTGGTACATTTAGAAACCCTGATAAGGTAAATTTTGATGTAAATAATACACTTACAGGTACGGCTTCTAGTGCAATTGCATCTGCATTTTCTAGTTTGTTAAATAGTCCTGATAGCAAATTTCAATTAGGAGTAGATTACCAACAAGGAGACAGTGGTAATGATGTTGATCGATTAAATATAGATAATCAAGTTGATTTATCTGTAAGTACACAAGTTAGCGATCGTGTAATTATAAATGGTAAAGTAGGAGTTCCTATTGGAACAGAAACACAATCTAGCGTTGTTGGCGAGGTAAAGGTTGAAGTATTGCTAAATAAAGAAGGTAACTTTAGAGGTACTATTTTTAATCGTCAAAACGAAATACAATATTCTACAGAAGAAGAAGGTTACACACAAGGTGTAGGTTTATCTTATCAAGTAAATTTTAATAATTTATCAGGTTTGCTTTCTAAAATTGGTTTAAAAAAGAAGTCAAAAAAGAAACTTAAAAAGTTAATTAAAAAAGACTCTTTAAAGCCTAAGAAGAGAAGTTTAATAAATTTTGAAGGAAATTAATTAGCTTTTTTGTTTCCACTTTTTTTAGTTGAAATAACGAAAACGTTTTCGATTTATTAGTTTGTTTTTTCCTTTATTATTAAGGGATTGAGCGCTAAAACGATTTCGTAGTTTTTTTATTTTGAATGATAAAAAAGCGCTAATTTTACATCACAATATATATGAAAGAAATAAAAAAAATAGGAGTAATGACATCTGGTGGAGATTCACCAGGAATGAATGCAGCAATAAGATCTGTTGTTAGAACTTGTGCTTTTTATAAAATAGAATGTGCAGGTATTTATCGTGGATACGAAGGAATGATTGAAGGAGATTTTATTGAATTAAACGCACGTAGTGTAAAAGGTATTATTAATAAAGGTGGTACTTTTTTAAAATCTGCAAGGTCTAAAGCATTTAGAACAAAAGAAGGTAGGCAAGAAGCATATAAACAATTAAAAAAAGCAAATATAGACGCTTTAGTTGTTATTGGTGGAGATGGAAGTTTTACTGGAGGTTTGGTCTTTAACCAAGAGTTTGATTTTCCTGTAATGGGAATTCCAGGAACTATTGATAATGATATTGCTGGAACTTCGCACACTTTAGGATATGATACAACTCTAAATACAGTTGTAGATGTAATTGATAAAATTAGAGATACAGCATCATCACACAACAGATTATTCTTTGTTGAGGTTATGGGAAGAGATGTTGGGCACATTGCATTAAATGTTGGTGTTGGAGCAGGAGCAGAAGAAATTTTAATTCCAGAAGAAGATTTAGGATTAGAGCGGTTATTAGAATCTTTAAGAAGAAGTAAAGAGTCTGGTAAATCTTCAAGTATCGTAATTGTTGCTGAAGGAGATAAAACAGGTAAAAATGTTTTTGAACTAAAAGATTATGTTGAAGAAAATTTACCAGAATACGAAGTAAGAGTTTCGGTTTTAGGTCATATGCAAAGAGGAGGTTCACCTTCTTGTTTTGATAGAGTTCTAGCGAGTAGAATGGGTGTAAAGGCAGTAGAAAGCTTATTAGATGGTAAATCGAACCTAATGGTTGGTTTAATAAATGATAAGATTACAGTAACACCTTTAGAAAAAGCTATTAAAGGACAATCTAAAATTAATAAAGAATTAATAAGAGTTTCAGACATAATGTCTATATAATATAATAATAAGAATAAAATGATTAAAATAGGAATTAACGGATTTGGAAGAATTGGAAGATTAGCATTCAGATCTACAGTAAATAGAAAAGACGTACAAGTAGTAGCAATTAATGATTTATTAGATGTAGATTATTTAGCTTATATGTTAAAATATGATTCAGTTCATGGTAAATTTGACGGAACTGTTGATGTAAAAGACGGTAAATTAGTTGTAAACGGTAATGAAATTAGAATTACTGCAGAAAGAGACCCAGCTAACTTAAAATGGGATGAAGTTGATGCTGAGTATGTAATTGAGTCTACAGGATTTTTCTTAACAGAAGAAACTGCTGGAAAACATTTAGAAGCAGGAGCTAAAAAAGTAGTTTTATCTGCACCGTCTAAAGATCATACGCCAATGTTTGTAATGGGTGTAAATAATACAGAATTAACTGCAGATCAAAAGATTTTTTCTAATGCATCTTGTACTACTAACTGTTTATCTCCTATAGCTAAAGTATTAAATGACAACTGGGGAATCTCTGAAGGATTAATGACAACTGTGCATGCTGCAACTGCAACTCAAAAAACTGTTGATGGACCATCAATGAAAGATTGGAGAGGTGGACGTTCTGCTATTGGTAACGTAATTCCTTCTTCTACAGGAGCTGCAAAAGCTGTAGGGAAAGTAATTCCTGCTTTAAATGGAAAATTAACTGGTATGGCTTTTAGAATCCCTACTATGGATGTTTCTGTTGTAGATTTAACAGTAAAGTTAGAAAAGCCAGCTACTTATGCAGAAATTTGTTCTGCTATGAAAGCTGCTTCAGAAAGTGGACCAATGAAAGGTGTTTTAGGATATACTGAAGATTTAGTAGTTTCTCAAGATTTTGTTGGAGATACTCGTACTTCTATCTTTGATGCAAATGCTGGTATCGCTTTAAACGATAACTTCGTAAAAGTTGTTTCTTGGTATGATAATGAAATTGGTTATTCAACTAAAATTGTTGATTTAATTGAGTATGCTGCATCATTATAGTAAGTAAAACTTAACATAATAATAAAGCCTGATTGTATTTATACTATCAGGCTTTATTTATTTTTAATGTATTCTAAATTAGAAAATTTATGGAAATTGCAATAATTGCACATGATGGCAAAAAAGCAGAAATGGTTCAGTTTTTAAATGAACATAAAGAAACACTACAAAATAAAAATATACAATTAATATCTACAGGTACAACAGGTTCTAAAGCAGAAAAGGCTGGTTTTGTTGTTTCTAAGTACTTGTCTGGTCCTATTGGAGGAGATGCTCAAATAGCAAGCAGAGTTGCAGAAGGTAAATGTAATATGGTTTTATTTTTTAGAGATCCGCATGCAAAACATCCTCATGAACCAGATATTATTATGTTGTTAAGAATTTGTGATGTTCATAATGTGCCTTTAGCAACAAACCCAGCAACTGCAGATTTACTAATGAGGGCTATTTAATAGCAATCATGCTAATTTCTACATTAACAAACTTTGGTAAATTAGCTACTTCTACTGTTTCTCTTGCAGGTGCCGTTTCTTCGTTAAAGTAACTGCCGTAAATTTTATTTATGTCTGCAAACTGATTCATGTCAGAAATAAAAATAGAGGTTTTTACTACATTTTCAAATGTCATTTCTGCGGCAGCTAGAACTTCTTTCATATTTTCCATTACTTGTTTAGTTTCTGCTTCAATAGAATCTAAAACTAATTCACCAGTTTTTGGGTCAAATGCAATTTGTCCAGAAGTATATAATGTGTTTCCACTTAATACAGCTTGGTTGTATGGTCCTATGGGATTAGGAGCCTTTGTAGTAGTAATTATTTTTTTCATTTTATTAAGTTTCAAAAATTTTTATTTCTAACAGTTCTACTAAAATAATTTTCTATCTGGTGGCTTATTTTTGTCCCACTTTAAATCGGATAGAGTAGAAGATTTTACGCCAATAAAAAATGTATATGACGAAACAGATCCGAAAGGAACCCAATTAAAATTGAATTGCCAGCTGTCTAAATCCCTAGAGAAATTAAATCTAGAGAAAGAAAATGCACCATTTTTAACATCGTAACCAGAAGAATAACCAACTTTCCATTTTGGAGATAATTCTAAATTACCACTAAATCCAACGGTATGAATACTTACTTCTCCAGGATCAATACCATTATTCCCATATGTTGCAGCGTATACTAAACTCAAAGACCATGGTATTGCAGATTTAAATAAATCTGTTTTTGTAGTCTTCTTTTCTTTATTACTATTGTCTTGTCTACCAAACCTGTTGTTGGTTGGATCTATGTTGGCGCCCATAACATCTGTTGGGTTGTTAGCACCATTCCCGCTTCTACTGTCTTTGTTGTCTTTCTTTTTACTTTTATCAAAGTCTGTACTAGAAAGAGAATAGTTTGCTGTTAAAGAAGCTCTTTCTAATCTAAAAATATTCGAATTAAACTTGTCTATTTTTTGCCCGTTTTCGTTTACTTGATATGGATTTAACGTACCGCTAAAGTTTAAAGCTAATTTATCTTTAAACAATCTTGTACCTGTACTAAAAGATACGTTAGACCAACGTAAACTATCTGCAGCAATGTTATAAGATGTACTAAAGTTTAAATTATTTAATAGCATTATTTTTTCATCTTCCTCATCACTATCTGGGTCTTTAGGAGCAACTTTAGCTTCTAGAACATTGTTTAGAGAAATACCTATTGAATTACTTACTCCTGTTGAAGGAGCAGTATATAAACTTTGATCAAATATTGTATAAGTTTCTAAGTCTAATGGATCTGTACTTTGTTGTACTTCTTTTATAAATTTTGTTCCAAAATCTGGCCTATAAGAATAAGAAACAGAAGGTCTAAAAGTATGCCTTATCGCTTTTAGTCTTCCTTTTTTAAAGTTGAAAGTACCATAAATATTTGTTGTTAAGCTTACACCTGCATTATAGGTTCTATAGGTTTTAAAACCTGTTAATGTATCTGTAACAACTTCGTTATTAACTGCATCATATTCTTTAGAAATATAATTAAAGTTCCAGTTTTCTTGATAACTAGCATTTGGTGTTAAAGTAAAGTACTTAAAAGCTTTAATGTTTGTGTTTGTACTTGTTTTATGTTGAGCACCAGATTTAGCAGTTCTAAACATTTTACTAGTAAAAAACTCATCTTCGGTAGTGTTAATTAAATATCTACCTTCCATATTGTAATTAAAACCTAATTTTTGAATTGGGTTCTTTTTAATACCTCCTTTACCAATAAAAGGGTAAACTCTATTCATGTTTAAAGTTAATGAAGGTAAAGTCATAGTAATACTCTCTGTATTTGTATTTTGTTGATGAGATGCTGTAATAGCCATGTTAAAAGGTGTGCCAACAAAAGTTTTGCTATAATTTACAGAAGAATTAAAAGTATTGTTTTGAGTTTGAGCAACGTTTATTTGATTTAAAGATTCTCTAAAGAAACTACTACTACCAATATTTACAGAAGCAGTAAATCTTGAATTAGGACTTGCTTTTGCATCTTGACTATGTGACCATCTAATGTTAAAGTTATTAGATTTACTATAATCATCAAAACCTCTAATACCATTAATAATATTTTCAAAATTAAGACTAAAAATTCCGTTATATTTATATCGATTTCTATAATTTGATGAAATTCTAGCTCCCCAACTTCCATTAGAGTATGCATCCCCTAAAACAGTTAAATCGGCATAATCATTTAATGCAAAATAATAACCTCCGTTTTGAAAACCAATACCTCTATCACTACTTCCTGTATCAAAAGCAGGAATTAAAAAACCAGAAACACTGGTTTCGCTCATAGGAAAATAAGCAAATGGTAAAAATAAAGGAGTTGGAACATCTGCTAATACTAGGTTACTTAAACCAACAATTATCTTTTTACCGGGTACTAACTTAGCTTTATCTGTTGCTATATAGTAATCTGGGTTCTCTTTTTCTGATGTAGTAAACCTTATTTTACGAACATAGATTGTAGAATCATTTACACGTTTGGTTTTTTCGCCATATGTAAACATTTCTCCTTGTTTTGTTTTTAAACCATAGATTAATGCTCGTTTACTTTTAAAGTTATAAAGTATGGAGTCTTGTTCAGATTCTTGTCCACCTTGTTTAAAAATAGGTCTTTGTGTATAACCTGTACTATCTTTAATTCCTTTTGCAAAAAGAGTGTTTTTTTTATAATCAATAACAATAATACCTGCTTTTAAGTCGATATCTGTATAAGTAATGTTAGCTTCATTATAAAGAGTTACGGTTTTGTCTTTTGCATTTTGAATCGTATAATCTTTAGCAATGTGCGTAATTATATCATCAACACTTTCTTTTGGTTTTATTGAGTCATTAGAAATAGTGTCTCTGTTTTTAAACAAAATGCTGTCTTTCTTAATAGAAAATAATGAATCTTTTTTCTGTGAAAACGTCGTGTCTCTTTTAACTAAAGGAATTGTAGTTTTTTGAGAATCTTTAATATCTTGTGCAAAAGTCATCTTTATAAAAAAGAAGCTGCAAAATAAAAGTATGTAGGATAGGTTTGTTTGCAATGCTATATATACTATTTTTGTACAAAGTAAAAGTATGGCTCAATATTTGGAACACCAAATAATAGTTGCCAAAATTAGTTAAATTTTATTGATCATTTTTCTACTAATCCACAAATTTAATACCAAAGTGAAAAACATATTTTTTTTAATATTTATTTTCTCCATTTACTTGTCATCAACAACATTAGTTTATGCTCAAAAAAAATATACCATTGTTATAGATGCGGGGCACGGAGGTAAGGATCCTGGTAATTTAGGAAACGGCTATAGAGAGAAAGATATTGCCTTAAAAGTAGCTTTAATTGTTGGTAAAAGTTTAACAAAAAACAAAGATATTAGAGTAATTTATACTAGAAAAACAAACAGGTTTATAGATCTTTGGAAAAGAGGAGATATTGCAAATACAGCAAAAGCAGATTTATTTCTTTCTATACATTGCGATTCTCATACAACAAATGCTTACGGAGCAGGTACTTTTGTTTTAGGGTTAAGAGGTAATAAAAAAAATTTAGAAATTGCTAAAAGAGAAAATGCGGTAATATTATTAGAAGATAATTATAGAGATAAATATAAAGATTTCGATTCAAATTCTGCAGAATCTGTTATTGGTTTATCACTTTTACAAGAAGAAAACTTAGATAAAAGTTTAGAGATTGCAAGCTTAATTCAACTAAATTTTACTAAAAATCTTAGAAGATTAGATAGAAAGGTAAAACAAGATAATTTTCAGGTTTTAAGAGAAACCATTATGCCAAGTGTTCTGGTAGAGTTAGGTTTTTTAACAAATAAAAAAGAAGGAAGGTATCTAAATTCTAAAAAAGGGCAACAGCAAATGAGTAAAGCTATTTCAGATGCTGTAATAAGTTATGTAAATCATTTAAAAATTAATACAGTAGTAGATACTACTGATACAGTTAGTATAGAAGCTAATAAAAGTTTAGATATTGAGTATAAAGTTCAAATAGCTTCAAGTAAAAGTTATTTGCCTACAAAAGCATATAATTTTAAAGGATTAAAAAATATAACGAGAGTTAAAATAGGAGATTATTATAAATATTATTATGGTGTTTCTAATGCATATAATCAAACTTTAAAATCATTAAAAACAGCAAAAGAAAAAGGATATAAATCGGCATTTATAACCGCTTTTAAAAAAGGAGAGAAAATCTCTGTTAGAGATGCTCGTAAAATGCAGTAGTTTTGGTAGTTTCTAACAAAAATTATTAGTAATTTTGTTGTTAAATTTCTATTTATGTCTAAAGAATTAAAAACAGGAATTGTTCTTATTTTAATTATTATTGCTTTTTTTTGGGGGTTTAACTTTTTAAAAGGGCAAGATATTTTTAAGCCAAGTAGCAGATACTTTATGGTGGAGTATAGTAATGTAGGTGGTTTAACAGAAGCTAGCTTAGTTACTATAAACGGTTTAAAAGTGGGGCAGGTAGATGATATAGATTTTCTTGATTTACCAGAAAAAAGAGGTCAGTTAGTGGTTCGTTTTTCTATGGATAATGATTTTGAGTTTACTAAAAATAGTATTGTTAAAATATATTCTCCAAACCCGTTATCCGGTTCAAATTTAGCAATTATACCTAGTTATAAAGGAGATGCAGCAGTTTCCGGAGATTATTTAAAAGGAGAAATAGAATCAAGTTTATTTACTTCCATAGGAGAAAAGTTAGATCCTATACAAGCTAAAATGGAGAATGTAATTGTTAGCGCAGACACACTTTTTCAGAGAATTAATAATGTATTAGATCAAAAAACATCCGAAAGTATTAAAAGATCTGTTAAAGGTTTAGAACTTACAATTGTTGATGTTAGAAAAACATTAAGTTCTGTAAATTCTATGATTGACTCAAATGCTATTAGTTTTAAAGAAACTTTAGAAAACACGAAGTCTATAACTAGTAATTTAACAAAAATCACAGATACTTTAGCAAACTCTAACCTTGGTGAAATTATGAGAAAAGCAGAAATGACATTAACTTCTGTTAACTCTTTATTAGATGGTATTGATAAAGGTAAAGGGTCTATTGGTAAGTTTGTAAATGACGATGCAATGTATACAAACTTAACAAACGTATCTAAAGAATTAGAAGAGTTGTTAAGAGAAATGAAGTTAAACCCTAAGAGATTTGTTCATTTTTCATTATTTGGAAAAAGAGCAAAATCTTATAACGAAGAGAATAATAAAAATAACAAAACGAACTAATAATATTGGTTTTATAAAATACATTTAATAGACTATGCAATACTTACCAAACCTATTTTTTGCACTAGCATTAATTGCTGGAATTGGCTTTTTTGTAATGAATATTCGCAAATTATCTAGAAATATTAAACTTGGAAAAGATGTTAATAGAACAGATAAAAAACCAGAAAGATTAAAAAATATGTTAATGATTGCCCTTGGGCAATCTAAGATGGTAAAAAGACCTTTGTCTGGGTTTCTTCATATTGTTGTTTATGTAGGTTTTATTATTATAAATATAGAGGTTTTAGAAATTATTATTGACGGGTTATTTGGAACTCACAGAGTTTTTAAAGGGCTTTTAGGAGATGGTTTTTATGGGTTTTTAATTGGTACTTTTGAAATTTTAGCAACCTTAGTTTTTGTAGCAGTTGTTATTTTTTGGTTGCGAAGAAACGCATCAAACATTAAAAGGTTTTTAAGTAAAGAAATGAAAGGTTGGCCAAAAAATGATGGTAACAATATTCTTTATTTCGAAATGGTATTAATGTCTTTATTTTTGATAATGAATGCTGCTGATATTCATTTTCAAGAAGCTGGAGTAGGTAATACCATTAGTAAGTTTATTGTGCCTTTATTTGATGGTTTTTCTGCAGAGACATTACATACAATAGAAAGAACCTCTTGGTGGATTCATATTTTAGGAATTTTAGTTTTCTTAAATTATTTATACTATTCGAAACATTTACATATTCTTTTAGCATTTCCAAACACCTATTTTGCAAACCTAAACCCAAAAGGACAGTTCAATAATTTAGAATCTGTTACTACAGAAGTAAAGTTAATGATGGATCCTGATGCTGACCCTTACGCTGCACCAGCTGAGGGAGCAGAAGAAGCTGTTCCAGAAAAATTTGGAGCTTCTGATGTTGCAGATTTAAATTGGGTACAATTATTAAATGCTTATACATGTACAAAATGTGGTAGATGTACTTCTTCATGTCCTGCAAACTTAACAGGAAAAGAATTATCTCCAAGAAAAATAATGATGGACACTCGTGATCGTTTAGAAGAAGTTGGTAGAAATATCGATGCTAATAAAGGTGTTTTTGTTGATGATGGAAAACAATTGTTAAATGATTATATTTCACCAGAAGAACTTTGGGCTTGTACAAGTTGTAACGCTTGTGTAGAAGAATGTCCTGTAAATATAGATCCATTATCTATTATTATGGATATGAGAAGGTATTTAGTCATGGAAGAAAGTGCAGCTCCACAAGAACTAAATATGATGATGACCAACATTGAAAATAATGGTGCTCCTTGGCAATACAATCAACAAGATAGGTTGAATTGGGCAAACGAAGAATAAAATTAATTTTTTAATTAATAATTATCAATTACGAATTGTATTAATTCATAATTCATAATTCAAAATTTATAATTTATGATAGTACCTACAATGGCAGATATGATGGCTCAAGGGAAACAACCAGAAGTGTTGTTTTGGGTTGGAGCAGCAGGAAGTTATGATGATAGAGCAAAAAAAATATCAAGAGCATTTGTTAAAATATTACATCAAGCTAAAGTTGATTTTGCTGTTTTAGGAACTGAAGAATCATCTACAGGTGATGCTGCAAAAAGATCTGGAAATGAATTTTTGTTTCAGATGCAAGCAATGATGAATATTGAGGTTTTAAATGGTTATGAAGTTAAGAAGATTGTTACTTGTGATCCACATTCATTCAATACGTTAAAAAATGAATATCCATCTCTAGGTGGTAAATATGAAGTGTATCATCATACACAATTTATTCAGAATCTAATTTCTGAAGGTCGTTTAGATATTGATAATACTACTTTAAAAGGTAAAAGAGTAACTTTTCATGATCCTTGTTATCTAGGAAGAGCTAACGAAGTTTATGAGTCTCCAAGAGATTTAATAAAGAGATTAGGAGTTAATCTTACAGAAATGAAACGTAATAAATCTACAGCTTTATGTTGTGGAGCTGGTGGTGCGCAAATGTTTAAAGAACCAGAAAAAGGAGATAAAGATATAAATGTTTTAAGAACAGAAGATGCTTTAGAAACAAAACCAAACATTATTGCTACAGGTTGTCCTTATTGTAATACAATGATGACAGACGGAATTAAGTTTAAAGAAAAAGAAGCAGAAGTTTTAGTAAAAGACATTGCAGAATTAATTGCTGAAGCAAATAATTTATAAAAATGAAAATTACATATGTATTTTTATTTTTCTTTCTCTTTATATTTTCTTGTGGAAAAAAAGAAGTAGAAAAAGAGGCTGAAAAAGTATTAGAAATAGTAGAGGTAACAAAAGATAATAAAATAGAAAATGAGCTTCCTAAACTTGTTTTTACAATTCAAATTGCGGCATTAAAAAGTAAAAATATAAGTTTAGCTAGTATACCTAATGTTAAATTGTATAAGGAAAACTCTCTAACTAAATATAGATTAGGAGCCTTTAAAACATACAAAGAAGCTAAAAGATATAGAAAACAAGTACTTCATGTTTATAAAGGTGCTTTTGTACAAGCTTTAAAAGACAATGCACCAATTTCTATAACAAAAGCATTACAATAGCGTTTTTTTATGACAGATTTTTTTCAAAATATTGCTGTTACCACTTTGCCTGATATTACAGAAATCAAATTTAAAAACATTGATAAGAATTATTTAAAGGTAATTTTGATTAGTTTTTTATTGATTTTTTCTCCGTTTTTAACAGGGTTAATTTTGTTAGATCAATTTGTGTTTCCTGAAGAGATAAAGGAAAATATGATTTTCATTTATTCAGGTTTTATAGTTCTTTTTGTTTATGGTCTTTTACATCTACTACTAGGTTTACCTAAAAGAAAATATGCTTTAAGAGAAAAAGATATTTCTTATAAATCGGGTTTATTTGTAAAAAAAACAACGACGGTTCCGTTTTCTAGAATTCAGCATGTAGAAACTGATGAAAAACCAATATCTAGGTTATTTGGTTTAGCTTCTTTAAGTGTTTATACAGCAGGTGATAGTAGTGACGATTTAGAAATTAATGGTATTACTATAGAAACGGCTTTACAAATTAAAGAATTCATTAGCATAAAAATTAATGAATAATCCATTTAATTTTTCAAATTTTACTAGACAATCTCCTAAAGGAATTTTTGTTATTTATACAAACCTATTATTTAAGGGAATAAAAGTTACTTGGTTTCTACTTATTTTAATCATTAAAGATTTTTCTAAAATTAAAGAGTTAGGAGCTACTTATTTTTATTTAGGTTTAGGTGCAGTTTTACTTTTCTTGTTAATTAGAGCATATCTAACATATAAAAATTTTCAATTTAAGGTAGAAAACAATCACTTTATTTTAAAAAGTGGAGTCTTAAAAAAAACGAATACAGCCATTCCTTTTCATCGAATTCAGAATATTAATTTTAAGCAAAATATTATTCAACAAATAATTTGTGTGTTTGAGGTAAGCATAGAAACTGCAGGATCTAGCGATACTGAAATAGCTATAAAAGCATTATCATTATCAAAAGCAAAAGCATTAAAAGAAATTATTTCTAAAAATTCTGAGTTTGGTAAAGAATTTATTACAAATGATAATTCAAAACCATTTGTTAGAATTGGGTTTTTAGAACTTTTTAAAGTAAGTTTAACAGAGAATCATCTTCAAAATTTATTTTTGTTTTTTGCCGTATTACTTGGTTTTTATCAGCAAATAGAACAGATTGTAGATAGTTTAGGAAAAGCAGATTCTTTAGATGGATTTATAGAAGCAAAAACGAACTCTGTTTCTACAAGTTTTCTATTCATTTTTATTTTATTAATAGCATTAATAATAATTGCATTTCTAAGCTCTTTTGTAAGAATATTTTTAGTGCATTTTAATTTATCAGCTTATTTGAAAGAAGATTCTTTTGAAATTAACCAGGGTTTACTTACAAAAAAAACAATTGTATTAAAAAAACAAAAAGTACAGAATATTACTATTTCTACAAATCCTTTTAAAAAATTAGTAGGTATTTCTTTTATCACCTTTAAACAAGCAGTTAGTGGAGAAATTAATAAAAAGAAAAACAAATTAATTAGAATTGTAGGTTGTAAAAAAGAGCAAGTAGAACTTATTAAAGAAAGTTTGTTTAGTGTTGATGAGATTGAGAATAGTGAAAAGAAGTTTTCTAATAATTATTACAAAAGAAGGTTATTATTAATTACTTTTTCTATGCTAACTGTATTATATGTAGTCTTGTATTTCATTTTAAATGAAACTACTTTTTTATATTCACTAATTTTAGTTGTTCCACTTATCTTATTTTTAATTATTAAAAAGGTTAAAAAGAGGTATTATAAAATTACAGATTCTATGTTATTGGTTAGTAAAGGAGTGTTTGAAGCACACCTTACGTATTTAGAAATTTTTAAGGTTCAGAATATTAAAATGAAGCAAACAATTTTTCAAGAAAGGAGTAATGTAACAGATCTAATTTTACAGACAGCTTCTGGTAAAATTAAAATTCCTTCTATTGATATAGAAGATGCTATAAAAATTTATAACCATACTTTGTATAAAGTAGAAACAAGTAAAACATCATGGATGTAAAAAGTTTTGTAAAAGCTGCACGTTTAAGAACGTTACCTTTATCAATTTCTGGTATTATTGTTGGCGCTGTTTTAGGTAATAATAATGTTATTTCTGAAGTTTCGGTAAGACCTTCAATTTGGAGTAGTTCTGTTTTTTGGTTAGCAATATTAACTACAATTGGTTTTCAGGTTTTATCAAATTTTGCAAACGATTATGGAGATGGTATAAAAGGTTCAGATAAAAACAGAACAGGAGAAGCAAGAATGGTTTCTTCTGGCGCAATTACTCCAAAACAAATGAAATTCGCTATGTTAATAACAACAATTATTACGCTAGTAATAGCTTTGTTATTAATTTACGAAGCATTTGGTAGTGAAAACTTTGGGTATTCCATCTTGTTTTTAGGTTTAGGAATTGCCTCAATAGCTGCAGCAATAAAATATACAGTTGGTAATTCTGCTTATGGTTACAGTGGATTTGGTGATGTTTTTGTTTTTTTATTCTTCGGATTATTAAGTGTTGTTGGTTCTTATTTCTTGTTTACAAAACATATCGATTTTAAAATATTTTTACCAGCAATTTCTGTAGGCTTATTAAGTACAGCAGTTTTAAATTTAAATAATCTGCGTGATAGAGAAGAAGATAAAAAAAATAATAAAAACACGTTAGTAGTTAAGTTAGGAAATGCAAAAGCTAAAAAGTATCATTATTTTTTAATTATAGGCGCATTAATTGCTGCTTTTGTGTATGTTTTTTTAGATTTTAGAAGCATATATCAATTAGCTTTTCTAGTTGCTTTTATTCCTTTATTTAAAAATATGAAAACAGTAGCAACAAATATTATACCTTCTGAGCTAGATAGTGAGTTAAAAAAAGTAGCATTAAGTACTTTTTTGTTTGCTATTGTTTTTGGAAGTGGCCAATTGTTCTAAAAAGGATAGGGTTAATAAAAAACGATTCTGAAAAGGTTAAAATTAAGAATCTTTTAAATTACAATAAAGAATAAAATATGAAAGTAATAAAAATAATTTTAGGAATCATTATCGCATTTTCTTTAGCTTTTTTTGCAACAGGCCTAATAGTTAAAGAAACAACTTATACTGCAGAAGTTTCTTTAAAAAAACCTGTAAAAGAAGTTTTTAAAGAATTTAATGATGCTGGGAATATTAAAAACTGGATTCCGGAAATTAAGTCATTTGAAGTTGTAAATGAGAATGTAGGAAAAACAGGAAGTGTTTATAAAATAGTTGTTATGGCAGAAGATCAAGAAATAACAATGACAGAAAAAGTAATGGCTTTTGTACCTAATGAGAAAATAACATTATTTTTTGATGCTGAGAATATGTTAAAAAAAGATGATTATGTTTTTACAGAAAAAAACGGTGTAACAACAATAACTTTAAATGCAAGTTGCCAAAGTGAATCTTATGTTATGGCTTGTATGTTTCCGTATTTTAAAGGAACGTTTAAAGAACAAGATCAAGCGTATTTAAATAATTTTAAAGCATACATAGAAAAAAAATAATTATTTCTTTTGATAAAAGCTAGTTACAAAAAATATATTTTAAATTTTAAAAACCCAAGCGGAACATCTCGTGGTGTTTTAAAAACAAAGGAAACATGGTTTATTATTTTAGACGAAAACACTAAAAGAGGAATAGGTGAAACAGGTTTGTTTAGAGGATTAAGTATAGATGATGTAGTTAATTATGAAGAAAAATTAAATTGGGTTTGTAATAATATTAATTTAGGATTAGATCTTTTATTAAAAGAACTCACTGATTTTCCTTCTATTCAATTCGGGTTAGAGCAAGCTTTTTTATCACTATTAAGTATTCATAAATTTGAATTATTTCCTTCAGAATTTACAAAAGGAAATAAAGAAATTGCTATTAACGGCTTAGTTTGGATGGGTGATAAGCAGTTTATGAAAAATCAAATAAAAGACAAATTGAAGTCTGGTTTTACGTGTATTAAAATGAAAATTGGAGCTATAGACTTCAAAACTGAAATTGAGTTGCTTAAATCGATTAGAAATGAGTTTTCATCAAATGAAATAGAGTTAAGAGTAGATGCAAACGGAGCATTTAACCCAAAAAGTGCATTAGAAAAATTAAAAAGATTATCAACTTTAGATATTCATTCAATAGAGCAACCAATTCAACAAGGTCAAATTTATGAAATGGCAGATTTATGTTTAAAAACACCTTTGCCTATTGCTTTAGACGAAGAATTAATAGGTGTTTTTTCATCAATTAAAAAGCATCAATTATTAGCAACGATTAAGCCTCAATTTATTATTTTAAAACCAAGTTTAATAGGAGGTTTTAAAGGAAGTAAAGAATGGATTAAATTTGCAGAACAAAATAAGTGTGAATGGTGGATAACATCTGCTTTAGAAAGTAATATTGGTTTAAATGCAATTGCCCAATTTACACATACTTTACAAAGTAATTTACCACAAGGTTTAGGAACTGGTGGTTTATTTACAAATAATTTTGAAAGCCCTTTAGAAGTTAAAAACGGAGCTTTACAATACAATCCTAATTTAAATTGGAATTTTAATTTAACGTAATTCTGTTTTTAGTTCAGAATTTTAGAATAGAAAAATGAATTATATACAACAAGCATTTAAAGGAAATAATGAATGGTACCATTGGGTATTAACAATTGTTTTAGTTTTTATTGGGTGGCAAATTATTGGTGCAATCCCTTTAATATTTGCAGCTGCTGCTTATTCTGAGAATTTAACAGAATTTACAAATGCAGCTAATGATAATTTTATGAGTTTAGGAATAGATAAAAATTTATTTTTATTTTTAATGCTTTTCATGTTTGCTGTTGGGTTGATATTTTTATTAATATCTATAAAATATATTCATAAAAGAACGGTAATTTCATTGGTTTCTAGTCGTAAGAAAATAGATTGGAAACGTTTTTGGTTTGGTTTTATAACTTGGGGTACAATTGTAGTTGTGCTTTCATTTCTTGGAATTTTATTAGCTCCAGAAGATTATACATTTAACTTTAATGCAAAACCATTTTTTATTTTGGTAACAATTTCTCTGTTGTTAATTCCTTTACAAACTAGTTTAGAAGAGCTTTTATTTAGAGGGTATTTTATGCAAGGAATTGGAGTTCTAGTAAAAAATAGATGGGTTCCTTTAGTTATAACATCTGTTTGTTTTGGCTTGTTACACGGCGCTAATCCAGAAGTTGAAAAACTAGGTTATATTACAATGGTTTTTTATATTGGAACTGGTTTTTTCTACGGGGTAACTACTTTAATGGACGAAGGAACAGAAATTGCTTTAGGTTTACATGCAGCAAATAATATGTTGGCAGCATTTTTAATTACAACCGATTGGATGGTTTTTCAAACAGATGCTTTATTTATTGATTCTTCAGAACCTTCTGTGACTTGGGAAATGTTTGTTCCTGTTATAGTTCTGTATCCTTTAATGTTATTGTTATTTGCTAAAAAGTACAAATGGTCTAATTGGTTAGAGAAATTAACAGGTCGTATTGATACACCAGTTAATTTAAAAGAAAATTATAGAATTTTAGATGATATTGGAGCAGAATAAATGCCATAAAAATTTTCAGTTTAATGGAAAATCTTTTTCTTCAATTGATGAGATTCTTGATTTTTCTAAAAATTTTTCTGATGAAGTTTATCAATTTTTAAAAAGTTGGTTTTCTGCTGATGAGCATATAACAGTGTTTACATCCGGTTCTACTGGAAAACCAAAATCAATATTATTAAAAAAGGAATTTGTAATTAACTCTGCCAAAGCTACTGGTAATTACTTTTTTTTAGAAGAGTGTACAACAGCTTTATTGTGTTTGCCTATTAAATATATTGCTGGTAAATTAATGCTAATTAGAGCAATTACTTTAGGATGGAAATTAGATTTTTTTGACTCGAGTTCTAATCCTTTAGAAAATATAGACAAAGAATATGATTTTTCTGCAATGGTTCCTTTGCAGTTAGAAAATTCACTTTCAAAAATACATTTAATTAAAAAGTTAATTGTTGGAGGAGGAGTGGTGTCTAAAGAATTGATAGGTAGAATTCAAGATCTTCCTACAGCTATTTTTGCAACTTACGGAATGACTGAAACAATAACTCATATAGCAGTTAAACGATTAAATAAAGTTAATAGTAAACCCAATTTTTATCAAACCTTGCCAGATGTTACTATTTATAAAGATAATAGAAATTGTTTGGTAATTAATGCTTCTAAAGTATCAGATGTACTTGTAAAAACAAATGATGTTGTTCAATTAATTTCTGACACTCAATTTGAATGGTTAGGTCGTTATGATAATGTAATTAATTCTGGCGGAATTAAATTACAACCAGAAAAAATTGAAGAGAAGTTATCTAAAGTTATTTCTCATCGCTTTTTTGTAATTGGAGTTTCTGATGATAAACTAGGTCAAAAACTAGTTTTAATAATTGAAGGGAAATTAGAGAGAGTAAATTATGAAAAAGCCAATTTATCTAGATTCGAAATTCCTAAAGAAATTTATTTTGTTACTAAGTTTATAGAAACGGACACAAAAAAAATCCAACGTAAAAAAACATTGGACTTGTTAAAATTATAAGATTACAAGAGCTATTTAAACATTAGTTCTAATGTTAGTACATCTATAAAACCATCAACTAAAAGATTATTTTTTGTTTCAAAATCTTTAATCGATTTTAAAGTTTCTATTCTGTAAACACCATCAACTTTTACGCTGTAACCAAGATCATTTAATCTTTTTTGTACTTCAAAAATAATAGCATTTTTTTCTCCTTTATATAAATTTACATTAGGATTAAATAAGCGCTTAATTTGTTTAAAATTTTCTTTTCTTTTATAAGATTCCAGGTCTAACCCTTTTTCTTCTAAAAACTTTATTTCGTTATTAGAAAGCCCTTTTCCTTTTAAATTAGTCGAATTTTCAAGAATAGCTTCATAATATTTTACTTTTGCTAATTTCTTAGAATAAATATCGATAGCATTTGTGGTTTCAATATCTTCGTTTTCAGGAGTTCTTACATCAATATTATTAGCAGACCATTGCAGCATAACATAGCTGTTTACGTTTTCTATAGCTTCATGGTAATCTAGTACTAAAGCTTTAGAATGATATTCTAAATCTATTTTTTTGTCTGTTAAATAATTTACTTCAGGAGAATTATATCTTTTGTATTGATTGTATTTTCCGTAACCAATAAGAAAGGCAATAATTAATAATAAAAAGATAATTACTTGTTTCATAAATATAGGGAAGTTGATATAAAACAAATGTAAGTAAAACTTTTAAAAATTATTAAGTATGAAACCTAGATATTATTTTAATTTCAAAAATTAATTGTAATATTCTTAAAGTTTCTTGTAAATATTTGGCACTTATTTCTATTTTCTTGCATCTTTGCAACTCAATAGAATAGAAAAATAATAAACTTTTAACCTATGAATATATATAAACTACATAAAAACGGACGCGATTTGCGACTATTGAAGTCAGTATTCTAGATTAGAAACTTTAAATAAAATAGTAAAAACGTCCAAAATTCATCTTTTGGACGTTTTTTTTATGATTTTTTCAGAATTTAATGAATGCCTTATAAACGTGTAAGTTTTAATTACATATCACAATTTCAAACAGTTATCTAAAAAGACTGTTTCTGCATAAATGCGGACAAGAATTCTATTGTCTAAATTTTATTTAAAATACTGATTGTAAGTAATTTATGTTTTATTTTTATTTGTGTAACTCAAAAAGTAGTTATAGGTTTGCATCGCAATAAAGCAACAATAATCGCTGAAGTTATTCAGCATAAACAACGAAGTATAATGTTCAATTATCAATTAACAAATAACATACAAAGAGAACTAGGTTCTTTTTATTGTTTACTTCGCGACTTTCACACATAGAAATATCAAAACTATATATGAAAAGTCCGAAGTTGTAAAATTTCGGACTTTTTTTATGGTCATTTTTTTCCTAAAAGCTTTTCCGAGATTAAAAATTAAATATCATTCAGTTTTTGTTTGACTAAAAATAAACTCAATTCCAAAATTTTGGAAAGAGAATCTCTA
>CAJQQH010000092.1 GCA_905480405.1 uncultured Polaribacter sp. | reverse complement strand
TGCTTTTGATTGGAAAGATGAATATGGAGGAAAAATCTTAGAACAATTAAAAAAACTTGGAGCTTCTTGTGATTGGGAAAGAACTGCTTTTACAATGGATCCAGAAATGTCTGAATCTGTAATTAAGGTTTTTGTTGATTTATACAACAAAGGTTTAATTTATAGAGGTTACAGAATGGTAAACTGGGATCCTGAAGCTAAAACTACACTTTCTGATGAAGAAGTAATTCACGAAGAAAGACAAGGAAACTTGTACTATTTAGAATATAAAATTGAAGGTTCAGAAGATACTTTAACAATTGCAACTACAAGACCAGAAACTATTTTTGGAGATACTGCAATTTGTATCAACCCAAATGATGAACGTTTTACACATTTAAAAGGAAAAAAAGCAATTGTTCCTTTATGTAATAGAGTAATTCCAATAATAGAAGATGAATATGTAGATGTTGAGTTTGGTACAGGTTGTTTAAAAGTTACACCTGCTCATGATGAAAATGATAAGAATTTAGGAGATAAACACAAGTTAGAAGTCATCGATATTTTTAATGATGATGCTTCTTTAAATTCCTTTGGATTACATTATCAAGGAAAAGATAGGTTTGTTGTTCGTAAAGAAATAAGTAAAGAATTAGAAGAAAAAGGATTTTTAGTAAAAACTGAAGTTCATACCAATAAAGTAGGAACATCAGAAAGAACGAAAGCAGTTATAGAACCAAGATTATCAGACCAATGGTTTTTAAAAATGAAAGATTTAGCAAAACCTGCTATTGATGCTGTTTTGGGTGATGATGCTGAAGTTAATTTATATCCAAAGAAATTCGAAAATACCTATCGTCATTGGATGGAAAACGTTCGTGATTGGAATATTTCTCGTCAACTTTGGTGGGGGCAACAAATTCCTGCGTATTTCTATGGTGATGGAAAAGAAGATTTTGTTGTTGCAGAAAACATTGATGATGCATTAGTATTAGCAAAGGAAAGAACAAAAAACAACAATCTAACAAATAACGACTTACGTCAAGATGAAGATGCTTTAGATACTTGGTTTTCTTCTTGGTTATGGCCAATGTCTGTTTTCGACGGAATTAGAAATCCAGAAAACGAAGAAATTAAATATTATTATCCAACAAACGACTTAGTAACAGGACCAGATATTTTATTTTTCTGGGTAGCAAGAATGATTGTTGCTGGTTACGAATTTAAAGATCAAAAACCTTTTAACAATGTGTATTTAACAGGTTTAGTTAGAGATAAACAAAGACGTAAAATGTCTAAATCTTTAGGGAATTCTCCTGATGCTTTAAAGTTGATAAAAGAATTTGGTGCAGATGGAGTAAGAGTTGGATTATTATTAAGCGCTCCAGCAGGAAACGATATATTATTTGATGAAGATTTATGTCAGCAAGGAAAAGGATTTGCAAATAAAATTTGGAATGCTTTTCGTTTGATAAAAGGATGGGAAGTTGATGAAACTTTAGCACAACCAGAAACTGCAAAAATTGGATTAGAATGGTATGAAGCTAAATTTCAAAGAACATTAGCAGAAGTTGAAGATCATTTTTCTAAATATCGTTTATCTGATGCTTTAATGACTATCTATAAATTAATTATGGATGATTTTTCTTCATGGTTATTAGAAATTGTAAAGCCTGCATATCAACAACCAATTGATAAAAAAACATTTGATGCAATTATTGAAGTTTTAGAAAACAACTTAAAAGTGTTGCATCCATTTATGCCGTTTTTAACGGAAGAAATTTGGCAATATATTGCAGATAGAACTCCTGAAGAAGCATTAATTATTGCAAAATATCCTGAACAGAAAGAGTTTAATGCTAAAGTTATTGCTGATTTTGAGTTTGCTTCAAATGTAGTTTCTGGAATTAGAACCATCAGAAAAGATAAAAATATTTCTTTTAAAGACACTATTGAATTGTTTGTGATTGATAATGATAATAATTCTAAAGCATTTGATGCTGTTATTCAGAAATTAACAAATACATCAGTTATAAATTATGTTTCAGAAAAAGTAGAAGGAGCTTCATTTAGAGTAAAATCGAATGAATATTTTATACCAATTTCTATTGATGATATTGATGTTGAAGCAGAAATCATAAAATTAAATGCAGAATTAAAAAGAGCAGAAGGTTTCTTGTTTGGAATCAATAAAAAATTATCTAATGAACGTTTTGTAAACAATGCGCCTGAAAAAGTATTAGAATTAGAGCGTAAAAAAGAAGCCGATACAATTGCAAAAATTGAAACGATTAAAAGTAGTTTGGCAAGCTTACAATAATTATAATTTTCCTAAAATAAAAAAAGGGAAGCATTTTGCTTCCCTTTTTTTATTTCAAAATAGTATTAATATTAGTCAATTCTTCATCAGTAAAAATAGTGTTTTCAATAGCTTTTACGCTATCTAAAATCTGACTCGTTTTACTGGCACCAATTAATACAGAAGTAATTCGATTCTCTTTTAAAATCCAAGAAATAGCCATTTGTGCCAAATTTTGGTTTCTACTTTCAGCAATTTCGTTCAATGCTTTAATTTTAGGAAGCATTTCTAAAACTTGACTAGAGTTTAAAAAAGGACTGTCCTTCACAGCTCTTGAATCTTTTGGTAATCCATTTATATATTTATTGGTTAACATTCCTTGTGCTAATGGCGAAAAACAAATAGCTCCAACTCCAGAATTTCCTAATAAATCTAACAATCCTTCTTCAATCCATCTATCAAACAAACTATATCTTGGTTGATGAATTAAACAAGGAGTTCCTAAGTCTTTCAAAATTTTAAAAGCTTTTTCAGCTCTTTCTGGTTGATAATTAGAAAGACCAACATACAATGCTTTTCCTTGTTTTACCATCAAATCTAAAGTTCCCATAGTTTCTTCTAATGGTGTATCATAATCTGGTCTGTGATGATAAAAAATATCAACATAATCTAACCCCATTCTTTGTAAACTTTGGTCTAAACTTGCAACTAGGAATTTTTTAGAACCTAAATCTCCATAAGGACCAGCCCACATTCCATAACCGGCTTTAGATGAAATAATCATTTCATCCCTGAAGTTTTTAAAGTCCTTTTTTAATATTTTACCGAAGTTTTTTTCTGCAGAACCTGGTGAAGGTCCGTAGTTATTTGCCAAATCAAAATGAGTAATTCCTGTATCAAAAGCACATTTTATTAAGTTTCTAGCATTTTTAAAACTGTCATTATCACCGAAATTGTGCCATAAACCTAAAGAAAGTTCAGGTAATAGTAAACCACT
>CAJQQH010000091.1 GCA_905480405.1 uncultured Polaribacter sp. | reverse complement strand
AATATGCAGATCAGTTAATAAAAACAGGTTGGGCTTATTATGCATTTGATACTTCTGAACAACTTGATGGACACAGAAAAGGGCATGAAGCTGAAGGCAAAACTTTTATTTATAATTGGCATAATCGTGAAAAAGGACGTTTGGTAAACTCATTGGTATTAACTGATGAAGAAGTACAAGCAAAAATAGATAAAGGCGAAAATTATGTAATCCGTTTTAAAACTCCGCAAGACGAAGTTTTAAAAATGAACGATGAAATTCGTGGTGATATTAAAATTGATACCAATACTTTAGATGATAAAATTTTATTTAAAGGAGATGGGATGCCAACCTATCATTTAGCAAATATTGTAGATGACCATTTAATGGAAATTAGTCATGTAATTCGTGGTGAAGAATGGTTACCATCAATGCCATTACACGTTTTATTGTACAGAGCTTTTGGTTGGGATGCTCCTAAATTTGCGCATTTACCTTTAATTTTAAAACCAGTTGGTAAAGGAAAATTAAGCAAACGTGATGGAGATAAATTAGGTTTTCCTGTATTTCCATTAGAATATACTAATGAAATTTCTGGTGATGTTTCTCGTGGATATAAAGAAGATGGTTATTTTTCTGATGCTTTTATAAACATGTTAGCATTCTTAGGATGGAATCCTGGAACAGAACAAGAAATTTTTACCTTAGAAAAATTAATACAAGATTTCGATTTAAAACGTGTTAGTAAATCTGGAGCAAAATTTAGCCCAGATAAAGCAAAATGGTTTAATCAACAATATATGCAGACTAAAAATGATGCAGAATTAACTGATTTATACCTACCAATTCTTAACGAAAAAGGAATTACAAAAGATAAAGAGTTTGTTTTAAAAGTAGTTTCTTCGATAAAGGAAAGAGCTGTTTTTGTAAATGATTTTTGGAATTTATCTAGTTTCTTTTTTGAAACTCCAACAGAATATGATGCTAAAGCATCTAAGAAAAATTGGAAAGAAGGAACAGTAGAATTAATGCAAGAATTAATTGTTGTACTTTTATCTATAGAAAATTTTTCTTCAGAAAATACAGAAAAAGAAGTGAAAGAATGGATTTCTGGCAAGGAAATTGGTTTTGGTAAAGTAATGCAACCTTTAAGATTGTCTTTAGTTGGTAAATTAGCAGGACCTCATTTATTTGATATTATTGCTATGATAGGTAAAGAAGAAACTATTAAAAGGCTAGAAAACGCTATTAAAAAAATATAATTATGAAAAAAATATTATTATTAATACTTCTATATTCTTCTTATACTACGCAAGCTCAATTTAACAACAATGGTAGACAACGTGTAAGAGATTATACACAACAAACCCAACAAAAAGCAGCCGAACCAGATTTTAAAATAAAAAGATATTTAGGAATTGTTAATTATGATATTAATAGAGCAGCTAAAAGATCTAGTTTAAAAATAAATTCTGAAGAAGGAAAAAAGTTTTCAGAAGTTCTAACTGTTTACAATAAAAGGATTAAAGATATTAGTAGAATTAATACCTTTCTTTTAAGTAGTACTAAAGAAATGATAGATAACTATCAAAAAGAAACTAGAAAAACTGGTGATTATTCTAATCAAAATAAGGTTAAAGTTAAAATGAACGAGAACCTTAAATCACTTACAGAAACGCTTAAAAAAGAAGATAAAATATTAGATACTTCTATAAAAAAGATACTTTCTAAAAAGCAATATAAAAAGTGGATTAAGTATAATAAAAAAATCTATAAAATATTTCCGAAAGAATAATTTGGTATTTAAAATACAAAAAACCCTGTAAAAATAATGTTTACAGGGTTTCTTTTTACATTTAATTGTAACATTTGATTAAAACAACGTCCAATAAATAAATACTGAAATTCAGTATCTTTACAAGAAATCAATTATTAATCTATAAAAAATCAACTATGAATCCACTATTTATTATTTTTTTAATTTTTATATTTATTATAGTATTTGCTTCATTTTTTTTAGTAAAACAACAATCTGCTGCAGTGATTGAACGTTTTGGAAAATTTAATGCTATTAGGCAATCTGGTTTAAGATTTAAAATTCCTCTTGTAGATAGAGTTGCAGGAAGATTAAGTTTAAAGATTCAGCAATTAGATGTAATAATTGAAACTAAAACACTAGATGATGTATTTGTAAAATTAAAAGTATCTGTACAATATAAAGTAATATATGATAAAGTATATGATGCTTTTTACAAGTTAGATTATCCTCACGATCAAATAACTTCGTATGTTTTTGACGTGGTAAGAGCAGAAGTGCCAAAAATGAAATTAGATGATGTATTTGTAAAAAAAGATGATGTTGCAATTGCCGTAAAAACTGAATTAAACGATGCAATGTCTGATTATGGTTTTGATATTATTAAAACGTTAGTAACAGATATAGACCCAGATGCTCAAGTAAAAGAAGCCATGAATAGAATTAATGCAGCAGATAGAGAAAAAACTGCTGCACAATACGAAGGTGATGCGCAACGTATTTTAATTGTAGAACGTGCAAAAGCAGAAGCAGAAAGTAAGCGTTTACAGGGACAAGGAATTGCAGACCAAAGACGTGAGATTGCACGCGGTTTAGAAGAATCTATGGTAGTATTAAATAGAGCAGGTATAAATAGCCAAGAAGCATCAGCTTTAATTGTAGTTACCCAACATTATGATACTTTACAAGCTATTGGTGCAGATACTAATAGTAACTTAATTTTACTACCTAACAATCCAAATGAAGCAAGTTCTATGTTAAATGATATGGTAGCAAGTTTTGCAGCTACAAATCAAATAGGAGAGTCTATGAAAGCTATAAAACCAAAGAAGAAATAAATTTTGATTAAGTCTATAAAATACTTTTTAAATAAACATTTTTATATAGATACACTTCTTTCTAATAAATTGCTTTTAAGTGTAATTCATGGACTTTTTGTATTATTATTTTTAAACTTTTTTAAGCCTTTTAAATTAGATAATTTAAAAGAATATTTTTTTAATTATTCACTTTTAATAGCTGTTTTATATGTAATCGTTCTATTTGTAATATTTGTAATCTTAGAAAAGATAAATTATAAAAAATGGACTTATGGTTCTATCATAATCGTAACACTATTTTTTATTTTTATATTAAGTTTTGTTACTTGGTACTCAGGTGGTATTTACAAGGATATTTATGGTTTAAAAAGATTAAGTTTTCTTCTTTTTTATAGATATACTTCTTACGTTACCATTTTTTCTATTCCTTTACTATTTGTTATTAATGATGAGCTATCAAAACTTAAGATTAAAAGAAAGAAGGTCATTGAAAAAAAACTATCTAAATCACAAGAAGAAAATATAATTATATATTCAGAAAACAAAAAAGAAAACATTCGTCTAAATATTAATAAATTAATATACATTTCAATCACTGGAAATTATGTTAGTTTTTATATCACAACAGATAAAGGAATTAAAGAACTTGTATTTAGAAATACTTTATCTAATATTATAAAACAAATAAAAAAATACCCTTTTATATTTAGATGCCACAAATCTTATATTATAAACACAAATTATATAGATTCTATTTCTGGAAATGCAAGAGGATACTTTTTAAAAGCGAATAAAATAAAAAATCTAATACCTGTTTCTAGAAAATTTAATAAAGAATACTTAGAAAAAATAATCAACTAGAAGCTTCCCATTTACCCCAAAACTTATATTACAGCCCTTTTAATAAAATTATTATTACAATAATAATAGTTTTAATAAATTTGAATACAATACATTATTAAATTAAAAATTGGGGGATTTTTAATTTAAAAATAAAGCTCAATTTGTTAAATACATATTGAGCTTTTTAATTATAAAATTTATTACTTATTTACTTGATATTCATTTTTAACAGTATTTATAAACACTTATAAAACAACAAGAAATAAAGTAACTTATAAAGACAAACATTTATAGTTTTCATAAAAATATCATCTTATATCTTTTTTTAAAGGTTTTTATTAAAGTAATTTGTGCACAAATTAAAGAGAATAATACTCAAAAGAGATTATAAATTTAAAATAAATAGTATATTTTATATATCTTCACACTGAAATTCTACAAAAGATTTAATCCATTTAATTTACAATTATAAGTTTATATGAAAAGTGTTATTTCTTGGCTTTCTACCCCTTATTATTTTAATCCATCTATTAAATTTAAACTAAAAGTTAGTTGTTTTCATGGATTATTTATTTTTCTTTTTTTGTATATTTTTAAACCATTCTATCTTGCTCAATTTCAAATAATTCTTTTAGAATATACTTTAGGAATAGGTATTATTGCTTTTTTAGGAACTTTTGTTGTTTTATACTTTCCTGCACTTATTTTTAAAGAATATTTTAATGAAGATAAATGGACTATTGGTAGAAACCTTTTCTTAATGGTAATAGCAATTACCTTTGTAGGAATTCTTTTATGGTATTTTGGAGAAATGTATAAAGAACCTTACAAACTTAAAAAATTAAGTCTATTAGAATTTCTTTCTTACACGTTTTTAGTAAGTTTGATACCACTAACCTTCTTTATTTTTATCAATGAGAAAAATATACGGGAGAAAAGAGAAAAGAAAGTACTTGAAATTAAAGAAATTAAGAGAGAAAAAGAAATTAATAATTCTAAAAAACTAACTAAAGAAATAACTATTAGTTCTGAAAATGGAAAAGAAAAAGTTACTTTTAATATTGATGATTTAGTTTATATTACTTCTCAAGGAAATTATGCTAGTTTCTTTTTAAAAGATGATAATGATCTAAAAGAAAAAATACTTAGAGTTACTTTAATAAAAAT
>CAJQQH010000090.1 GCA_905480405.1 uncultured Polaribacter sp. | reverse complement strand
TTGCCGACAATAATTTTAAACGTGTTTCTTATACCGAAGCTATAGACATTTTAAGAAATTCTAAACCAAATAAAAAGAAAAAATTTCAATATCCGATTAATGAATGGGGAGCAGATTTACAATCTGAACACGAACGTTTTTTAGTTGAAAAACATTTTAAATGTCCGGTAATTTTATTTGATTATCCTGCAAACATTAAAGCTTTTTACATGCGTTTAAATGATGATGGAAAAACTGTTAGAGCTATGGATGTATTATTTCCAGGAATTGGAGAAATAGTTGGTGGCGCACAAAGAGAAGAACGTTACGATGTTTTAATTAACAAAATGAAAGCTATGAACATTGATGAAAAAGAGCTTTGGTGGTATTTAGATTTACGTAAATTTGGTACAGCTGTTCATTCTGGTTTTGGATTAGGTTTTGAAAGACTTGTACAATTTACAACGGGAATGGGTAACATTAGAGATGTAATACCTTTTCCTAGAACTCCACAAAACGCTGAATTCTAAAAAAATCATAAAACTCTATATATCAATCGTCATTCCTTTAAGAATGGCGATTTTATTTTAAGCTATTCCTTATATTTGTATCTATGCTAAAGCAAAGTTTACATTACAAGCTATTACAAAAATTATCTCCACAACAAATTCAGTTGATGAAGTTAATACAATTGCCTACACAAGCTTTTGAAGAACGTTTGAAACAAGAAATAGAAGAAAATCCGGCATTAGATACTGGTAAAGAAGAATCTGAAACTATAGATGATGATTTATCAAATGAGTATGAAGATGATGGAAACGAAAAAATTGAAGCTGAAGATATAAATATTGATGATTATCTAAGTGACGATGAAATTCCGAATTATAAAACACAAGCAAATAATTATTCTATAGATGATGAAGAAAAAAATGTACCCTATGCTGCAGGAACAACTTTTCATCAGTCATTAAAAAACCAACTAAATACTTTTAGAATTGATGATGAAGAACGAGTAATAGCAGAATTCTTAGTAGGTAGTATAGATGATAGTGGCTACATTAGAAGAGAAATTATTGACTTAGTTGATGATTTAGCTTTTACTGCAAATGTATTTACAACTGAAGAAAAAGTGATTTCTGTTTTAACAAAAGTTGTTCATACTTTAGATCCAATTGGTGTTGGAGCAAGAGATTTAAAAGAATGTTTAATTATACAACTTAAAAATAAAGACAAAACTAAAATAAGAAGTTTATCAATTGAAGTTTTAGAAGATGCATTTGACCATTTTGTAAAAAAACATTATAAAAAATTACAAGAAAAATTTAATATATCTGAAGCAGAATTAAAAGAAGTTAATACAGAAATATCAAAACTAAACCCAAAACCAGGTAGCTCATATGCTGGTAATAATAAAATTGCAGAACAGATTGTTCCAGATTTTTCAATTAAAATAGTAGACGGAGTTTTAGATTTAACTTTAAATTCTAGAAATGCACCAGAATTACACATATCTAGAGAGTATAATAATATGCTTAAAGGGTACCAAGAATCTACTGTTAAAAGTAAATCGCAAAAAGACGCGGTGTTTTTTATTAAACAAAAATTAGACTCTGCAAAATGGTTTATAGATGCTATTATACAACGTCAACAAACGTTAATGATTACTATGAACTCAATTATGCATTATCAAATAGATTATTTTTTAACTGGTGATGAGCGTAAGTTAAAACCTATGATTCTAAAAGATATTGCAGATCAGATAAACATGGATGTTTCTACAGTTTCTAGAGTTGCAAATAGTAAATATGTTTCTACACCTTATGGTACAAAATTGATAAAGGTTTTCTTTTCTGAATCTATGAAAAATGATCAAGGAGAAGATGTATCTACCAAAGAAATTAAAAAAATACTAGAAACTGTTATTGCTGAAGAGAACAAAAGAAAACCTTTAACTGATGAGAAGTTATCTATCATATTAAAAGAAAAAGGGTATCCTATTGCCAGAAGAACAGTTGCTAAATATCGTGAACAATTAGATTTACCTGTTGCACGATTACGTAAAGAAATATAGTGCAGATTCATAAAGTCATATCTACAATTTTACACCCAATAGTAGTACCTACAATTGGTGTAATGCTTTATTTTTTAATAATACCTAACAACTTAAGAAGTAATCATAAATTAACAATTTTAGGTTTAATATTTGTAGTTACTTACTTAATCCCTTTAGTAATTTTAATCATATTTAAAAAAATAAACATAATTAAAAGCTATAAAACAGAAAGTATTAAAGAGAGAAAACTACCTGTAGCAATAATGATTACATTATTTTACTTATTAGGTAATACTTTAAATAAAACATCTAGCTTAACAGATTTAAGCTTACTTTTTTACGCAACTTCTTTTGGATTGTTTATAATTTACCTTCTTTTTAATTTTAATATAAAAGCTAGTATTCATTTATTATCCTTAGGTATATCTATTGGTTTTTTTATGGTTTTAAGTAGTGTTTACAATCAAAATCTTACAATTCTAATAATTGTATTAATTCTACTTTCTGGTGTATTAGCAAGTGCGAGATTACACTTAGAAGCACATACTAATAAAGAAATTTATATTGGTTTCTTTATAGGGGTTTTATCAAACCTTGGTATGTATTATATTTTATAAAATATAAAATATCAACCCGAATTTTATAATTGTAGAATTAATATCTTCTCCATTTATTTTTGAGTTTTCAAAAACTGGAGTTAGACCATAAAACAAATATGCATTAAACTCTGTATAACCAGCAGAAAAAGTTAAGCCGTATTGTAATTTACGATAAGCACTAACATTTTTGTATTTATAATCAATATCGTTTTCTGTAAACTGAAATGTATTTGATATATTATACAAGAATTTAATACCTGTATAAATACGCCAAAAGTCATATTTTTTAGCGTTTGATGTTCTCCATCTAAATTCTAAAGGAAACTCAAGGTTATGAGATTTAAATACATTAGAACTTGCATTAGTCGCGTTATCAAATAAAGTAGTATTGTTTATTTCTGATACTTTTAATTCGTGATTAAAAAAATCAAATCCATAGCCAACTCCAACAGCAAAAGAAATATTTCCTTTCTTAGTTAAAATAATGTCTTTTAAAAAACCAGTTGAAATAGCATAAGAAAAACTACTTTTTGTTACCGTAGATGGTTGTCTATTAAATTGAGCGTATGTAATAGAAGCGTAAATTTGATCTTCTGCATACCTATCTCCTAATTGTAAAGAATCTTTTTGCGCATAAGAACTAGAGACTATAAGAAATACAATAAAGAAGGTAATTATGCTATTCATATAAATGTAACGTAATATAAATATACTATATTTCAATAAAAAAAATTAATTTTAGACATAAAAAAAGGGTAATTCAAATGAATTACCCTTTTAAAATTTTATACTTAATTAATTACTCTGCTCCTTTTTGAGTTGAATAACTAACTTTAAGAGCATTAACATCTCTTAATTTTAATCTAATATCTGTAATTGTACCAACACTAGATTCTTTATCAGCTTTAATAGATGTAGTCATAAAAGGTACTTCTGCTTCAGATACTTTAGATCTTGCATTTATAATAAACGCAGGAACTTGATCTGCAGAAGCAATTTTATCATTTAATTGAATTCTATTAAAACCAGAACCATGTTTAGAAACATCTTTAGACTTACCAACATATATAGTACACACTAAACTTTTATGCTCCAGTTTTTTAATTTCTGTTGCACTTGGTAATTTAGGTGCTTCAATTCTTAAGTCTGTTTCTCTCATAGTAGTTGTTACCATAAAGAAAAACAATAACATAAAAACGATATCTGGTAATGATGCTGTATTAACAGCAGGCATTCCCTTTTTTTTCTTTTTAAACTTAGACATCTTGTTAAATTTTAAATTAATTAAGAAGTTGGTTCTGCATCAGAAATAATTTGAGGATACGCATTACGTATTGCCTCTATTTTTTTCTTTAACTCTTCGTTCGTTTTATCATCTTTAAAAGCAGCTTCTAAATCTGTAAAAGAAATATTATATCTTTTCTGACATAATTTATTTCTTAAAACTCTATAAGCTCTTAACAACTCATTCTGAACTTGAATATATGTACCATACTCAGTACCTCTATCACTTTGAACAGAAATAATTGCTTTATTTGGATGATCTGAAGAAGATTCGCTTTTCTCACCTTCACAGTAATCACAAGCTTTTCCTGGTTTCCCATCTTCTCCTGGTTTTCCAAGACCTCCACCATTATCAATAAACTTGATAGCAGCTTCTTTTAGATCTTTAATATCCATAGCCTCATTCTCTACAAGTAGATCATTGTTTCTATTGATATTCACCTCAAAAATATTCTTCTCTTTAATAACAGGAGGAACATAATCTGCTGGTGGTTTTTCTGATAGCTTTTTAGAAACCCCAGAATCTACATTCATAGTTGTGGTTACTAAAAAGAAAATTAATAACAAGAAGGCAATATCTGCCATAGATCCTGCATTAATTTCTGGGTTTTCTCTTCTTGCCATAGTTTTAAGATTTAATTAATCCTTTACCTAAATCTAGTACAAAGAAAAATGCTGCTACAGCCCCTAAAATGATGCTGTACCAAATACCAGTACCTACCCATTTATTTATAGAAGACCCAGCCTCACCACCTGGTTGAATTTTACCAGCTGCATCATATACTACATTACTATCCGCCATAAAATAAGCGACTACTAAAAGTACACCTAAAGCAACTAAGCTCATAAGCATCTTTTTTAAGTTCTCTGGATTTTTAATAATTGTCCAAAATGAAAGCACAACTGTTATAGCTACTGCTGCAATAAACAACCAAAATGAAAATGAAATTAATGGACTAACAACACTGTTTTGCACATCTGCATTACTTTTAATTACTTCAGCGTCTTCCATACCAACTCTTACGAAAAGAATAGCTCCAACGATAGCGATGACAGCAATTATAATATTTAATATTTTATTACTTTTCATAATTGTTTTTTATTTTTTATACTTCACTAATAAATCTACCAATGTGATAGAAGCATCTTCCATACTGTTTACAATTGCATCAATTTTAGATACGATGTAATTATAAAAAATTTGAAGAATAATAGCTACGATTAAACCAAATACAGTTGTTAATAAGGCTACTTTAATACCTACAGCAACTACTGCTGGAGAAATATCATTTGCTACAGCGATATCGTTAAAGGCTCCAATCATACCAATTACAGTACCCATAAATCCTAACATCGGCGCAAGTGCAATAAATAAAGATAACCAAGAAACATTTTTCTCTAATTGTCCCATTTGAACACCACCATAAGAAACTACAGCTTTTTCAGCAGCTTCAACACCTTCATCAACTCTATCTAAACCTTGATAAAAAATAGAAGCAACTGGTCCTTTTGTATTTCTACATACTTCTTTTGCAGCTTCAACACCACCAGAACTTAATGCATCATCTACATTAGCTAATAATTTTTTTGTATTAGTTGTTGCCATGTTTAAATAAATAATTCTTTCAATGGCAATAGCTAATCCTAAGATTAATGCTACTAATACAATTCCCATAAATCCAGGTCCACCATCTATAAAGTTTTGCTTTAATACTTGGTGAAACGTTTGAGCTTCTGTTGCTGTTTCTTGAGCAAAAGTTGATTGAATAGCTCCAAAAAACATAAATCCTGTTACAGATAAGACATTTACTACTTTTTTCATCTTTGTTATAATTAATTTTAATAGTTAACGGGTTAAAGATATAATTTTCATCACAAATAAAAGAAATTTGAAGATATATTCTTCTATTCTTGTTTTTGAGACTGCCAAGTAACAAAAAATGTTAGGCATAAAAAAATTTATTTACGCTATTTATATCTTTTTAATCACTTTTATAAAGAAATCATTCTTTTTCTAGAGTTTCATTACAATTTAACAACCAAAATCTTTAGAAATTTCACCTCTTAAAGATTTTTCGAAATACAAAGTAAATTCTTTTAACGTTAAATTTTCGTTTAACAAATACATAAGTTTAGCGATGGCAGATTCTGTAGTAATATCTTTACCACTTACAACTCCAATTTGTTTTAAAACAACACTTGTTTCGTAATGTCCTTGTATTACATTACCACCAGAACATTGAGTTACATTAATTATTCTAATGTTTTTTACTATAGCTTCTTTTAATAAGTTTAAAAACCAAACTTTATCTGGAGCATTACCAGCACCATATGTTTCTAAAACAACTCCTTTTAAATCTTCTGTATTTAAAATACTTTTTACTGTTTTTTCTGTAATTCCAGGAAAAAGTTTTAAAATAACAACATCTGTTATTAATTTTTTTCTAATAATTAACTCTTTACTTTCCTTAGAGGGTTTATAAATATAGTGTTCGTTAAAATTTAAATGCACTCCACTTTCTGCCAACGGAGGGTAATTCATAGATGTAAATGCTTCAAATTGTTCTGCATTAATCTTAGTAGTTCTATTTGCTCTGTATAGTTTATATTCAAAATACAAACAAACCTCAGAAATTATTGATTTACTATTTTTTTGTGCACCTGCAATTTCTATAGATGTAATTAAATTTTCTTTAGCATCTGTTCTTAAGTCTCCAATAGGTAATTGAGAACCTGTAAAAATAATAGGTTTTTGTAAATTCTCTAACATAAAACTTACCGCAGATGAAATATAAGACATTGTATCTGAACCTGTTAAAACCACAAAACCTTCAAACTCCTTATAATTATCTTGAATTATGTTAACAATTTCAATATAATTTTGAGTATTCATATTTGAAGAATCTATTGGCTCTTCAAAAGAAATGCTTTTAACATCGCAATTTAATTGTTCTAGTTCTGGTATTTTTTCTAAAATCTGATTAAAGTCAAATGCCTTTAAGGCATTCGTTTTATAATCTTTAACCATTCCAATTGTTCCTCCTGTATATAGCAGTAATATTTTTGGTTTTATTGACATTTTGACATTTTTTTGCTCCAAATTAAAAATGGAATAATTTATGTTGTAAATTTATCAAACAAAAAATGAACTAAAAAATTTAAAACAATATACAATTATGATCGGATTTTATATTCTTATTGGTGTTATCTCTTTACTTAGCTGGTTAGTTAGTAACACGCTTAAAAGAAAATTTAAAAAATACTCACAAATTCAATTGAGAAATGGAATGAGTGGTGCAGAAATAGCTGAAAAAATGTTAGCAGACCATGGTATTAATGATGTAAAAGTAATTTCTACTCCTGGTAGATTAACAGACCATTATAACCCAAAAGATAAAACTGTAAATTTAAGTGAGTCTGTTTATAGCCAAAGAAATGCTGCTTCTGCTGCAGTTGCTGCTCATGAAGTTGGGCACGCAGTGCAACATGCCAAAGCATATAGTTATTTAACAATGCGCTCTCAATTAGTACCAATTGTAAGTGTTACCTCTAAATTTTCTCAATGGATGGTTATAGGAGGCTTAGTTTTAGGAGCTGCTTCTGGTGCGCAAGGTGTTGGTTTTTACGTTGCAATTGCCGGACTAATTTTTATGGGATTTGCAACACTTTTTAGCTTTATAACTTTACCCGTAGAATATGATGCCAGTAACAGAGCTTTAGCTTGGTTAAAAAATAAAAACATGGTTTCGCAAGAAGAATATGCAGGTTCTAAAGATGCTTTAAAATGGGCTGCTAGAACTTATTTAGTAGCTGCTTTAGGTTCTCTTGCCATGTTATTATATTGGGGGTTACAAGTTTTAGGTGGTAGAGATTAGTATGACAGATACATTTTGTGTCTTATCATTAACTTATAATATAATTTTTAAAACACTTTTGATATTTTAATCGAGAGTGTTTTTTTTTTTGTAAAATCTACTTCTAAAAAGTTTACAGGTCTTAATTAATATAAATAATTATAGTTGTAAAGATAAAAAGGCAAACATATTTAGCCCTGATTGCAACGCCATTCTTTTTTTTTCAAAACAGGATATAGTAAAAAGCAGGAAATAGCTACAAACAAAAAACCTCTCTGATTTCTCAAAAAGGTTTTTATTAATATATTATGATTTTAAAAATCTATTCTTTCATTTTTAAAGGCAAAATTTTAATAATCATACTAAAGCCAATGGCTGCAAAAACGCCAAATATAAAATCTAATAATTCCGAGTATTTAAAAGATTTATCCCAAAGAAAACCTAGTATTAAACCAAGAATTGCCATTAGTAGTCCAATAATTTGATTTTTATTCATGTTAACTTAATCATTCAATTTTAAAACGGCCATAAATGCTTCTTGTGGAATTTCTACATTACCTACCTGACGCATTCTTTTCTTACCCTTTTTCTGCTTTTCTAATAATTTACGTTTTCTAGAAATATCTCCTCCATAACATTTTGCAGTAACATCTTTACGTAAGGCTTTTGTAGTTTCACGTGCAATAATTTTTGCACCTATAGCTGCCTGAATAGGAATATCAAACTGTTGTCTTGGTATTAACTGCTTTAATTTTTCTACAATTTTCTTACCAATTGTATATGCATTATCTGCATGTAAAAGTGCAGAAAGCGCGTCTACTGGCTGAGCGTTTAATAAAATATCTACTCTCACTAACTTAGAAGTTCTCATTCCTATTGGAGAATAATCGAAAGATGCATATCCCTTAGACACTGTTTTTAATCGGTCGTAAAAATCGAAAACAATTTCTGCCAAAGGCATATCAAAAGTTAATTCTACTCTTTCTGTTGTTAAATAGGTTTGATTGGTAATTTCGCCACGTTTTTCGATACACAAACTCATTACTTGACCAACAAAATCTGATTTTGTAATGATAGAAGCTTTAATAAATGGTTCTTCTACTCTATCTAATCTAGATGGGTCTGGTAAATCTGTTGGATTATTCAAAAGAATTAATTCCTCTGGATTTTTCTTTGTATAGGCGTGGTAAGAAACATTTGGAACCGTTGTTATAACAGTCATATTAAACTCACGCTCTAAACGTTCTTGAATAATCTCCATATGCAACATTCCTAAAAATCCACAACGGAAACCAAAACCTAAGGCTGCAGAACTTTCTGGCGCGAATACTAAAGATGCATCATTTAATTGCAGTTTTTCCATAGAATAACGCAATTCTTCAAAATCTTCTGTATCTACAGGATAAATACCTGCAAAAACCATTGGTTTTACATCTTCGAAACCATCAATAATCTCTGTTGTTGGGTTTACTGCATCGGTAATTGTATCTCCTACTTTTACTTCTTTAGCCGTTTTAATACCTGTAATTAGATATCCAACATCACCTGCTTTTACAGACTTTCTTACAACTTGTTCTAATTTTAAAGTACCAACTTCATCAGCAAAATACTCATTGTTAGTTGCCATAAATTTAATACGTTGCCCTTTTTTGATCTCTCCATTTAAAACACGGAAATACGTTTCAATACCTCTATAAGAATTGTAAACTGAATCAAAAATTAATGCTTGTAATGGTGCATCAACATCTCCTGAAGGCGCAGGAATTCTATCTATAATTGCTTCTAAAATATTATCTACACCAAAACCAGTTTTTCCACTTGCGTGAATTACTTCTTCTGGGTCACAACCTAATAAATCTACAATATCATCTGTTACTTCTTCAGGATTTGCAGAAGGTAAATCTACTTTATTTAAGATCGGAATAATTTCTAAATCATTCTCTAAAGCCAAGTATAAGTTAGAAATTGTTTGTGCTTGTATACTTTGTGCAGCATCTACAATTAGCAAAGCTCCTTCACAAGCAGCAATTGATCTTGAAACTTCATAAGAAAAGTCAACATGACCTGGAGTATCAATTAGATTTAAAACAAATGTTTCTCCTTTGTGAACAAAATCCATTTGAATGGCATGCGATTTTATGGTAATACCACGTTCTCGCTCCAAATCCATACTATCTAGTAACTGATCTTTTTTCTCTCTCGCAGTTACCGCGCCAGTATAATCTAACAACCTATCTGCTAATGTACTTTTACCATGATCTATATGTGCGATAATGCAAAAGTTTCTAATATTCTTCATACTTCGTTTTCTAACTACGTTCAACCTACAAATATATGTTATTTACAGACCTTGTCAAATAAAAAAAGTACAATGAAAACATTGTACTTCTTAATAAAACTTAAAATGATTTACAAATCTCTTTCTAACTCAGAAATAGCTATTTTAAACTCTTCCCAATTTATAGTATCGTCACTAGATTTATCATAACCTTTTAGTAATTCGTTTGCCACAACACCTCTTATAAAACCACTTATTGATGCTGCTCTTAGCATTTTCTTAATTTCAGATTTTCTTAATCTACCATCATTATCAGAATCAAAAAAACTAAAAGCTTCTTCTGGTGAATCAAATTGATTTGTAATTAAAATTCTAATCTTTCTTAAAATGTTTTCTTTTGCTCCCATAATTTTCTTTTTATATTAATAAATAGCAATAATAGAAGTAGTTCTGTAAACCGTCAACCCTTTTAGCTTGCCACTCTGCAATAAACAAGTTGGTATCATGACTTGTAATATTTCAGACTACCAATCCTTCTAGTCTTGCCACTCTGCAATAAACAAGTTGGTATCATGACCACCTCCATTATTTCTATTGGATGAAAAGATAAGCTTTTTTCCGTCATTAGAAAAAACAGGAAATGCATCAAAAGTTTCTCCATGAGTAACTCTTTCTAAGTTTTTACCATCTAAATCAATCAAATATAGGTTAAAAGGAAAACCTCTTTCTGATTCAAAATTTGAGGAAAATAATACTTTTTTTCCTGAAGGATGAAAAAACGGACTCCAATTAGCGTTACCTAAATCTGTTAATTGACGTAATTCTGAACCGTCTGCATTACAAATATATAATTCCATTTCTGTTGGTTGTACCAAACCTTCTTTTAATAAATCTTGATATTCTTTAATTTCTGTTTCCGTTTTTGGTCTTGATGATCTAAAAATTAGTTTTGTTCCATCAGGAGAGAAAAAAGCACCACCATCATACCCTAATTGATCTGTAATTTGTTTTACATCAGAACCATCTATATTCATTGTAAACAATTCTAAATCTCCTGTTCTCATCGAAGTAAAAACAATTTTATCTCCCATTGGAGAAACTGTAGCTTCAGCATCATAACCTGGTTCTGTAGTTAATTGTTTTGTAATATTACCCTCTAAATCTGAAACAAAAATATCATAACTTTCATAAATTGGCCATACGTATTTACCTTCTCTTCTTAAAGGTGATGGAGGGCATTCTTTACCTCCTAAATGAGTAGAACCATACACATAACTTTTATTGTCTGGTAAAAAATATGCACAGGTTGTACGACCTAAACCTGTAGAAATCATTGGAGGTTTTGAGTCTTTAAAAATTTCATCTGCTTTCATTAAAAACATTTGATCACACTCTACTCCCCATTTTTTGTTGTTAGATTGGAAAACAATTTGTTTATCATCAAAACTCCAATAAGCTTCTGCGTTATCACCTCCAAAGGTTATTTGCTTCATCGTTTTAAAATGAGTTTCTTCAGGAAAAATTAAGCCACCTTCCCATTTTTTAGTTTCACCAGATTTAGCATCTGCTTTGTCTTTTTTATTGGTTTTACATGCAGTAATTGAAACTGCTATTAGAAGTAAAAAAAGTATTCTTAATTTCATTTTTTATATAATATAATAAGTGATAATAATTCTTTAATTTTGCAAAAATAATATTTATAGACATGAGAAACATCCTAATTTTAATCTTTTTATCTTTTTTAGTTTCCTGTAAACAAGCTATAAACCAAGAAACTAGAATTAAAGAAGACGTAACCTTTTTAGCTTCTGATAAATTAGAAGGAAGACAAACAGGTACAAAAGGAGAAAAAGCGGCTGCAGAATATATTAAAAAGAGATTTGAAGAATTAGAATTGCTTCCAAAAGGGACTTCAGAATATATACAACCTTTTACTTTTAAACCAAAAACAAACCCTCATGACGAAGTTAAATTTGATGTGAATGGTGATGGTACAATTACTGGAAATAATGTAATTGGTTTTTTAGATAATAAAGCAGAAAATACAGTTATAATTGGAGCACATTTTGATCATTTAGGTTATGGTGGCGAAGGTTCTTTATTTAGAGATTCTATAAAAGCAATACATAATGGAGCAGATGATAATGCCTCTGGTGTTGCCATATTATTAAATTTGGCAGCAAAACTAAAAGAAAAAAACACTAATAATAATTACTTATTCATAGCTTTTTCTGGCGAAGAAATGGGGTTACTAGGTTCTAACTATTTTGTAAAAAACCCAACAATTGACACAAAAAAAGTTTCTTACATGATTAATATGGATATGGTTGGTCGTTTAAAAAAAGATTCTGCGTTAGCAGTTTATGGTACAGGAACTTCTCCAATTTTTAAACAAACTTTAAAATCTCATAATAATAAGTTTAAATTAATACAACAAGAATCTGGAGTTGGACCAAGTGATCATACAAGTTTTTACTTGGCAGACATTCCTGTTTTACATTTTTTTACAGGACAGCATGAAGATTACCATAAACCTGGAGATGATTCAGAAAAACTGAACTATAAGGGAATGGAAATCATCAGTAAATATATCTTTAATATTATTACCGATTTAGACAATAATGGCAAATTAGCATTCAGAAAAACAAAAAATGAAGGAAAAGATACGCCTCGTTTTAAGGTTGGAATGGGCGTAATACCAGATTATATGTTTGATGGTAAAGGAATGCGTATTGATGGTATATCTGAAGACAAACCTGCACAAAAAGCAGGATTACATAAAGGCGATATTGTTATTAAACTTGGAGATAGTACTGTAGTTGATATGATGAGCTATATGAGAGCGTTATCTGTTTTTGAAAAAGGAGATAAAAGCAAGGTTCTTGTAAAGAGAGGTAAAAAAGAAGTTGAAAAAGAAATAAATTTTTAGATTGATTAAAATAGGCAACATAGAATTACCAGAATTTCCACTTTTATTAGCACCAATGGAAGATGTGAGTGACCCACCATTTAGAGCATTATGCAAAGAAAATGGTGCAGACGTGGTATACACAGAGTTCATTTCTTCTGAAGGTTTAATTAGAGATGCTGCAAAAAGTGTCATGAAATTAGATATCTACGAAAAAGAACGTCCTGTTGGAATTCAGATTTTTGGAGCTAATTTAGAATCGATGTTAAAAACGGTTGAAATTGTAGAAAAATCGAAACCAGATATTATTGATATTAACTTTGGTTGTCCTGTTAAAAAAGTAGTTTCTAAAGGTGCAGGAGCAGGTATTTTAAAAGATATTGATCTAATGGTTTCTCTTACTGAAGCTATGGTTAAACATACTAATTTACCTGTAACAGTAAAAACACGTTTAGGTTGGGATCATGATTCTATTAGAATTGTAGAAGTTGCAGAACGTTTGCAAGATGTAGGTTGCGCAGCAATTTCTATTCATGGTAGAACGCGTGCACAAATGTATAAAGGTGAAGCAGACTGGAAACCAATTGCAGAAGTTAAAAACAACCAAAGAATGCACATTCCTGTTTTTGGAAATGGTGATGTAACATCACCTGAAAAAGCCATGGAAATGAGAGATTCTTATGGATTAGATGGCTGCATGATTGGTAGAGCTACTATTGGATATCCTTGGTTTTTTAATGAAATTAAACATTATTTTAAAACTGGCGAACATTTAACAAAACCTACAATTGCACAACGTGTAGAAATGGCAAGAAGACATTTACAAATGTCTATCGATTGGAAAGGAGAACATTTAGGTGTAGTTGAAACCAGAAGACATTATACTAACTACTTTAAAGGAATTCCGCATTTTAAAGAATATAGAATGAAAATGGTAACTTCTGACGATGCAAAAGATGTTTTTGCTGCTTTTGATGAAGTTGAGGCTAAATTTGGGGATACAATTATTCCTCAATTTTAAAACGATCCTATAATTTTAAATGAACTAAAAATTTTATTGACTTCCTTTAGATATCCATCAAAAAACTTATCCTTTGATGAAAATTCTAATGTAAAAATTCTTTCGTTTTTTATAAAAACTAATTTTAGCGTTTTAAGTTTATTTTTATGGAATGTATTTGAAGTTAAACAACTAATCAAACAGTAATAATATTTTTTTTAAAATATTATTCTTTTATCTTAAATGAGTGAATTATTTTAACAACATCATCTGCATATTTTTTATATGTTTTATTTGAAGATGAATATGTAATTCGATAATAGTTACTGTCTTTTAAGATTAAGGCATTTAAAACAGTATAATTTTTAGATTTTCTGTTTATTTTATAAATAATAAAATTATATCTACCGTAAATAGGATGTTGTCCTTTTACTATATCGTAATTAAAATTTTCGTAAACCTTGTTTATCTTTTCTACAAAGTGGTTTGTTAAACTAGTTACGTTATTACAATTACATCTTTTTAGATTTTCTTTAAAAATCATTAAGAATGCTTCCGGATCTTTTCTACTATTTAAATATAACTCTTTAGGTGCATATGCTAAATCATTATGCTTTTCGAAATACGAATACCAGTTTTTAGGGATATCAATAGAATACTCTTTCATCAGATTTTTAACAATCGTTGTATCTAATTCTGAATACTTACTAATTTTCTGATTATTTTGAATAGACTTACAGCTACATAAAAACAGCACAATAGAAATCGTAATTACTTTAAGTAGAAACCTCATATTATTCTTTTACTTTAAATGAATCCATAATAGTAATAGCTTGATCTAGAAATTCTTTATAATGTTCATTACTCCCTTTTAAATGTAGTTTGTATATTTTATTCTTATGATAATAATACAAGTATAGGTTTGTATAATTTATACTATCCCAAATTGAACCATATTTTAAAATTAATGCGTCTCCATATTTTGTGGTTTTTATTATTTTTTTTTCGAAATTAGTATTTACAAATATGTTATTTGTTTTAATTTCATTTTTAAAAAAATTAATTTTACTTTCTACATTTTCAACGATGAAAACTGTTATTGTTACCTTCTGATCTTCTACATTACTTTCCATTATACTTTTCGGTGAATGAAATACTTCATGATATCCTATATAAGAGTACCAATCACTTGGTATTTCTAATGAATATCCATCCATAAAATTTGGAGTAATTGATGTTTCTAAAGGAATAAATTTTTTTGTATTCCAGAAACTCTTTTTAGCAGATTTGCAGCTTAATAGTATTATTAAGCATGAAAAAAAAAGGAGGTTTTTCAAAATTATTATTTTTCAATAAAATTAGCAGAAATTCTTGAACTTGCAATTTTTGAAGCAATAAAACCGAGAATTGTAATTGTTAAAATAACAATAATTAGATTTGAAAATCTAAATTCTATAGGGTAGGCAAAATTTTCTGTTATCATAAACAGGCTAAATTTTTTCTGTAGAAACAGTAAAACCATTCCAATAGTCAAACCTATAAGCATCCCGAAAAAAGTAAGTAAAAACCCTTGTAAAATAAATATTCTCTTAATTTCTTTAACAGTAGCTCCTAAACTAAACAAAGTTTTTAAATTATCCTTTTTATCGATAATCATCATAATAATTGTACCTATTACATTAAATAATGCAATAATTACAATCAATGTAAATATTAAATAAGAGACAAAATTCTCGGTATTTATAACCTTATAAAACACCTCGTTTAATTGCTCTTTTGTTTGTACTTTATAAGTATCTCCTAAAGATTTTTGCAATAGTTCTGCAACAACATTAGCATCTGATTCCTTAAGTAGTTTAATTTCAAAAGCAGAAATTTGATTTTCTTTAAAATTTAATAAATCTTTTGCTTGATTTAAAGTTATAAAAACAAATTTATTTTCAAAAGCTTCTGTTCCTGTATACAAACCAACAACTTGTACATTTGTTTTGTAAAACGCATTATTAGGATTTATAAAACCAATACCAGGTTTTGGAACCATTATTTTTAAAGATTCTCCAAAACTTCTTACTCCTAAAGACAATTTAAAAGCTTTAGATCTGCCAATAACTGCTGTATTTATATAGCTCGAATCTAACCAACCTCCTTGGCTAAGTGTAGAATCTATATGAGTAATCTTGGTATAATTATTCTCAACACCCTTTATAAAAGCTATTTCACTTTTATTATTATATTCTAAAAAAACACGTTCTTCAATAACCTTAGAAAATGCTTCTATAGAAGTAATATTATTAAATGTTTTATGAAAATGGTCGGTTATAAAAAAGGTTTTCCCTTTTTTAGCAGTTATTTTAATATCTGGATCAGACGCATCTAATAAACTATAACTAAATGTACGCAATCCAGAAAAACCAGAAAGAATTATAAACAATGCCAACGACCCTACAATAACTCCAAAAGAAGCAATTATTGTAACTATATTTATGGCATTATTACTTGTCTTAGTAAATAAATATCTTTTGGCTATGTATAGAGAAAAATTCAAATATATTCCTTGAATTTACCTTTTTTTACGTCTTGGTAGTACTTCTGGGTTTTTAATAGGGTTTTCGTCTTCTCCTTTTAAAGACTTATCTATTTCTTCAATATAATCTAGCGTATCATCACCATAAAACAATAACTCTGGCATTCTACGTAATTGATTTTTAGTTCTTTGAGCCATTTCATGACGAATTAAAACTGTATTAGACAATACACCCTTAATTATCTCTTCTCTTCTATTTGAAGGAAAAACACTTAAATAAACTTTTGCTACACCTAAATCCGAAGTAACATGAACTTTAGATACAGAGATAATTACACCTTTCATTCCATCTTGTGCCGCCTTTTGCAACACATCTACTAAATCTTTTTGTAATACTCCAGCAATTTTCCTTTGTCTATTTGTTTCTTCCATGCCGCAAATTTACGACATTTTTAAAGAGTGTAAACTTTATTTTTAATTGCATACATAACTAAACCAACTCTATTCCTAACATTCAACTTTGTAAACAGAGCGTCCCTATATCCATCTATAGTTTTTGGGCTCAAATTCATTCTATCTGCAATTTCTTTATAGGTTAATTCTGTACAAGCAAGTTTTAAAAATTTTATTTGTCTGTCATTAAAAATAATTTCTTCTTCTAAGTTTCCAGAAATAGATTTCATTAATAAGTTTGTAACATTCTTAGTATGATAAAAACCATTTTCAACAATTTCAATTAAAGCCTTTTCTAAAATTGATTTTTCTGTATCTTTTAGTAAATAACCAACTGCGCCTGCTTTTAACATTTTTAAAATAGTAATATCTTCATCTTCAACAGAAAGAGCCATAACATTAACATTAGAATAATTTTTACTTATCCATTCTGTAGTCTCAATACCATTCATTATAGGCATATTAATATCCATTAAAACAACATTAGGCCTATTTTCTATTTCAGAAAATTTTCTTACTAATTCCTCTCCATTTTTACAAGTATATAATACTCTAAATTTTTCAAAAGTATTTACCATAGCTTGAATCGCTTGAGATAATAAAGTGTGATCATCAACAATAACAACAGTAAATTCATTCATATTTTATAATCTATTTTAAGGGTTGTTCCTTTGTTTTTTTCTGATGTAAAATTAATTTCTGCATTAATTAATTTCGCTCTTTTCTTAATATTTAATAAGCCAATTCCTTCTTTTTTACTATTAGGAGAAAACCCTACCCCATTATCCTCTGCAGATATTACAATAGAATCTTCTTTATAATCTAATATAACATTTAAAGAAGATGCTCTTGAATGTTTTATGGTATTTGAGAAAAACTCTTGTAAAATTCTAAAAATAATTATATTATGTTTTTTATCGATTTCTTTTTCATCTCCTAAAATAAGTAATTTAGAATCTATAAAATTTAACCGATTAAAACGATCAACTTCTAACTGTATTGCTTCTTTTAAATTAATATTATTAATAGCCTCTGGATTAATTAACTTTGACAAAGCACGAACCTCCCTTAAACCTCTTGTTATCGTTTCTGAAACATCATTTATATTTTCTTTGGTTGCATTTTGTAATTGAATTTTTGCTAATGTTAGTAATTGGCCAATATTATCATGCAATTCCCAACTAATATTTCTTAACGTTTCTTCTCTTATTTCTATTTGTGTTTCTGCAATTTCTGTTTCAAAACGTTTTTTAGCCTCTTTTTGCTCTTCAACTAAAGAATTTTTCTTTTTTTGAAAAACAGTAAACAAAATGATTAATGCAACAACAATAAAAAGTACTAATAAAGTTGATATTATTAAAACTACTCTTTCGTTTTCTTGCATGCAACTAATCCATAAATTAAACTTAAATGAAATACAATAATAAGATAATAAAGTATAGGAAACATAACTCTACTATCAAAAAGATTTGAATATAACAATGTAAAAAAAGGAACAGAGGTTAAATAAAATAGCAAGAATCCAACAGAGAGCCAAAAAGGTAATAGTTTTTTATAGTTTAAAATTTTCTTAGAGTTTAATAATTCAATAAAGTATATTATAATTAAAGCACTATTAAAAACACCTTCAATAGAAACTGTATACATCTGTATCAATGTAAAATAATAACTTGTAAAATAAATTATATTAAAGATTAAAACTAACAGTTTAATTAACTTTATTTTATTTTTATCTTCAATTAAATGATAATAGATTAATGCAAAAAAATTAAATTCAAAAAAAGTATAAATATTGAAAAAAACAAAATTATTTTTAATAAAAACAACGTTTGCAAGAAATTCAAAAAAGGCAATATTAATTAAATAAGTAATAAAAAACTTATAAAAGGTATAATGTTTATATTTTTTATATAGAACAATTGCTAAAATTAAAGTTATAAATTGTATATAAGTTGAAATGTTTTTAATGAATAAACCATCATCTGACATAATTAATAAGGTGGATTTGTTTGACCTCTATTTAAAGCAGAACTATTATCTCCTGCCATTAAATTAAAAGTAAAAACAGAAGCTCTATTAACACTTCTAGTTGTTTCATCTGCATATTTATCTAATATTGATTTCATAGAAACTGGTTGTTTAATACCCGATTTTAAAGGTTCATATGCAATATTTTTTCGTACTCCTATATTTGTTGTTGGCGCCAATATAAATGAAACTCTATTCTGATACTCTTTAATTTTATAATCCGATGGATAAGCAGAGGTAAAAATTCTAACCCCAGTTAATTCGATCTCTTTTTCTTTTGACAATCGTTCTATATAAGAAATATATTGTTTTAGTTCTGATAAACTATAGAATTGAGAAATGGTTGCAATTGTATCTTTTCCTTTAGATTTTTTAGAAATATAATCGTTTAACACCAGTCTCTGTCCATTATCATACTCTTTAAACATGCTAGACATTTCTTGATATGTAATTGCCTGACTTGGCCTTTTACTATTTTGTTCTATATTATTATGTTCAGAATGATTGCATTCACTTTTACAAGAACACATAAGTAGTAAAACAATTATTATAGTAAAATAATTTTTAGATAATAGGTTCATTATATATTGTTTTAAAGTTAGTTATAACCAAAAATACAACATATATAAATTAAACACTATACTTTAGTATATATAAAGGGTGTTTTTCCTGTATAAATTAAAAGGTTTTTACTTATTTAATTCTTAAAAAAAAGAACGAATTTTGAAGTATGAATTAATGAAAATTTTATTCGTTAGGGAAAATTGCTAAAAAACATCTTTTTAATTAAAGGTGTTTTTTTATATAAAAAACTCAATAAGTTAAAAGCAAAAAAAATCTCAAATTAAATAAATTTAATTTGAGATTTTTAATATAATAAATACTTTATATGTATTTAGTCTGCTAAAATAATAGCTTTATTATCATTTAATTCTAATGTTCCAGAATTTATTGTTAAAGTTAAAATTTTATCATCATCTACTTCAGGCACTAATTTCCCATTTAAGTCATTCAACTCTAAATGCTCTTGAGAATGTACATGTATTTTTACAAGACCTTCTTTTAAAATAGAAACAACTGGTGCGTGATTATTAAGCATTTGAAAATCTCCATTAATTCCAGGAACTGTTATAGCATCAACTTCTGATGAAAATAAAATAGCTTCTGGTGTTACAATTTCTAAGAACATATTTTCTATTTTTAAGCTTCAGCTAACATTTTTTCACCTGCATCAATTGCATCTTGAATAGATCCTCTTAAGTTAAATGCCGCTTCTGGGTATTTATCTAGCTCACCATCCATAATCATATTAAATCCTTTAATAGTATCTTTAATATCTACTAAAACACCAGGAATACCTGTAAACTGTTCAGCTACGTGAAAAGGTTGAGATAAGAAACGTTGTACACGTCTTGCTCTATGAACTACTAATTTATCCTCTTCGGATAATTCTTCCATACCTAAAATTGCAATAATATCTTGTAATTCTTTATAACGTTGTAAAATTTCTTTTACAGCTGTTGCAGTGTTATAGTGTTCATCACCTAAAATTTCTGCAGATAAAATTCTTGAAGTAGAGTCTAATGGATCTACTGCAGGATAAATACCTAATTCTGCAATTTTACGAGATAATACTGTAGTTGCATCTAAATGCGCAAACGTTGTTGCTGGTGCTGGATCTGTTAAATCATCTGCAGGTACATAAACTGCCTGTACAGATGTAATAGAACCTTTTTTAGTTGATGTAATACGTTCTTGCATTGCACCCATTTCTGTTGCTAAAGTTGGTTGATAACCTACTGCAGATGGCATACGACCTAATAAGGCAGAAACCTCTGAACCTGCTTGTGTAAAACGGAAGATATTATCTACGAAGAAAAGTACATCTTTTCCTTGTGCTTCTCCTGCTCCATCTCTAAAGTATTCTGCAATTGTTAATCCCGATAAGGCAACTCTTGCACGTGCTCCAGGTGGCTCATTCATTTGCCCGAATACGAAAGTCGCTTTAGAACCTCTCATTCCTGGCTTATCTACTTTAGATAAATCCCATCCTCCTTCTTCCATAGAATGCATAAAGTCATCACCATATTTGATAATTCCAGACTCTAACATTTCACGAAGTAAATCATTTCCTTCACGAGTTCTTTCTCCAACACCTGCAAAAACTGATAAACCACCATGTCCTTTTGCAATATTGTTAATTAACTCTTGAATTAATACTGTTTTTCCTACTCCAGCTCCACCAAATAATCCAATTTTACCACCTTTTGCATAAGGCTCAATTAAATCAATTACTTTAATTCCTGTAAACAAGACTTCTGTAGATACTGATAAATCTTCAAACTTAGGTGCAGATCTATGAATTGGTAAACCATCCTTACCTTCTTTACTTAAATTACCAAGACCATCAATAGCCTCTCCAGTAACATTAAACAAACGACCGTAAATATCATTACCTATTGGCATTTGAATTGGACTTCCAGTCGCAAAAACTTCTGCTCCTCTAGATAACCCATCAGTTGCATCCATAGAAATTGTTCTAACAGTATCTTCACCAATGTGTTGTTGTACTTCTAATACTAAAATTGAACCATCAGCTTTTTTAATTTCTAATGAATCATAAATCTTAGGAAGTTCGTTGTTTTCTGTGTTGAATTCAACATCAATAACTGGCCCAATTATTTGAGAAACTTTACCTGTAGTTGTAGACATTTTGTATCTAATTAAATTATTATTATTTTCTGTGGGATTTACCCTCTCATTTTCAAGCTGCAAAGGTACTTTTTTTGTTTGTATTTAAAAAAGTTTTTTTAACTAAAAAAGCCTCATCTTAATGATGAGGCTTTTAATATTATA
>CAJQQH010000089.1 GCA_905480405.1 uncultured Polaribacter sp. | reverse complement strand
ATTATTACCCCAGGAGATATTACCAATTATGTACCCGTTTCTTTGGCTAAAGATTCTGATATGTATGTTACTCAATTTGATAACTCTGTTGTAGAGGATGCAGGTTTATTAAAAATGGACTTCTTGGGATTAAAAACATTGACTTTAATTAAAGAGACTGTTAAAATTGTAATAGCAAGACATGATATTACTTTAGATCCAGAAACTTTTCCATTAGATGATGTAAAAACATGTGAGCTTTTTCAAAGAGGAGAAACTGTAGGTATTTTTCAATATGAATCTCCTGGAATGCAAAAACACATGAGGTCGTTAAAACCAACCGTTTTTGCCGATTTAATTGCAATGAATGCATTGTACAGACCTGGACCAATGGAATATATTCCGTCTTTTATTAATAGAAAACACGGAACAGAAGATATTGAGTACGATTTACCTGCCATGGAAGAATATTTGGCAGAAACTTACGGAATTACTGTTTACCAAGAGCAAGTAATGCTTTTATCGCAAAAGTTAGCAGATTTTACCAAAGGTGAAGCCGATGTTTTACGTAAAGCAATGGGTAAAAAACAAATTGCGGTGTTAGATAAAATGAAACCAAAATTTGTAGAACAAGCTGCTGCCAAAGGTCATGATCCAGAAAAATTAGAAAAAATCTGGAAAGATTGGGAAGCATTTGCAAGTTACGCCTTTAACAAATCGCATTCTACATGTTATGCGTGGATCGCTTATCAAACCGCTTATTTAAAAGCCCATTATCCTGCAGAATATATGGCTTCTGTACTTTCTAATAATATGAAAGATATTAAAGCTGTTTCGTTCTTTATGGAAGAATGTAAAAGAATGGAATTACCTGTTTTTGGCCCAGATTTAAATGAATCATTTTTAAAGTTTTCTGTAAATAATGAAGGTGCGGTTCGTTTTGGAATGGCAGCTGTAAAAGGTGTAGGAACAGGTGCTGTAAAAGCAATTATAGAAGAAAGAAAAGAGAACGGAAATTATACATCTATTTTCGATTTAGCAAAACGTGTCGATTTAAGAGCTGCCAACAAAAAATCTTTTGATAGTTTAATAAAAGCGGGTGCTTTTGATTCATTTACAGATACACATAGAGCACAATATTTTGCAACCGATGAAAAAGGTTTAACCTTTTTAGAACGTGCTATGAAATTTGGAAGTAAGTTTCAAGAAAATGAAAATTCTGCACAAGTTTCTATGTTTGGTGAAGCTTCTACCGTACAATTTCCAGAACCAGATATTCCTGAGTGTGAAACTTGGGGAACAATGGAATTGTTATCTCAAGAAAAAGAGGTTATTGGTATCTATATTTCTGCGCACCCTTTAGATGATTTTAAAAATGAAATGAAGTTTTGTAACGCTTCTTTAAAATATTTTAAAGCTGATTTAGCCAAATTTGTAAACATGAATTTAGCTTTTGCCGCAATTATAACAGATGTGCAACATAGAGTTTCTAAAGCAGGAAAAGGTTGGGCAATGTTTACGATGGAAGATTATGGAGATAGTAATGAATTTAGAATTTTTGGTGAAGATTATTTAAGAATGAAACACTTTTTAGTACCAAGTTCTTTCTTATTTGTTCGTTCTACTATTCAACCAGGTTGGACAAATAAAGAAACAGGAGTTGCTGGAGAGCCAAGACTAAAGTTTACAGAAATGAAACTATTACACGACATTATGGATGAATTGTGTAAAAAAGTTACCATTCAAATTCCATTAGAACAAATTACGGCTAAAACTATTTTAAATTTAGAAACCATCTTAAAAAACACTCCTGGGAAGCAATCTTTAGGTTTTACCATTTGGGATGAAAAAGAAAAACTAGAAGTAAGTTTGCCAAGTAGAAATACCAAAATTCACATTTCGAATGATTTACTTGCAACTTTGGATAGTCAGCAGATTACCTATAAATTAAATTAATTAGTAAAATAAAAACAAAATCAAGTGTTCAAAAAAATATTAATACTTATTTTTGTTTAATATTTTTATAAAATAATGAAACAAAACAAAGATGGTATTTGGACTAGTTGGAACGAAAATATTACTTCCAATTACAAATCTCTTTATAAAATTACTTCTGAAACTGAATTACAAGAAGTTGTAAAAAGATCAGAAAAAATACGAATTTTCGGAAACAAACAATCTTCTGCAGACATTGCTTCTGGAACAGCTACTTTAGTTGATATTAGAACTTATAATAAAATTTTATCTTTTAATGATTCTAATCGCACAATAACTGTTCAATCGGGTATTATTTTAGGCGATTTAATAGAAGCTGTTGAAGAAAAAAGCTGGTGTATTCCTTGTTTACCAGATATTAACACAATTACAATTGGTGGCGCTTTAGCAACAGGAACTCATGGTACTAGTGGTTATTTATTATCAGAATATATTACAAAATGTAATCTTATTTTAGCTGATGGTTCTATAAAAGAAATAACTGATAAAGATGATATAATTGATGCAGTTAGAGTTTCTTTAGGTGTTTTAGGTGTTTTATCTACCATTACTTTTAAATGCGAGCCTATTTACACGTTACATATAAAAGAAGGACCTGAAGCTGACACAGAGTGGTTACCAAAAATTAAAGAACGTTTAAACAAACATGATTTCTTAAGAATTTTATGGTTACCACATACAGACAAAGGTTATGTAATTACTGGCGATAAAATAGATGCAAATAAAGAAGTTATAGAATACTTAGGTCCTAAGTACCTAAAACATAGAAGAAAAACTTCTAAAATATTATATAAATACACGCATATTTTTCCTTGGATTACTGCTATTGCCAACAAACTTTTATACAAAGGTTTTTTTAGCAGTACAAAAGAACACAAAGGTTCATTATACCAAGCAACGGTAACAAAATCTAGGGGTTCTACTTTAGAATTAGCAGAATGGACTATTGGTTTAGATGTTTTTCCTACAGTTTTTGAAGAACTAAAAACTGAAATTAATAAATGGTCTAACAAGTCGTTTATTCATATTCCTATGGATGTTCGTTTTATATACAAAGACAAATCCTGGTTAAGTTATGCTTATGGTAAAGACACCGTTACAATGGGTTGTGTTTCTAGAAATGCAGCTACTGCAGATACTTATGAAGCTTTTAAAAGTATTGAAAAAATATTTTTAAAACACGGAGGAAAACCTCATTGGGCAAAACGTTTTATGGCAAAAGATGCAAAACTTTCTGAAATTTATGATAAATGGGAAGATTTTAAAAATTTAAGAAGAGAACTAGATCCAACTAACAAATTTCTAAACCCATATTTAATGGAAATTTTTAATGAAAAAAAAGAGTAAATAATGACATTACCTAAAGGATTTTTATTCGATTTTGATGGCGTAATAGTAGATAGTAAAGAAAGTCATAATTCTGCTTGGGCTTCTGCTTTTAAGGAGTTATTTAATACCGAAATAGCTCCTTTTCCGAGAACACATGCAGGAAAATCGCCAATGATAATTGCGGAATACTTTTGCAGTATTATTGGCGAAGAAAAACGTACTGAAGAATTATTTTTTTTAAAAGACTCTCATCTAGATAAGTATTTTAAAGCACCCAAATTACTTCCTGGAGTTAGAGAGTTTACAAACCTTTTATCCCAAGAAAAAATACCTTACGGAATTGCTAGTAACGCGACAAAACAGTTTTTAAAAAATAGTGTTCATCATTTAAACTTAAATTTTACAACTGTTTTTGGTGTGCAAGATTATGTAAAACCAAAACCTGCTCCAGAAGCCTATATTTTATTAGCAGAAACATTAGGTTTTGTTGTAGATGATTTTAAAGATATCTGGGTTTTTGAAGATAGTTTAACGGGTACAAAAGCAGCAAAATCGGCAGGAATGATTCCTATAGGTATTTTAACTCAGTACACTAAAAAAGAACTAAAAGAAGCTGGAAGTGTATTAGTGTTTCCTACTTTATTGGAAGCTTTTGAATATCTAACGAAGTAATTTAAAACCTCAATAATAATCTTTAACCTAAACTGTTACTTCTCTAAAAAGAGTTTCTAGGTTTTTGTTTTGAGTATTTAAACCAAGAATTTTAAGTCCGTTTTCTTGTGCAAAATCAAATATTTTTGGACGCATGTCTTCTTCAGAATCAAAGGTAATGTGCCAAGTATAATCGTAATTGTTTTTATAAGAAACTACATTTGGCAATCTTTTTACAAACTGTTCTTCTATCTTATAATCAAAAGTAACTTCTATTACTTGTTCATTATTTACTTTAAGATCTGACAGTTGTTTATCTACCAAAACTTCACCTTTTTTAATGATGATTACTCGATCACAAACTGCTTCTACTTCTTGCATAATGTGCGTAGAAAAAAGCACTGTTTTATCTTTTCCTAATAACTTAATTAACGCCCTAATTTCAACTAACTGATTAGGATCTAAACCCGTTGTAGGTTCATCTAAAATTAATACTTTTGGGTTGTGTAAAATTGCAGCTGCTAACCCTACTCTTTGCTGATATCCTTTAGATAATTGATGTATTTTTTTATGTGCTTCTTCTGTTAAACCTACTTTTTTTATACAAAGTTCTATCTGGCTTTTATCAACTTTAAAAATAGTTGCCTGAAATTGTAAATATTCACGCACATACATATCTGTATATAAAGGATTATGCTCTGGTAAATAGCCTATGTTTTTCTGTGCTTCTATCGGGTTTTGTAAAACATCTATTTCATCAACTAAAACAGTACCTGCATTAGGCTTTATAAAACCTGTTAATATTTTCATCATTGTAGATTTCCCTGCACCATTTGGACCTAAAAAACCTATTATTTGGCCTTTATCTGCAGAAAAAGAAACATCATTTAATGCTTTCTGATTTTTATAAATTTTTGAAACTGATGTTACTTTTATCGACATTTTTTACTCCTATGATTTTATGTACTTAGACAACGAAATTATTTCTTTTTTAGTTTGCAGCACTAATGTTATTCAATTTAATTTTTCTAATATTCTTCATACGAGACCAAGCTAGCTTATGACGTTTTTTATAAACCCATAAACAACCTAAATCTAGTAAAAAATAAAAGAGACTAATTCCACTTGGTGGGTTATGACTTGGTAAAAAAGAAAATGTATTGAAAGCTATTTCTGGCCATTTCCAACATAAAAGACTTGTTCCAACAATCTCTAAATAAGCTACAGAAATATACATTGTTAAATAAAAAAGACGTTCTCGTGGTTTATTTCTTAAAATAAACAATGTTGTTATAGTCATTACAAAACCGAATACATCTTCTCTAAAAATTAAAAAAACAGAAGCATATATAAAGATAAAAACCCCTAAAAATCCTTCTATCTTTTTCCTGTTTTTAAGTATAGCACTAGCTTTAGAAAAATACAAAACACCAGCATAAACTAATGCATGGCCAAATGGAATGTAATGAGGTATATTTTCTAAACGATACGTATACATACCTAAAGCAACTGAAAACAAATATTCTCCAAAAAAACCAATTAAAACTCCAGCAATTAAATGCTCTTTGGTTCTCTTATTCACTTTCCAATAAATAATTGGAAACACCAAAAGCATACTTAGGTTAGCATAAAACTGTGCGTTATCTGTAATGTTATAAATAATAAAGCCGTCTAAAAATAAGCCATAAGCAATAAATAACCAAAGCAAGCCTAAACTTTTAAAGGTAGCGTAAAAAGAAGATTTTGTAGCCAATAAACTCATGCAGTAAAAATAGTAAAGTAATCTTGCAAATTTTTTATTTTATTGGAAAAAAAATGGTTCAAATTTCTTTGAACCATTTTAAAATATCATTTTAAAAACTACAGCTGATAACGTAGTCTTAAACTTACAAATCTTGGTAAGATAAAAGTTTCATTTATAGAAAAAGCAATATTACTCGTATTTACTGCAGCTGTAGAACCCGTAGCTAAAAGATTACTACCAACTAATTCATATTCTAATTTTGCATCTTTATCTTTTCTGTAAGATAATGAAGCTCCTAAAATTTTATATGAATTAACTTTTACTCCATCTTGTTTTACTTCATTATAAGAAAAATCTGAACGAACAGTTAATGAGTTCCAAACATAAGCATCAAAACTAATAGAAGGCGCGTGTGTTTCTCCTTTTACAGCAGCACTTCTTGCACTATTGTCTTGATCTGAATAACTTAATCTATATCCTAAAGTTACATTTGGTGCCTTTCTAAAATTTGTACTTACACTTGCATTATAATTTTGAGAAAACAACTCGTTTGTATTCTCTAAAGAATTTAAAAATTGATACGTTTTACTATAACTATAAGTAGCTCCTAAAGATGTTTTAATTTTATTAAATGTTTTACCAACTCTACCCGAAGCAGTTAAACTTTCGTTATCAAAAGGAGAGTTTAAAGTTGTACTACTAGACACAACAGAACTTGGTTCAAAAATCACATTTGAATTAATTTGATCTATTGTTTTCTTATAATTAATTCTTGCAAATACATTTGTATAATTAAACAAATTAAAACTAGAATAATTTAAATTTACGTTATGAACATGCGCATTCATTAACTCTTCATTACCATAGTAAAAAGAATTATAACTATTTGCTACTATACCTCTAGCTAATTGATTTACATCTGTAAAATTAACCTCTTGTTTATAAGAAAATCGTAAAGATTCGCTTTGTTTAAATTGCGCAATTATAGAAAGCTCTGGAAATACTTTTTGAAACTGATCTTCAAACAACTCTGTTTGATATTGTGTGTTTTTTACATTGTATGTATGTAAAGTTACACCAGGTGTAAATGTAAAGATACCCGATTTTAAACGATATCTTAATCCTGCATAAATATCTGAAAAAGTATATTCTGTATCATTCGTTGTTTGCGGATCTATGTTTCCTGAAATTGTTGGACTTGGAACAAATGTGTTGCCATTGTCTAAAATTTGAAAAAACTTAGAATCGAAATTCTGTTTACTTTGTATTGTTCCTAAAACAAAATTTAAATTACTCTTATCATTTAAGATATTGTAATAATCTAATTTTACATCTAATTGGTTCGATTTTACACGTCTATCTTGTTCTAATTCATAATACAAATTACTTCTATCTAAACCTAAAGTTTCTGCTGTATCATCAAAACCATCATTATTTGCATCATCATTATTTGATGGATCATTTTCTAATGAAGCTACATAAAAAGGATCTTCATCTTGCAATAAATGCTGCGCTTCTAAAGCGAAAATATTCTTTTCATTTGCAGTATAAAAATAACTTAAATTTTGATTTATTTTATAAGGTGTTGCTCTTTCATTTTCACTAATATCGCTTAAAACTCTAGAATTTACATCATCCGTTCTATACTCATTAGAAAAACGACCGATTAAATCATAGTTTAATAAATTTCTATCGTCTTTTTTATAACTAGAACTAAACTTAAACAAACCAGTATTACTTGTTTGATTTGTTATACTTTGTGTAAAATCATCTGGAGTTATAGGGTCTATATAATCTGTAGTTACATTTCTTTGCTGACCATTACTATTGCTCGAAAAAATTAAAAATCCACTTAAGTCTAATTTAGGGTTTGGAGAATAACTAAAGTTTAAAGCCGATAATTTAGTTTCAATTCGATTTGCATTTCTAGCATTAGCAGTTAAAAAACCTATACCTGCACTTCCTAAACTAATATTTGTTCCGTTTGATGGGCTTTGACTTCTAAAACCACCACTAAAGTTTCTAATATCTCGTCTATCTAATACTACTTCTCCCATATTATTTACATCGCCAATAACATTTATCGTGTATTTTGGAGAGTAATAGAATAATTTGGGCTGAAAAAGATACAAACCTTCATCAGAAGCGTTTCCTACACCAGCAGTAATATCACCAAACCAAAAATTCTTTTTACCTTCTTTTAGCTTGATATTTATGGCAACTCTGTCTTGATTATTTTGTACACCACTAAGCTGACTAACGTCACTAAAATTTCTTAAAACCTCAATTTTATCTAATGCATTAGAAGGAATGTTTTTTGTAGCTAATTTGGTGTCTCCATCAAAAAAATCTTTACCATCTACCATTATTTTCTCAACGGTTTTTCCTTCTACTTCTATCTGTCCATCATCATTTATCTCTACACCTGGTAATTTCTTTAAAACATCTTCTAATTTTCTTTCTGTACCATTCTTAAAAGAATCTGCGTTGTAAACAATAGTATCTCCTTTTATAGTTACAGGCATTTTAGAAACAATATTTATTCCTTCTAAGGTATTATCATAATCTAAAGTGATATTTTTTTCTATATCTGCAGACTTTGTTTCAACTGTAAAATTAACAGATTTCATACCAACGTAACTTATTGTAACATTAAAAGTACCGTTTCTGTCTAAATCCAACTTATAGTTTCCTTTTGAATCTGAAAACCCATAAGAAGCCATTTTTTTTGTAATTTTATTAATGGCTAATACATTTGCCATCTCTAAAGGGTCTCCAATACTGTCTTTTACCACACCTGTTAACTTTACTTGTGCATTGGAAAAAAGTGTAATCAAAAAAATGATTAATAATAATATTTTTTTCATCTCTATATTTTAAATAAATTATAATTTTATTATTTTTAATTAAAAACGTCTTCCACCACCGTTTCTACCTCTACTCTGAAAATTCTCTCTCAATTCTTCCATTTTCTTAGTAACAGTTTCATTGTATTTTTTTCTAGTAACCTTTTTACCTTTAGAAGGTGAATCTATAGATGCTTTTTCTGAAGGATTTAATACAATTTCCGTACACAATATAGTTGTAGTACCTTCATTTATTTCTAAGATTAAACCTGGTAAACCCCAATATTCATTAGGCCCATTACTAACAGGTATTTGTGGTGTATACCAAGCTGTAACTAAAGTTTGTTTTACCTCTTCTTTTTTAGTAGCGGCTTTATCTTCTTTTTTGTCTTTACCATCATTTCTTGGTCTTCTAAAATTAGAAAAATCTAAAGGGTTTGCATCTTTAAGTAAAGTTGCTTTATAACAAGTATAATTACCAATCTGCTTAGTTTCTGAACCAAGTTCCCATTCTGGTTGTTTCATTTCATCAGAAATTAAAAATTTCTTACCAAAAAACTCAGTAGATTCTAAAGCAACTTTATCTTTTGTGTTTTTGTATTTTATTCCTCCACCAGAAAAACCACCAAACCTTGGCCCTCTTCCATTACCTGTCGTTGGAGCTGCAAGTTTTGCATCTTCTTTATATAATGATGAAGTTTTATCAAAATTTAAAATAAATGTTTTTTCTAAACGAGATTTCATTCTTTCTAAAAAACGTTTCTTCTGTGCTTCAGAAACTTGCCTTCCACCACCAAAATTATCTAAATCTATAGTAGTTTTAGACATATAAGTAGCTTTACCTTGAAAATCTTTTTGAGCAAATGTTGCTATAGTTAAAAATGCAAAAAATAATGTTAATATTGGTTTCATAGTTTATGTTTTAAATTTTACTGAAATACTATTATTTGCCCTTAAGACTTCTAAAAAATCTAAAGGTTTAATCGTGTTATGAAAATTTTAACATTTAAACTTTTAACCCTTTTTATCCTCCCATTCTAATATTCATTCCATTTATATTCATTCCATTTCTACTGTTCATTTTTTCCATCATATCTTTATTTTTTTCTTTTTGAATTTTATTGAATTTTTCTTGAGAAACAATTTTACCTTTCTTTGGTTCCTCAATATCAATTTTAATTGAAGGGTTTAAAACTATTTCTGTACAAACAATCATTTTTTTACCATCATTAATTTCTAAAATTAAACCAGGTAAGCCTTGGTAATCATCTGGCCCATTACTAACAGGAATTTGAGGAGTATACCAAGCAGTAGTTACAACAGTTTCTTTCTTTTTAGCTTCTTTAGACTCTCCATTAATCATACTCATCGTCACGCTTTCTACTTCTTCGCTAAAAGTTGCTTTATAACAAGTATAATTTCCAATATTTTTTGTTTCAGAAGAAAGTTCCCAATTATATTTTGGTAAAGAATCTTTTACCAAAAAGACTTTACTCATAATTTCGGTTTTATTAGCAAAGCGTTTTTCTTGAATGTTTTTGTAATATATGCTTCCATTACCAGAACCACCAAAAGACATCACCCTAACATTTGCTCCTCGCACTTGTGGTTTTGGAGCATTTAACTTTACATCTTGTTTATAAATTGATGCCGTTTTATCAAAATTTAAAATAAAAGTTTTCTGACTCATTTTTTGCATTCTAGTTTTAAATTGCTCTTGCATATCTTTGGTAATTCCTTTTTGATTTTCTCCAAACTTAACAGTTGATTTTCTACTTGTTTTATAAGTTGCTTTTCCAGAAAAATTTTGTGCACTAATAGTTGTAATAAGTACTAATGTGAATAGTGTTATAATTGCTTTCATAATTTATTATAGTTTTAAACATTAACAAAACAAAGATGCAATTGTTAGCTGATAAATAAAGTTAACAAGTGTTAACGAGTGTTAACCGATAGATTTTATAATTTCTACAACCTATATTTGTAATATGAACACCAAAAAATATAAATGGATTTTCTATTTAATTACTGCAACAATTGTAACTACAATTGGCGTTCAATTCTATTGGAATTATAAAACGTACCAAGAAAACAAACAACGAGTTACAAACGAAATTCAAATAAGTTTAGATAATGCTATTGAAGAATACTATTCCGCTTTAGCAAAAACTAATTTTATAACAATTTTAAAAGGAAGCAATAATTTAAAGTCTAAAAAAGAGTCAAAAAAAAAATATTTTGATTCTTTAATTAAAAAATTTAAAATAAATACAGACAAAAATATAAAGCCAGAGTTTTCTATTAACAATATTAAGATTACTTCTGATGAAAATTTATCACAAGAAAAAATAGATTCTATGATGGTAGATGCAAAAAATATTGTTTCTGATTTTCAAACAGATAAGTTAAGATTTAAAAACGGCCATAAAACCGAAAACGATTCTACATTAATTATCACACAATTTACAGATAATAAAACTGGATTTAATATTGATAAAACGGGCAAATTAAAAAGTATAAAATATTTTAAGGGGAAAAAAGCTGCAGATAGTTTAAAACTTCAAAAAAACTTAACCCCTATTTTTATCTCATTCTTAGATCAATCCATTGTATATCATAGAATAGATTCGTTGATTGAAAAACAACTAATGCAAAAAGGAATTAACATTAAAACAAGTTTTCATCACTTAAAAAATGATACTTTATTTAAAAAAACAAACGATACTTTATTAAGTAGCAACTTTTTTGTGGCTTCAAAATCTACTTATTTAAAAAATAATGAAGCTTTTAACCTAATGTATAGCAGCCCAAATTTTGAAGCTATAAAAAGAAGTTTTTTAGGGATTTTTTTATCACTTATATTGTCTCTTTTAATAATTTCTTGCTTATTTTATATGTTAAAAATAATTAATAAACAAAAAGAATTAGCAACTATAAAAAACGATTTAATTAGTAATATAACCCACGAATTTAAAACACCAATTGCAACCGTTTCTACTGCAATTGAGGCTATTGAAAATTTTAACGTTCTAGAAGACAAAGAGAAAACCAGAAAATATCTTTCTATGTCATCTATTCAATTAAAAAAATTACACCAAATGGTCGAAAAACTATTAGAAACAGCAACTTTAGATAGCGAACAATTACTCTTAAAAAAAGAAACTATTGATATTGTAGAAGTAGTAGAAAAGTTAGTAAACAAACATCAGTTACTAAGCATTAAAAAAGAGTTTATATTCTCAACAAATTTACAACCGGTTTATATAAATGTTGATCTTTTTCATTTTGAGAATGCAGTTTCTAATTTGATTGATAATGCTGTAAAATATGGAGGAAATCAAATTGAAATAAATATTAACTCTGTTTTAAAATCTACAGAAATTTCAGTTGCTGATGATGGAAATGGTATTGACAGAAATCAACAAGAAAAGATTTTTGATAAATTTTATAGAGTCCCAAAAGGAAATACACATGATATAAAAGGTTTTGGAATTGGCTTATATTACAGTAAAAAAATCATAGAAAAACATAAAGGAATAATATCACTTTCTTCTAGAAAAAATGAAACTATTTTTAAAATAAACATACCTAATGAGTAAAATAAAAGTACTTTTAGCAGAAGATGAAGCTAGTTTAGGAATGATTGTAAAAGAAAGTTTAGAATCTAGAAATTTTATAGTTTTTCATGCATTAAATGGTGAAGAAGCTTTAGAAATTTATCATATAGAAAAACCAGATATTTTAGTTTTTGATGTTATGATGCCTAAAAAAGATGGATTTACTTTAGCTAAAGAAATCCGTTTAGAAAACAAAAATATTCCTATTATTTTTCTAACAGCAAAATCGCAAACTTCAGATGTTTTAGAAGGTTTTAATCATGGTGGAAATGATTATTTAAAGAAGCCTTTTTCTATGGAAGAACTAATTGTGAGAATAAAATCGCTCTTAAATAGGATTGAACTTAAAACCAATGTTGAAAATATAAAAATAGGAAACTACATTTTTAATTTTACTAAACAAACCTTAGAATACTTTAAAACCACAGAAACACTAACTCATAGAGAAGCTCAATTACTTTTTTATCTTTTTGAAAAGAAAAATGAAGTATTAGACAGAACCTTTATTTTAAATAAATTATGGGGAAATGACGACTTTTTTAACGCAAGAAGTATGGATGTTTTTATAAGTAAATTAAGAAAAAAATTAATGAAAGACGATGCTATTAAAATAATAAATATTAGAGGGTTTGGATATAAATTAATTTGTTAGTCTTTTACTAACTATAATTTTTATTACCTTTATGGTTACATTATAATATTTAGAATATGCACGTTGCAATTGCAGGAAATATTGGTGCTGGTAAAACCACCCTTACAAAACTTTTAGCCAAACATTACAAGTGGAAACCTCACTTCGAATCTGTAGATGAAAATCCTTATTTAGATGATTTTTATTCAGAAATGGAACGTTGGTCTTTTAACCTACAAGTTTACTTTTTAAACAGTCGTTTTCGTCAAATATTAGAGCTAAGAGAAACTGGTAAAAACATTATCCAGGATAGAACTATTTATGAGGATGCACATATTTTTGCTCCTAATTTACATGCTATGGGTTTAATGACAAATAGAGATTATGGTAATTATAGCTCTTTGTTCGATTTAATGGAAAACCTAGTATCTCCACCAGATTTATTAATTTACTTACGAGCAGACATATCTACTTTAGTAGGTCAAATTCATAAACGAGGTAGAGATTATGAAAACTCTATTAGTATAGATTATTTAAGCAGATTAAATGAACGTTATGAAGCTTGGATATCTACCTATAAAAAAGGAAAACTATTAGTTATAGATGTAGACAATTTAGACTTTGTATCAAATCAAGAAGATTTAGGCTATATAATTGACCGAATTGATTCGCAAATTAATGGTTTATTTTAAAGCATAAACAAAACATTATATAAAAGTAAAGAGACCGTTAAAAAACGGTCTCTTTTTTTGTGATAAATCACTCATGATAGATAGTCCCCCAACTTTCTATCAGATCTTTATTGAGAATTAACTCAACACTTCTATTTTATTATCTACAATTTCCTTAATAGGAATTATGATTTTTTTATTTTCTGATGATAATACTACTGAAATATCATCTATAGATTCTATAACACCTTCAAAGCTATCAGTTTTAATCTTATTACCTACTTGTAAGTTTTTCCTAGAATAATAACCAAATAGTAACCTTTTAATTACATCTCTTGAACCTAATCCAAAAGCAATTGTAAACGCTGCTAATATAGATGCAAATATAATAGATAAATTGTTAGTAATCAAATCTGTATTTACACCTGCTTGATTAAGCGCTGTAACGCTTACTATGATTGCGATTAAATAGAAAATTATGTTACCTACGAGGTTACCTCCTGTCAATTCTAGAGACGAAAACATGGTCGAAATCGCTTTCTTTGCCATATTTGCAACATAAATTCCAACAGCAAAAATAACTAATGCACTTATTAATTTAGGTAAATATGCTATTAAATTACTCAATTGCTCAGAAACCATTCTTAAGCCTAATAATTCTGAAGCTACAATTATAAAAATGAAAATTAAAATCCATTTTATAGAAGTAATTATAATTTTTGTTGGTTGTATTTTAATTGAAGTATTTCCAAAAATTTCATCAACATTTAATTTTTCTGGTAAACTATCAATATTTGTAAGTCCTAGTGCTTTTTTTATGATGTAAAGTACAAATTTGATAAAAAGCCATCCAATAATTAAAAAAGCTAATCCTTTTAATAATTGAGGTAAAAAAGCAACAATACTATTCCAAAGATTTTGTAAAAAACTAAAATCGAAATCTGTTTTTAATGTTATAAGTAGACCGTTCATTTTATATAGTAGATTTGGTTATTTTTTTTTCTTTGAATTTTTACTATTTCCAGAAAAAAAAGTCCCAATAGTATTTGGGTATTTTACTAGAAATAAATCTGCAACATCAATTGTAAGTTTTATCATATTTACATCATTAAGCACCTTCTTTTTTAAAACGTCTGGCACCTCATAATGATGTAATATTTTTTTAAAGGGATTGCTCATAATTATAATTCTTCGTACGCAATTACAACTTTTTGTTTTGCTCTTTTAATACGCATTTTAACAGCACTTTCTCCAATATCTAACGTTTCAGAAATTTCCTTTATACTCATATCGTCTTGATATTTCATTAAAAGAATCATTTTTTCTTTAACATCTATTAAAGATAAAGCTTTTCCTAGTTTTTCAGATTTCAACTCAAATAATTGAGCATCATCTATATCTTGGCTTTCATCTTCTTCTTTTATTTGATCTGTAACAACAGTAATTTTTTCATTCTTTTTATGTGTATTTCTCTGCACATAATTAACACAAAAATTATAGGTAAAAGAATAGAGCCATGTAGAAAACTTAGAGTTTCCTTTAAAGGTTTTTAACTTTACAAACAAACGAATAAAAACATCATGTGTTAAATCTTCTGCTTCTTCTTTATTTTTAGAAAAACCATAACACTTATTATAAACGACTTTAGAGAATCTATCGTATAAAATAGCAAACAATTGCGAGTTGTTTGTTTCTACTATTTTAAAGACCAATTCTTCGTCTGTTAAGTTATTTACACTACTAAATTTCAATACCTGTTGTTTTTATGACACAAAAAAAAGGAATAAGTCACAGCTATTTTAAAAAAAAAGATAGAGTGTAATATTAAACCGTTAGAATGCCTTTTATACTCTTTTAAGAAAAAAAAATATTTTTTGTAACATTTTTATAGTGCCTTACGTATAAGTAAGTGTAACATGAATATGAATCCTTAAAAAAGTCATAGAAAATTAGATGAGACAACTTAAAATTACCAAGCAGGTTACTAATAGAGAAACTGCTTCCTTAGATAAATATTTACAAGAAATTGGAAAAGTAGACTTAATTACTGCAGATGAAGAAGTAGAATTAGCACAGTTAATTAAAGCTGGTGACCAACGTGCATTAGAAAAATTAACAAAAGCTAATTTACGTTTTGTTGTATCTGTTGCAAAACAATATCAAAATCAAGGACTAACTTTACCAGATTTAATTAATGAAGGTAATTTAGGTTTAATTAAAGCTGCAAAGCGTTTCGATGAAACTCGTGGTTTTAAATTTATATCATATGCCGTTTGGTGGATTCGTCAATCTATCTTACAAGCATTAGCAGAACAATCTCGTATTGTACGTTTACCGTTAAATAAAATTGGTTCTATCAATAAAATTAACAAAATGTATGCTTTCTTAGAGCAAGAAAACGAAAGACCTCCAAGTCCAGAAGAAATTGCTAAGAAATTAGATATGACTGTTAATGACGTAAAAGAATCTATGAAAAATTCTGGACGTCACGTATCTATGGATGCGCCTTTAATTGAAGGTGAAGATTCTAACCTATACGATGTATTAAACTCTGGAGAATCTCCAAATCCTGATAGAAAATTATTACACGAATCTCTAAGAATAGAAATTAATAGAGCTTTAGAAACATTAACTCCACGTGAAGCAGATGTTGTAAAATTATACTTCGGTTTAGGTGAGCACCAACCAATGACTTTAGAAGAAATTGGTGAAACTTTCGATTTAACTCGTGAGCGTGTTCGTCAAATTAAAGAAAAAGCGATTAGAAGATTAAAACACACTTCTAGATCTAAAATTTTAATGACTTACTTAGGCTAGCAATCACAAATTGCATTAAGTATTTCACTCATACTCTTAAAAAAGTATAAAAAACTTAAAACTCTCGAATTCTTTTCGGGAGTTTTTTTTTGAAGCTATTTCCTGCTTTTCGCTATATCTTTTTTATGAAAAATAAAAAAGGATGCCGCTTCAATCAGGGCTAAACCTATTTATATAGTTTTCTTTCCATAGAACCTCTATTTTCTATGTGCCTATGTGGTCGAAATTTATAAGAAATTATTCTAACTTTTTAAGAGATTGCTACGTAACTCGCAATGACAATTTAATTACCTTTGCAAAATTAAATAACAACACAACAATAAACTAATGAGTAATTTAATTGCACCTTCAATATTAGCAGCAGATTTTGCTAACTTGCAAAGAGACATAGAAATGGTAAACAATAGTGAGGCAGATTGGTTTCATATTGATATTATGGATGGTGTTTTTGTACCAAATATTTCTTTTGGAATGCCTGTTTTAAAGGCGATTACAAAACACGCTAAAAAAACAATTGATGTACATTTAATGATTGTAAATCCAGATCAGTATATTCAAACATTTGCAGATTTAGGTGCCAATATTTTAACAGTACACTATGAAGCTTGTACTCATTTAGACAGAACTATACAAGCAATAAAAATGGCTGGTATGAAAGCAGGAGTTGCCTTAAACCCTCATACACCAATTGCCGTTTTAGAAGACGTAATTGAAGAGTTAGACGTAGTTTGTATTATGAGTGTTAACCCCGGTTTTGGAGGACAATCATTTATAGGAAACACCTACAAAAAAGTAGCTCAACTAAAACATCTAATAGAGTTTACAGAATCTAAATGTTTAATAGAAATTGATGGTGGTGTTACAAATCTAAACGCAAATACATTAATTGAAGCAGGAGCAAATGTACTAGTTGCTGGTAGTTATGTCTTTGGATCTGAAAACCCAACGGAAACTATTTCTGACTTAAAAAATATCATCCAATAATTGTTATACACAATTGTAGACATAGAAACTACAGGAAATGGATATAAAGGTTCTAAAATAACCGAAATATCCATTTTTGTTTTTGATGGAAAAACTGTAATTGATGAATTTACTACCTTAGTAAACCCAGAACAAAATATTCCTGCTTTTATCACCAATCTTACCGGCATTACAAATGCAATGGTTAGAAATGCACCTAAGTTTTATGAAATTGCAAAAAAAGTAGAAGAAATAACCAAAGACACTATTTTTGTAGCACATAATGTAAACTTCGATTATAATATTATTCATGAAGAATTTAAAAACTTAGGCTTCTCTTTTAAACGAAAGAAACTGTGTACAGTTCGTTTATCTAGAAAAATAATTCCCGGCTTAACTTCCTATAGTTTAGGAAACATTTGTACTCATGAAAACATTCCAATAAATGGAAGACACAGAGCAAAAGGAGATGCAGAAGCAACAACAGAATTGTTTCGTAGAATTATTGAAAGAGATGATAATTTTACCATTAACTCTTTTTTAAACCCAAAATCTAGGCAAGCAACTTTACCTCCATTATTAGACAAAAAAATAGTAGATAATTTACCAGAAACTTTTGGTGTTTACTATTTTAAAAACCTAGAGAAAGAAATTATTTATGTTGGTAAAGCAAACAACATAAAGCAACGCGTAATTAGTCATTTTTACGATAAAAAGAAAAAAGAACAAACCATGTGTTTAGAAACTGCTGATATTTCTTACACAAAAACAGGTAGTGAATTGTTGGCGCTTTTACATGAATCTGCAGAAATAAAACATTTTTATCCAAAGTTTAATAGAGCTCAAAGAAGAGCTGGAGAAGCTGTTGGTTTATTTTCTTATGAAGATCAAAAAGGAATTATTCATTTGGCGCAAAATCGATTAAAATTAATTCCAAATCCATTCATAAAATTCTATTCTGTTTCAGAAGCAAGAAATTACATAGAAACTCTTTGTAAAGAATTCGAACTTTGCCCTAAATATTGTCATTTACAAACAAATGTTTCAAGTTGTTTTCATTATCAATTGAAAGAATGTAAAGGTATTTGTTGCGATAAAGAATCTGTAAAAGATTATAATATTAGAGTTTACAAAGCAATAAAATCTATTGGTATTGGAGCAGAAAATTTAGTAATTAAAGAAACAGGAAGAACAGAAAACGAAGTTGGTTTTGCTTTAATTTTAGATGGAATTTATCAAGGTTTTGGTTATGTAGATTTTCATCAATCTGAAGAATTAAAAAACCCTGAGGATTATCTATTTTTTGTAGAACAAAAAAAAGATAATAGAGATGTGCAAAGAATTATCTCTGCATATTTAAAGAAGAAAGAGGTATAAAATAACCTCTTTCTATCTAACCTAAAAAAACTATAATTGCTCTATTAAATAATTTATTAAATCTGTAGTGGTTACGATACCAACTAGCTCATTATCTTCAACTACTGGTAAAGCATGAAATTCTTTCTCATTTAACATTTTTGCTACATCTTTTATTGTTGAGTTTGGCGGAACCATAAAAAGATTTTTAGCCATTACTTGTTTAATTGTATACATATCGTAAACAAAAGTATCTACACTACTATCGTCATCAGAAACTTCGGCATAACTAATTCTTAACATATCAGAATAACTTAAAATACCTATTACCTCTTTATTTTGAACAATTGGTATATGTTTTATGTTATGTTTACTAAATAATTCTTTAGCTGTTTCTAAAGTATCAATAATATTTAAAGTTATAACATCAGTAGTCATAATCTGAGAGATCGGTGTTCTTTTTTTCATCACGTTGGTTTTATAATTCTAGTATAAAATTCGTAAAAACTTAGGATATAAAAGATGATTTTTATCAGTTAAACACAACTTTAAAATAAAACAAAAAAACTCAAAACAATTAAGTTTTAAGTTTTTTAATAGTGACTCTAGCAGGATTCAAACCTGCAACCCTCAGAGCCGAAATCTGATATTCTATTCAGTTGAACTATAGAGCCTTTTTTAAATTAGTAGAGATATTAACTCATTAAATTTTTCTTAACTAAAATAGAAATTGTTTTCCCATCTGCTTTACCAGCCAATTCTCCAGAAACGATTCCCATAACTTTACCCATATCTTTCATGCCAGAAGCACCAATTTTATTGATAGTTGCAAGTACAACTTCTTCAATTTTTTCTTCGGATAAAGCTTCAGGTAAAAACTGCTCTAAAATTGCTAATTCTGCCAATTCAGGATCTGCTAAATCTTGTCTGTTTTGTTTTATAAAAATAGCTGCACTATCTTTTCTTTGTTTTACTTGTTTTTGTATAATTTTAATTTCTTGCTCTTCTGTTAATTCTGCTTGAACACCAGTTTCAGTTTTTGCTAATAAAAACGCAGATTTTACTGCTCTTAAAGCTTGTAAAGCAACTGTATTTTTTGCTTTCATTGCTTCTTTCATTTTATCCATTACTTGTTTTTGCAAACTCATATTTCTTATTTTAATTTATTATTTTTTTGTCTTTTTTAAGTATAAGACATTTTTATTATAATCTATAATTGCTTTTCCCTTACGAAGGGTATCAGCTCCAATAATTCCATGAACTTCATTTGCATTATGTTGTGTTAAAGCTGTATTTACATGAGATAAGTCGAATAAAACTAGATTACATTTCTTCCTATTCCAATCACCAATTTTTAAGTTATTACTTTTAGAAAGAAGGGTTTCCATACCTGTAGCTCCAGCTCCAGCAGCTTTTGTTTCACTTTCTTCTGTTTCTAGATTAAAATACTCTATTAAATTTAAACCAACACAAGAATTTGAAGCTCCAGTATCTAGAATAAAACGCCCTTTTACTCCATTTATAGTTGCTTTCAACTCTAAATGGTTTGTAACCATTTTTTTTAATTTTATTTTTATGTATTTATTTTTCTTTAATATTTTCTGGATACTTTTCATTTTTAAAAACTTCTGAATATCAAAAATACAATATAAACAACTTACAAAAAAACCAATACATAGATGTATTGGCTTATCTGAGAATCCTTTTAAAACTTTATTGAATTACAATTTTTTTATGAGTACTACCATTTTCTGTTATCAGGTGAACTAAATAAACACCTTTACTAAGCATTCTTAAATCAAAAGTATTAGTATTTATTGATTTAAAAGTATTTTGAAAAACTTTTTTACCTAATGAAGAATATAATTTAATAGATGTTTCACCATTTGGAAGCCCAGAAATTTTTAAAGTATTTGATTGCGTATTATAAAAGCTTATAGAATTTAGTCCAACTGTATCAGTCAGTAAACTTTTTGTAGAAGTATGTAAGTAAAATCTACCTATACCATTTAAAGATTCTGAAAGCATAACTGAATATTTAGATTCACTATCTGTAAATTCATAGAAAATTTCTTTTCCCCTATCCTCCAAATAAATTTTTATATCTGATGGTAAATTTAGATCTGAAACTGAGAATGAAACTTCCTTTTCATTTTCAACATCATCACCTTTTACAACATCCACACCAATAGGGATAATCATTTGTTCATAATTATTAAGTGGTAAACATTGTAAAGCAAATACAGTTTCATCATAGTCTTCCATTAAACGAGTATAAATATTAAAATCTGAAGATACTGCACCAAATAAGCCTGCATCATATCCAGGGTCCAAGCCTAGTGTTGTTCCTTCAATATATTTGATTTCTGTAGATTTATGTTCACTCCCATCTGTAATGGCTAAATTAATTGTTGGTGTACTAGTAGTACTTTTTAAAAACAAATCATCAGTCTGATGGCTTTGCATATTTTCTCTAATAAAAATCTCACCACCACCAGCTTTTGAGTTTACGAAAAAAGCTTGACCAGGAGCAATGTATTTGGCTGTATCCGAAGAATGATTATAAACTTCATAAGTTTTAGTTACAGCATTCCAAACATATAATGCTGCAAAAGATGTGTCTAAATTCGAACTATTTACTGTAATAAAATTCCCTACAGTTGACACTTTATTATTGGCAGAAATAAAAGAAGGATATGGATTTCCGATTAGATTCCAAGAATTTTCTGATCCAACTGTAATACTATAATTTTTGAGAACCGTAGTTTTATAGGAACCAGTAAAAGAAATTGTTCCAGATCCATCTCTTTTTATAGCGTATCCTTTTCCAGTTTCTAAAGTACCTGTTGAAGCCCCATTTACGTAAGACCAACTTGAAGCTGAATTATTATCATAAGACGCTAAACTAAGTAAACTTGATGCATTTGTAAGTAAATTTCCACTGGCTATTATATCTTCTAGTGTTTCGTTTCCTACTGGCGAAGAAACCAAATGCCAACCTTCTTCTGAAGTGGCAGATGAAGCCAAATATCTATTGTAATTTACATTACCTTCTGCCTCACCTGAAATCAGTAAAGAACCACTACTAGTTGCATCTGAGTTTACATTAACTGTTCCCTGATTTCTTAAATCAGCTGTTAAGGTTAATGAAACTCCACTATTTACATTAATTTGTGCACTAGGTAATAAACTCAATTCTACAAATTCAGTATTTTGATCAATAATAGGAAAATTGTTGCTTTGACCTGTTACATTAGGAATTGTAACATGACTTGAAGTAGTAGGTGCTGAATCATCAATCCAATTGGTAACAGTATCCCAATCTGTATTTGTTTTACCTGTCCAAGTATGAGAACTAGAAGTAACATCAGGAGAACAATCACTATCTGCATCATGATCTTCACTGTCACAGGCTGATGTACCAATTAAAAATGAGTTGTCAATAATTGCACCAGAGAAGCATCTAGGGATTACTGGCCAACTTGCAGTAATTACATAGTAATAAGTACCTTTAGGGAAATCTGGTGTAACTGCAAAACGACCATTACATTCATCCAACTCGGTTGCAACTGTAAACTCATAATCTTCCACATATTCACCATCAGGAGTTCCACTTGGTGCACTTGTTCCATCTCCACCTCTATCCGCTGTTTTCAATTGATAACCAGAATCAAAAGTTGAAATACCTCCAGAACTATCATCAGGATCTGTATAAACATATTTGTAATAAATAGGGAAACCATCTGCTGCATAACCTACAATTGGTGAATGTGATGATCCGTCAATACCTAATCCTCCATTTCCTATAGTCTCTGTAAAATATCCCACAGGATCACCATGATAATGATATAGTCCTGATCCTGTAGAATGCGCTCCATAAATATTATCGTTAGAACCATCACCATTTAAAGTTGTAAAATAAAGTGCTTCTAAATGCCAATTTTGAACCTCTTTATCATCACCATCCACGAAAAAAGCTGCTGAACTTGGGCCAAACTTAATACCATTTAGTGCCACACCAAAATTATAAGATCCTGTGCACCCAATATTTTCTACTTCATTTTCAGAATACAATTGTGTAATGTAACCACCTAATCTTGGATATGCACACATAGCCCATGTACTTCCAGATGCCACTGGTTCAATATTTCCATTTTTTTGACCAATAGCATGATTGGGATAATTGTTCGTATAAAAATACCTAGCATTACCTAATATTTCAGTTCCTACAGAATTTGTACCAGTAACTGCATTTAAAAAATTATCAATTTCTGTTTGCGTATACTGAGCAAAAATTGTTTTACTCAAAAAAAATAGCATTAAAAATAAGTTTCTAATTTTCATTGGGAGGAATTAATAGATTATTGTTCTAGATTTCTTTTTCTTATTAAAACGTAAATTTTTTCTTTTTTTTTCATTTAATTTAATAAAGGCATTGGTGATTGCTAAATCATCTTCACCAACAATTACATCATTCATCATTGTGAATCTCTTTATTTTTGAAGGAATGTTCTTAATGTAATATTTTAAAACCAAGTTATTGTCATTAACAATTACAGTTTCGAAATTCAAATCATAACTAGTGCCATTAATTTTGAAACATGTATTTTGCTTGATAATTTTATTTAATTGTACTCCTCTATTTTTGGGAGTAACCATTATACCTTTGGTCATAACTAAAATAGAGGCATAATTCTTTTCCATTGTTACAGTAATGAACAACTTATCATCGTCATTATAAATTTTATAGACAACTACAGTTTCTATATGAGTAGTAAAACCATTCATAAAAAACAAAACCAAAATCAGAAAGGATTGTTTAATTAAACTCATTATTGTTAAAAGATCTTTAATTTACAAAAGTTTTGTTTATAATAGAAAAATTTTGAGTATCAAAAGTATATCATCACTTTACATTCTAAAATAAAAGAGTCAGTATTTTATACTGACTCTAACCCTAAGTTGATAAAATATGAAATGTTGGGGAATTTTAATTCAACAAATTGCATATAATTTTTAAACCTCTAAATAAATTTCTAACATTACAAAAGTATATATATCACATAAAATACCAGACAATTATTAGGTGGCAAAAAGTGGCAAACTACAATATTAAAGGGTTTGTATAAATTTCTCTAACTCTACACTTTTATCCAATTCAAACTTTTTTCTCAACCTATAACGTATTGATTTAACGGAATCTATCGTTGAATTCCTAATTGAAGCTACCTCTTTTATGGATAGATTAATTCTTAATAACCCACAAACTTCTCTTTCAGATTTAGTTAATGTTGGATATTTTTCTATTAGTTTACTTTCAAAATACCTATTTATGTTTTCTATCTTAGTTTGAATTTTAGAAAGCTTTTCCTCAGTACTCATTTGCATTTGAATTTTGAATAACAATGCCTTTATGTATGATTTTGTATTTTGAGTTTTTTCTTTTTTAAAATCTATTTGTAGAGCTTCATAAAATTCTTCTAAATATGTTAAACGCATTTTATTATCAGCAACTAACCATTTCATCTCGAATTCAGAAACCTTAATTTTTTGATTTAATAATTCTTTTCTAAGCTTTTCTCTTTCTA
>CAJQQH010000088.1 GCA_905480405.1 uncultured Polaribacter sp. | reverse complement strand
GATATTTCATTTATGGAGAATATAAGCTTGCAATTATTATTTCAATTACAGCTTTTATTTCAATGATCCTTCTAATCAAACAATGGAAGAAAATAAAAGGAGAGTTCCTCTAAAAAATAAAAGAAAACTTATTTTCTTAACTGTTCGATTTATAAAAAAATAGGTCATCTCTGGTTTTAATTCTTTTTGGTATTAATATTATTAATTTACAATGCCTATAAAACAATAATAATTTCAGATTTTGAAGTAGTAAAATCATCAATAAGTAAATTTATTTTGTAATCTTTGATTTGATAAAAAGCTTTTAAAAACTTTTTCTATTTTTTTTTTAAATGCGATCCCACATCTTATAATAAATAGAATTTTTATTTAGATTCTATTCCTATCTACTAAAAATAATATAATGATTTTAAAATTGTTCAAGTGCAATGTTTCTTTAAATTAAAAATGGGTGCATCTAACATAAAGTGGGTACCTTTTAGTACAAATTAAAAGGAATACTTTTAACGGCTTTTGAAATAAATAGATAATGTTCTATAACTTCAAAATAACACTCTAACTAATACAAAAACCTATAAGAAACAAAAAAACCTTACTATTTCTAGTAAGGTTTATGTGAGCCCTGCAGGATTCGAACCTGCGACCGCCTCCTTAGAAGGGAGGTGCTCTATCCAGCTGAGCTAAGAGCCCGTAGTTTTTATGTTTCTACGAAAACAGTGTCGGGGTGGCAGGATTCGAACCTGCGACCTCCTCGTCCCAAACGAGGCGCGATGACCGGGCTACGCTACACCCCGAGTGCAATTTCTTTGCGGAGAGACAGGGACTCGAACCCTGGCGACCCTAAGGTCGACAGATTAGCAATCTGCTGCATTACCACTCTGCCATCTCTCCTTTCGGCTTCAAACTTAAAAGCTTGAGTTGAAAATTGCGAGTGCAAATGTACTACTACATTTATAATATAACAAGAATAATTTCACTTTTTATTAAACTTTTTTTTATTCAGGGTATTCTACTCGTAAATGATAGATGTTCATTAATTTTTTCTTTATTACTTTTTTTATCACTTTTATCTCTCTAAAAGTGATATCCGAATTTAGAAATTGATTATCTGCCATTTGCTTATCAATAATTTTATCAATTAAACTACTGATTGAGTGCGCAGTAGGCGTTTTCAAACTTTTAGAAGCTGCTTCTGCCGCATCACACATCATTAAAATTGCAGTTTCTTTAGAAAAAGGAATTGGTCCTTGGTACTGAAATTTCTTAATATCAATTAAAGTATCAGGATTTAGCTCTTGTTCCTTTTTATAAAAATAATAAGTAGAACTTGTTCCGTGATGCGTTCTTATAAAATCTATAATTCTATCTGGCAAATTATGTCTCTTAGCTAACTCAACCCCTTTTATAACATGATCGGTAATTATCTTTGTACTATCCATAGGAGATAAATCATTATGAGGGTTTACCCCGGTAGATTGATTTTCGATAAAATACATTGGATTTAACATTTTACCAATATCATGATATAAAGCACCAGTTCTAACCAACATAGAATTTGCACCAATTTCATTTGCTGCTGCTTCAGCTAAATTAGCCACTTGCATTGAATGTTGAAATGTTCCTGGAGCTTTCTCGTTTAACTCCCTTAAAAGCTTTGTATTTGTATTTGAAAGTTCTAAAAGGGTTACATCAGAAACCAAACCAAAGACTTTCTCATAAATATAAATTAATATAATTGATAAAAAGGATAATAATCCATTTGCAGCAAAAAGCATAAAGTAATCCCAGTTTATTTGCGATGCATTTCCTTCTTTAATTATAGAAAACGCGAAATACGTAATCATATATATTAAAGTAATTTGTGCAACAGAAATAAATAAAGTTGCTCTTTTATACAACTCAGAAACAGTTAATATTGTTACAATTCCGGCAATAATATGCAGGTAAATAAATTCAAAACTATTAGGCACAATATAACCAAGAAGCAAAACAGTTAAAACATGTGCAAATAAACCTAATCGTGCATCAAAAAAAGCTTTTAAAATTATAGGTAGTATACTTAAAGGTACCACGTATAAATAATCTGAATTATATTTTATTACCAAAGTTTGTATAAAAATAATAGCAAAAACATTAAAGAAAATAAAAGTTACTTTATTATTGTTATTAAATATTTCTAAACGATACTGATTAAGAAACAAAAGCAGCATTAAAAGAGCTAAAGAAACTAAAATCGTATATCCAAAAATAATCCAATTATAGTTAGATTCAGTCCAAACCTTAGACTCAGACTCACTCTTTAACGAATTTAATATTGCCAGTTTTTTACCTTCAACAATATCTCCTTTTAAAATAATTAATTTACCTACTTCAACTTTTCCTTTTGTGTAAGATATATGATCAATCTCATTATCAATTATCTTATCTGTTAAAACATTATCGTAAGAAACATTTGGTTTTATAATACCTGCTAATAAATTAAGCACTAATTTTTGTCCATATGTAAAAGGCTCTCCGTCTAAGTTTCTATTTATAATTTCTAAAACTCCTTTGGAAGTTAGTAATTTTTTAAACAGAATATCTTGTACCTCATTTTCTTTTTTAAGAGCAATCATTTCATTTTTATCAGAAACTCTCCCCTCACTAACAACTTCTAAAAAACCAACTTCATACACTTTCCATAAAACCCTTTCTCCAATTTTCTTGAGCTTACTAATATCATAATTAGTTAAAGAATCACTAGTATTTATTTGAGAAATTCTATTTTGAAATGTTTCTTTTACATCAGTAACTATTTTTTTATCATAATTAAAATAGAGCTTCCCGTTCACCTCAATCTCTTTCTTCTCTATTATTATTTCCTCATCAGTTTTTTGAATAGCAAAATCAAAAGGCGCGTATAAATTATCGTATTTCCACAACTGACCGTTATTAAAATCATACTTAAACTGCCCTCCTTTTGGGAACAAATACACAATAGCTACCGTTGTAACTAAAAATAAAAACACCTTATAAATAATGGTATTATTTCTATAGATTTTATTTACTATCTCACTCATTGATATCTGTCTTATTACAACAAACTTACAGTAAAAATATGAAGCTTAAAAATTACATATCTATTAAGATTTTATTTTGATTTTATTTGGTTAATTTAGCAATCTATTTTTAGAATATAAAAACAAAATATTATAGTATGAAAGATGTTGTAATAGTATCGGTAGCAAGAACTCCAATAGGAAGTTTTATGGGAAGTTTATCTTCTATACCAGCTCCTATTTTAGGAGCAACTGCAATAAAAGGTGCTTTAGAAAAAATAAATCTAGACGCTAATTTAGTTGAAGAAGTTTTTATGGGAAATGTTGTTTCTGCTGGCTTAGGGCAAGCTCCTGCTAGACAAGCTGCAATACATGCCGGAATTCCAAATACAGTACCTTGTACAACCGTTAATAAAGTATGTGCTTCTGGCATGAAATCTATAATGCTAGCCGCTCAAACAATTGCTTTAGGTGATGCTGATATTGTTGTTGCTGGTGGTATGGAAAATATGAGTTCTATTCCTCATTATCAACACGCAAGAAAAGGATCTAAATTTGGACCAATTACCATGGAAGATGGTATGCAAAAAGATGGTTTGGTTGATGCTTACGACAAAGTTGCCATGGGTGTTTGTGCAGATGCATGTGCTACTGAATATAATTTTACTAGAGAAGATCAAGATGCTTTTGCTATCCAATCTTATAATCGTTCTTCTAAAGCTTGGAGCGAAGGTAAATTTACAGACGAAATTGTGCCAGTTTCAATTCCGCAAAGAAGAGGAGAACCAGTTATTTTTGCAGAGGATGAAGAATACAAAAATGTAAAAATGGAAAAAATTCCAGCATTAAGAGCTGCTTTCACAAAAGAAGGAACTGTAACAGCTGCAAACGCTTCAACTATAAATGATGGTGGAGCAGCACTAGTTTTAATGTCTGCAGACAAAGCAAAGGAACTAAACATTACTCCTATTGCAAAAATAAAAAGTTTTGCTGATGCTGCTCACGAACCAAAATGGTTTACAACTGCACCTGCAAAAGCATTACCAAAAGCATTAGCAAAAGCAAATATTTCTATTGATGATGTAGATTATTTTGAATTAAATGAAGCTTTTTCTATTGTTGGTTTAGCAAACATGAAAATATTAGATCTTAAGGATGATAATGTAAACGTTAATGGTGGTGCTGTTTCTTTAGGACACCCTTTAGGTGTATCTGGAGCAAGAATTGTTATTGCCCTAACTTCTATATTAAAACAAAATAATGCAAAAATTGGTGCTGCTGCAATTTGTAATGGAGGTGGTGGTGCTAGCGCAATGATTATTGAAAGAATATAAACATAAAAATTTGATCTTCGGTATTTGCAATCTTAGTATAGTTCCTGTTCGTTCAGAAAACTCAGACAAATCAGAAATGACAACTCAGATGTTATTTGGTGAGCATTTTACTGTACTTGAGAAAGGCAAATACTGGAGCAAAATCCGTTTGTTTTTTGATGATTATGAAGGTTTTGTTGATAACAAACAATATGAAGAAATCTCTGAAGATTATTTTCATAAACTATCAACAACAAAAACTATTTACTCAGGAGAAATAATTGATTTCATTTCTAGTAACACAAATGATTTAATTACAATTCCTTTAGGCTCTTGCCTACCCTTTTTTTACAACAATCAATTACTTATCAACTCAAAAAAATTTCTATACGAAGGCAGTACTTACACTGGTAAACTTCCTAAAAACGAAATCATTAAAAAGGCGTTTACTTTTCTAAATACTCCTTATTTATGGGGAGGAAAAACACCTTTTGGTATTGATTGTTCTGGTTTTACTCAAATGGTGTATAAAATATGCGGTTATAAACTACTTAGAAACGCAAGCGAACAAGCAAAACAAGGAGAAGTTTTAAGTTTTATTGAAGAAAGTGAACCTGGTGATTTAGCCTTTTTCGATAATGAAGATGGAGAAATTATACATGTTGGTATTATTTTAAACGATTACAACATTATTCATGCACATGGTAAAGTAAGAATTGATACTTTAGATCATAGTGGAATTTTTAATGCCGATTTACAAAAACATACTCACAAACTTAGAGTCATTAAAAAATTGATATAAAAAAAACCGAAACTTTTAAGTTTCGGTTTTTTTTATATCAATTAAAGACGATTTTTTAACCTCTTAATTTTTTATAGATTGGTCTTAAAATATCTCCTTCAGCTTCTTTTTCTAATAAATCATAAATATTTAAAAGGTTTTTTACAGAGTCAAAATCTCTTTTTAACTCATCAGCTTTCTTAATATAAGGTAAAGCTTCGTTATGAATTACTTTTAACTTAGCTTCTAATTCTTCGTATTTTTTATTATTATCAAGATTATTATTCATTTCTTCTTGAACAGCAATTCTTTTATTTAAAATAACAGTACCTAGGTTTAAGTAAGCATCTCTGTAATCAGGTTTTAATTCGATAGCTTTTTTATAGTAACCTATAGACTCTTCAAACTTACTTTGATTACCATTAACAACACCTAAATTATAAAATAAGACTGGGTTGTTTGGATCTAACTCAACAGCTTCTGCCATAAGTTCTCCAAACTTATCCATTCTTTTTAACTTAATATACATATCTGCTTGATTTAAGATAAGATTCAAATCTTTTGGATTTTCTTTTCTCGCTTCATCAAGAGCAGCAATTGCTAATTCTGGTTTACCTAAACTAACATAAACAAGACCTATTCTTTTAATAATATCTGCTTGCTTAGATTCAGATTTTTCATCTAAAGGGCTTGAGTGTGTTCCTGATTTAACAGAAATATCTCTCGTTGTTTTATTCGGAAAATAATCTTTTTTCCCAGTTTTATCAACAGCTGTGTACTGCGTAGAAACACCTGTATAACCTATTTCTTTTAATTTTTGAAAATACTCAAGAGAAGCTTCAAACTCATTAGCTTGAGAAGCACTAACTGCAGCATTATATAAAAAAATCGTATCCGTCGGACTTAACAAATATGTTAAATGAAAGTTTTTTGTTGCATTTTTAAAATCCTTATCATTATTGTAAAGAGATATCGCTTTTTCAGAAACATAAGTTACTAATTCTGTTAGTTTAGGTTGAGCTAATTTTGTGTACTTAGTTTTACCCATTTCCTTCTCAACCTCAAACAATTTATTATAGGCTTCTGCAGCGCTTTTAACATCTACTTTACCGTAAGAAGCACCTTTTAAATAATAATACTTTGCTTTATATTTAGCTTCCATAGTTTCTGCCATACTATCGATAGAAAGTAATGAAGCTTTAGCAGTTTTTAAATCGCCTTTTTTAATTGCTTTTTCAGCAGCCTTAAGTTCATTTTTTTGTGCAAAAGCACCAATAGTCATTAATCCTAAAGAAAGCGCTAATATTTGTTTTTTCATTTTACTGATTATTTAATTTGTATTTATTCTTGATTTTCGTTTGAATCATTTTCAATTTCCGTGCCATTTTCTGAATCTCCTTCCGAGTCACCTTCTAATTCCTCTTCTGCTTCTTCCTCATGAGCTACTTTAGCTACTGCAGCAATACTATCAGAATCTTTAATATTTATTAAACGAACACCTTGTGTTGCACGTCCCATAACTCTTAAATCTTCAACAGCCATTCTAATCGTTAATCCAGACTTATTAATAATCATTAAATCGTTAGAATCATCAACATTTTTAATTGCTACTAGTTCTCCTGTTTTTTCAGAGATATTTAAAGTTTTCACACCTTTACCACCTCTATTTGTAACTCTATAATCTTCTAATTTAGAACGTTTACCA
>CAJQQH010000087.1 GCA_905480405.1 uncultured Polaribacter sp. | reverse complement strand
AGCGGCTAAAGTTTTATTATGTGCTAAAACTAAAGTTGGTTTTTTTACTTCTTTTATTACATTTGCAACAGAAAAGGTTTTTCCTGAACCTGTAACTCCTAATAAAGTTTGAAACTTTTCGCCAGATAAAACTCCTTCAGAAAGTTGTCTTATTGCTTCTGGTTGATCTCCTGTTGGAGAGAATTCTGATACTAATTTAAATTCCATAATGTAAAAATACGGATACTTTATAAAAAAATATCCGTATTTATGTATGTTTTATAATAGTATTTCTACTTTCTAAGCATAGAGAAATTTCCTTTTTTATGAATGGTTGGTTTAGTGTTATCTGCAGGTATTAAGGTAATATTAAACCAATAATCATCAGAAGAAAGTGTTTTTCCGTTATAAGTTCCGTCCCAACCTTGTCCATCAATAGGTAATTGTGCAACTAGTTTACCAAATCGATTAAACACATTAATGCTACTATTTGGGTAAAAAGTTTTATTTGCACCTTTAACAACCCAAGTATCGTTTATGCCATCTCCATTTGGAGTAAAGAATTTAGGGAATTGTATTACAGAAACCAATAGTGTAGTATCTGGAGAGCAACCATTTTTATCATTTACAATAATTGTATAAATACCTCCTTCTAAATTTTCGAAAAGTGGTTCGTCTTGGAAACCAATTGATGGAAATCTATCATTATTATCGTTATTTAAAACTGCAAACTGATAATCTCCTGGACCTAAATCATTGTCAATAGTATTTATAGAAATTGATAAATTATTTTCGCTTCCTATATTGTTTCCTTCGTCTATAATAGTTACAAAATTTGCTTCTAAAGTTGCAGGGTTAGATTCATTAATTACAATCTCTCTCGTTCTTGGGCAATTAGTTCCGTTTGTTGTTGTGGCTGTTACTGTATAAGTATCGCCAACTGTAACGTCAAAGTCTTGACTTGTTCCTACAACATCTCCATTAGAGTTTCTCCATTCGTAATCATATACATCATTTGGGTTTTCTGCAGAAACAGTTAGAGGTAAATCATTTAAACACAAAATTTGAGGTGTTGTTACAGAAAAATCTGGTAATGGATTTACAATAACGTCAAAAGTAGCATCATCATTTACACATGAAGTAGCTTTGTTTTGAATTCTAACAAAAATTGTTTCAGTAGTATTTGTATTAGTGTATGGAGAGGCAATAGGAGAGTCTCCTGAGCTTGCTTCTGTTTGATTACTATGAAATGTAACTGTATAATCATCAGGATCTTGACTTGCGCCTAAAAGTAAAGGGATTTGAGCATCTAAGTCAATGTTCTGAATGATTCCATTTGTGTCGTCATCATCAGTATCATTATCACAATAAGATAAATTAGAAATGTTTTCAAAAGTTGGTTCTGCGTTTATAATTACATCAAAATTAGAAATCCCGTTTCTACACATTGTGTTTGCATCATACACTCTAATGTAAATAGTTTCTCTATTTGGTGTTAAATTAGAGTATGGAGATACTAAAGGAGAAGTGCCATCTTGTGCTTCTGCTAAAGATCGATGATATGTAACCGTATAAATACTTGGGTCTTGAGACCCCAAAATAACAGAAGTTTGACTCTCTAAATCTATGCTTTGTGAGAACCCATTTCTTGCAGAACCATCTGAATCTTCATCGCAAACTTCTAAATCTTCTACAAAATTAGCAATAGGTAATGGGTTTACTATAATGTTAAAAGTTGTGTGGTCTGTAAAACAATTAGTATTATTATTGGTAACTCTAACAAAAATTGTTTGAGAATCTCTAACAATATTAGTATAAGGAGATGAAAGAGGAGAGATACCAGAGTTTGCATTTTCTGCTGTTTCGTGATACGTTACTGAATAATCAACATCACTTTGCGAGCCTAAAATAGTAGCTGTTTGGCTTTCTAAATCAAAGGTTTGAATAATTCCATTAATAGCACTTCCATCATTAATATTGTCACACTCTTCCAAGTTTTCAGCGGTATTTGCAGTAGGTACTGTATTTACATTTAAAGTAATATGTGAACCAAAACCTAAACAATCATTATCTAAATCACTATCAACTCTAATAAAGATGTTTTGTGTATTTGGGTAACCAATGTTTCTATAGCTATTAGTATTTGTAATTTCATTAGTTTCAGCTAAAGCATCTGCCTCATTTCTATAATAGGTTACAGTTATTGATTGTCCAGCAGGAAATAAAGCAATAACTTCTGCATTTACAGAACTAAAATCAAAAGTAGATATTCCATCTGTATCAGAATTTGAAACTGTATTGTTTCCGTTTTCATCTAAGAAGTCATCACATTCCGTAAATGTTCGCTGAAATGTACTTGGAATTCCTGTTGTAGAAACGGTAAGTAAAATTTCAGAAACACGATAACAACCAAAAGAAGTTGTAGATCTTGCCCAAACCGTATCTGTATTTTGGGTTCTATTTTGAAAAACTGTAGCTTCAGCTGTGGTAAATATATTACTGTTTGCATTTGCATCTGCTAAAGTTGGGTAGAACGTAAAGGTTTCGTTTTCATAGTCAGAAGAAATATCTGAAGCTACTTCAAAAAGATTAAAGTCTGAAAAACCATCAGTATCATTATCACATTGTTTTAATTCTACATTTGCATTTATTACAGGTAAAGGACTAACAACTAGGTTAAAACTTTGTGTAGCATCGAAACAAGTTGCACTATTACTGTTTTCTACACGTACATAAACTGTTTGAGAATTTGCTATTTCATTTGTGTAATTTGTAGATTTATCTATAACATCTGTTGTAGAGTCTGTTTGTGCTCCGTTTAAAGAAGTATGATAAGAAATATTGTAATCTACGGGATTTAAACTTCCTAAAACTTCTGAATCTTTAGTTGATAAAATAAAATCGTTTACTAATCCATCTGTATCGCTTCCTACAGTTGTGTTGTCGCAAAATCGGTATTCTGTAGGTGTTTGAGTAACAGGTTCTCCGTATATATTTAAAGCAAAACTTGTGGTTTCGTAACAAGCATTTTCTGCCTTTATATTATGAACTCTAGCAAAAATAGTTTGTTGACTAAATGCCGTTGGGTTAGTATAAGGACTAGTTATTGGATTTGTTTGATCTAAAGCGTCTTCAATAGAAGTATGGTAAGAAATAATTGCATTTAAAGAGCTCTGACCATTTAAAATAATTGGGGTTACTTCAGTTTCAAAATCAAATTCATTAAAACCATCGTTGTCAGCATCACAAAAATTAATATCTTCTGGTTTTGTTGCTGTTACTGCAAGAAAGACATCAACATTAAAAGAGGCTCCATATTGAGTTGTATTGCCGCAGTCATCAGTTAGTTTTACGGTAAATGCGTAAGTTCCTGCATCGTCTAAAACAATATTACTAAGATTTAGTTCTGGTTCTGTAGAAATTGTTGTTGTATTTGTACCTCTTGTAAAAGTCCATTCATAAGTTATATCTGTACCAGAAATTACTTCTGAAGTAATTGTTTTACTATCTCCGGTACAAAATTGTAATGTTTGGTTATTTATAACATCTCCAGAAGAAGATTCGACAACATTAACCGGTAATAATAAAGAGGATATAAAAGGAGGTAATCCTTGACTTGCTGTTGCGCCAGAACCCGATACTGCAATATTTACAGTTCTGTGAGAGTAGCCAATATTTGGAGCTAGTTCATCTGGATTATTAATTACACTAATTCTTTCAGAACCATCACTAGTCCAATAGATTTTACCATCAGGCCCAAGTTGTAGAGCTCCTCTTGAGTTATTGTATGAATGTACTGTAAATCTAGAGTTATTAATATCATCTATTGTAGAGTGTGTTAAATCAAATTGATATAAATTCTCAATTGAATTAGTAAATGACCCTGTAGAAACATAAAGTCTTTCACTTGTTCTAGAAAATTCGACCCCATATCCATCACCATTAAAATCAAGTTCTCTACTATTTGTAACTTTTCCGGTATCATTATCAAAATCTAATAAAAAAGTTCCGGAACGCATATTTGCTGCAACTATTTTAGTACCATCAGGAGAAACTTTTAAATATCCTCTTGCATCGTTGTTAGTGAAACCAGGGATATCACTTGTTACTGGGTTAGATACATCTACTCCAGAAGCATTAACTTTATAAGAGTAAAAAGTTTCGCCTACTAAAGAAATTACCCAATAAGCATTACATTCTTTAGCTCCAACGGCAGTTACTTTTTCTGACCAATTGCTACCACGGCCATCAGATAGATCTCTTGGTCCGCTATCTACATCACCAAGACCACCATTTCTAGTCATATCAATAGTATAATACCAAAAACCTTGGTTTCCACTAGAAGGAGCGCCAACAACAAACAAATAATAAATATCTGGTTTCCCTGGAGCTGGAATTGTAAGAGCAGATTGAGAACTTGATGCATCTCCTTCAATACCAATACCTCTTAGCATTGGTTCGTTATTTCTGTTCCATACGGTTAAATTTTGTGTACTAGGTGTAGGAGCACCAACATAAAATAATAAGTTACCATCTGCATCAGAAAAAGAAGAACAACCTTCTACTGTGTTTAATTCACTTCCATCTACAGGAACAGGAGTTCCTGTATTAAAGTCTAAAGCTGCATTATGGCCAAAATACCAAATGTTAGCTTCCTTTTGAGAGAATGTATTTATTGCAAAAAAAAGTAGTAAAAAGGGTAATAATTTATTCATTTGACAATGTTTGATTTATACAACGTCAAATATATCTAAAAAGTATTACAAATCCCTCTTTTTTAACAGTGCGTAAGACAAGTAAATAAATAGTAAAGTCCAAAAAGTAACTACTAAAATTGTTGTAAATTCTACAGCATAACTTTTTGTAAAAGTTTCTCCCATAGTATTTGCTGCAGACCTTACAGCACCTAGCCTAGAAAAAGGTTCTTTTATTAAATTCGTCATAGCTTCTAAAGGTAGAAATTGCATAATTGAATCTACTTTTTCACCTGTTTTATCAGCGCTTCTAAAAGCCCAGTATAAATATCCTTTAAACATACTTTCTACTATTAACCATACAAACATTGCTCCAACTGCAAATGCTGAACGTTTTACAAGTATTCCTAAAAATAATCCAAAAGAAAAGAACCCAACCAATTTTATAAAAAAGGCTAAGAGGTAATCTAAATCAGAAATAATGATTGCTAATTCATTATAGTCTGAATAAACTAAACCTAAAACTAACGAAACAACAAAAACAAATAATGTAGAAATTGCTGCAAAAGTAATTACAGTATAAAATTTTGATAAAATAAATTCTTTTTTACTTAAACCGTCAATTAAATTTTGCTTTAGCGTTTTATAACTATATTCATTAGACATCATAGAAACGATAACTAATAATAAAAAGAATTTTAAAATTGCAGCTACATAAGTGTTAAAATGCCAAATGTAAGGGAAGTTAAAAATACCAGCATCTGCCAAATGCAATTTAAAATCTCCAAATTCAAATTTTATGGCTGCAATTAATGCAATGGAAGTTAGTAAACCAAAGTAAATTATAGATAATATTTTACTTGCTTTATTGTATCTTAATTTATGAAATTCTATAGTAAGTAGTCTTAGCATGACTTTGTTTTTAAGTTGATTAGTTGTTGTTTGTTAAATCTAAAAATTGCTGTTCTAAACTAGGTTTACGTTTTACTAAATGTGATAAAACAAAACCTTTTTCAAACAAGTATTTATTGATTTCTGTTGATGAAACATTGCTTGTTAATGTTGCAATTAAAGTTTCATGATCTTTTGTTATTTTACCAATTGCATCATGGTTTTCTAAAAGCCTAATTAACTCGTCTTCTTTTTTATCAATTTTAAGTTCTAATAAACCGTTAGATGCAGTTAACTCATCCACTCTACCGCTATATAATTTTATTCCTTTTCTAATAACTACAACATGAGAACATACTTTTTCTACTTCATCCAATAAGTGGGATGCTAATAAAATTGTTGTTCCGTTTGCTGCTATTTTCTTTATTATCTGTCGAATTTCATGAATTCCTTGAGGATCTAGGCCATTTGTAGGTTCGTCTAAAATTAAAATCTCTGGATCATTTAATAATGCAGAGGCAATTGCTAAACGTTGTTTCATTCCTAATGAAAATGTACTAAATTTACTATGTCTTCTTTCAAAAAGGTTTACAGTTGTTAGTTTCTCTTCTATCTTTTCTGTAGAAATTCCTTTTATTTTGCAAATCAAAGCTAAATTTTGAGTTGCAGTCATGTAAGGGTAGAAGTTTGGGCGTTCTATAATTGCTCCAACTTTTTTAAGAGCTTCATGTGTAGTTAGTTTTCCGTTAAACCAAGAAAACTCACCAGAAGTTCTATTAACAACATTTAAAATAATACCTAAAGTGGTAGATTTTCCACTTCCATTTGGACCAAGTATTCCGTATACATTTCCTTTTTGAATATCAAAAGAAAGATTGTTTACAGCATGAACTTTGCCATATTTTTTGTCAAGATTTTTTAGAGATAAGATAGTTTCCAAAGAAATTGTTTTAGTCGGTTATAAAGTTTAGACGACTAATTTACAATTTTGTTACGTGATAAGAGTGTAAAAAATTATTTATAAGAATAACTGTATCATAAAATATGATATTGATTTTTTTTTAAGAAAAGCTAAGATTCTTTTTTAGCTTGTTTCTTACCAGCTTTTCTTTCTGCCTTCCAAAAAAAACGTTTTCCAACTTTGCGCAAATGTTTTCTCCATTCGCCATCCGATGTTAATACGCCTTTCTTTTTTGTACTCATTTTTAATATTCATTGTAATCAAAATCATCAAAATGACCGAATTCATCATCAATATCACCATCATCTCCATAACCATTATCTAGTTTATCTGCAACAAATTCTTTTTCTGGTGCCGATTCTGGAATCTCACCAACTGTTAAAATTATTTGCGGAAAGTCTTCTCTAGTTTCTGTAGATATTTCTATAACATCAACATAAAAAGTCCACATATTTAAAAAATCATAAACATAAATTAGTTTATCATTTTCCTTAGGCAATGTTTCATTTAAAATACAGTTTTGCATAGAAATTTCTTCACCAGCTTCTGCCATATTAAATAACGGAATTTCTTCACCTTGCGTCCATTCATCATCAGTTCTATAAAAAGAAGCCATTTCTTGCCCTTTAAAGCCAAAAGCTTTTGCAATAGTTGTGTGTAAATTTTCTAAGTTGATGTTGTTATCTGTTAGAATAGTTCTAATTACATCTTCTTTGGTATCTAAAATAACGCGGATTTTATACATAAAAATTGATAAAAATATTGGCACAAAAGTACAATAAATTATGCGTATTTTTACTGTTTAAATTTCTCTTTAATGGATAAAATAAAAACATTAGCAACCTTAAACGGATTGAGTAAAAACACACTTATGGAAACTCTTGATATTGAGTTTGTTGATGTTGGTGAAGATTTTGTAACAGCTAAAATGCCCGTAAATTCTAGTGTTTATCAACCCTACGGAATCTTACACGGTGGTGCAACTGCGGCATTAGCAGAGACTGTTGGTAGTTGTGCTTCTGCGCTTTTTGTAGATACTAAGACTAAGATTGTTAAAGGGATTGAACTTAGTATTAATCATATCAAAAGTAAAAAAAATGGTGTTGTTTTTGGCGTTGCAAAACCCATTCATAAAGGAAGGACAACACATTTATGGGAAATTAAAATTGTTGATGAAGATGATAATTTAATTTCTATTTGTAAATTAACTAACATTGTTTTAGATAAAAAGTAGTTTGAATATTTTTGATAGAATAACCAATTCCTATATTAAGGAAACACCTTTTGTTGTTTATAGAAAGCCTAATAAGATTACTATTTCGGGCCTTTTTATGGATGACTGTTCTTTGTGTTACACTAATGAGTTTAGTGAATCTGGTTTTGTTTTTGCTCCTTTTAATAATAAAGAAAAATCAATTTTATTTCCATTAGAAAAATCAAAATTTATAAATGAAGAGCTTTCTTTTGCTCCTTTAATTAATAATAAAAAAGATTTTTTTTCTGATGAGCAATCTAAACAGAATCATATAGAATTAGTTGAAAAAACGATTAGGGAGATTAACGAAAACGATCTTAAAAAAGTAGTTGTTTCTAGAAAAGAACCTGTAGAAATCACTAATTTTAATCTAATTGAAGTTTATAAGAATCTGTTACAGAATTATAGTAATGCTTTTGTGTATATCTGGTTTCATCCTAAAGTTGGTTTATGGTTAGGAGCAACACCAGAAACGCTTTTAGAGTTTAATGAAGTTACCTTTAAAACAATGTCTTTAGCAGGAACGCAAGTAGATAATAATATTAAAAACGTTGTTTGGAAAAGTAAAGAATTAGAAGAACAACAATTGGTAACAGATTTTATAGAAAACCAGTTAAAAGGTATTTCTTTAAATTTAAAAGTTGATAAAAAGGAAACTATAAAAGCGGGTAGTTTATTACATTTAAGAACTAAGGTTCTTGGAGAATTAAAAGAAAAATCAACTTTAAAAACCTTAATAAGAGCGTTACATCCAACTCCGGCAGTTTGCGGATTACCTAGAGAACAAGCTAAAATTTTCATTTTACAAAATGAAAATTATAACAGAACTTTTTACACAGGTTTTTTAGGAGAATTAAATTTTACTATAAATAATTCTAAAACTAAAACATCTTCTTTGTTTGTAAATTTAAGATGCATGAATATTCATGAAAATAGAGCATCAATTTTTGTTGGTGGTGGTATTACAAAAGATAGTAATGCTAAAAAAGAGTGGGAGGAAACTGTTTCTAAAAGTGCAATTATGAAACGTGTTTTATAAAACGATAAAAACCGCAATCAATAAAGTTTGCGGTTTAAAAGTAAATTGAATTTGAATTTGAATTAATGTTGTTTCGTAAAACTACAGAGTTTATCTGTTATATATCGTCAAAAGAAACATCTGTAAAGCTTTCTGTAGATTTTGGCTCTTCTTCTGTTATCGTTTTTGGTTCTTCTTTCTTAAAATCTTTTTGATGACGCTCGCTAATTACTTCATTACCTTTTTCGTTAATAATGTAGTCTGTAGCTTTACTTAGCATTTCATGAAAATCGGTAAAATCTTCCTTGTATAAGTAAATTTTATGTTTTTGATAATGGAAAGTACCATCATCATGTGTAAATTTTTTACTTTCTGTAACTGTTAGGTAGTAATCATCCGCTTTTGTTGCTCTAACATCAAAAAAATAGGTTCTTCTTCCTGCTCTTAATACCTGTGAAAAAATTTCTTCCTGTTCAACTCTCTCTGCCATAATTTTTTTAAAATAGTAGTTATAAATTGTTTGTTTTTACTCAACAAATCTAATAAAATAATTTACGTAGCAATGTTAAAGATTAAATTTCTTTTTCTAAAAGTTGTTGTTCGTATAAATCTTTATAGTAACCTTGTTCCGTTATTAATTGATTGTGAGTTCCTTGTTGTGCTATTTTACCAGCATCTAAAATAATTATTTTATCAGCATTTTTTGCTGATGAAACTCTGTGACTGATAATAAATGTTGTTTTATTTTTTGAAACCTTTTCTAAATTTGATAATATTTTTTCTTCGGTTTCGGTGTCTACAGCCGATAAACAATCATCAAAAATTAATATTTTAGGATTTTTTATAATCGCTCTAGCAATAGAAACTCGTTGTTTTTGACCGCCAGATAAAGTTACACCACGTTCACCAAGAATGGTTTTATATCCGTTTGTAAATTCTACAATATTATTATGTACAACGGCATTTTTTGCTGCTTCAATAATTTCTGCTTCTGTTGCATCTTCTTTTCCGAATTTGATATTATTACCAATCGTATCTGAAAACAAAAAAGGATCTTGTGGAACAAAACCAATCTGACTTCTAACATCGTTTAAATTAGCCTCTTTGATAGGTATATCATCCAATAAAATAGTACCTTCTGTGGTGTCGTATAATCTAGATATAAGCTCGATTATGGTAGATTTTCCTGATCCTGTTTTACCAAGTATAGCAACTGTTTCACCCGAATTTATATTAAAATTAATGTTTTTAAGTGCTGTAATATTAGTATCTTCATATCTAAATGTTACATCTTTAAAGGTGATTTTTCCATTAATTTCTGTTCTTAATTTGTTATAATTCTGAATTTCTGGAACTTGATTTAAAAATTCGTTTATTCTTGCTTGCGAAGCTTCTGCTTGCTGAACCATTGAAGTTACCCAACCAACAACAGCAACAGGCCAAGTTAAAATATTAACGTATAACATAAACTCAACAACAACACCAATTTGTATTTCGCCATTTATATATTGATTTCCGCCAACATAAATTACTAATAAATTACTAATTCCAATTAATAAAATCATTAACGGAAAAAAGAGTGCATTTGCTTTGTGTAAATGAATGTTTTTGTCTTTACTAGCGTCAGAAATAGTGTCAAAATCTTTAATTATTGAAGCTTCAATTCCGTAAGATTTTACAACATTAATACCAGAGAAAAATTCTTGATTAAAAGTTGTTAATTTTGATAAATATTCTTGAACAATTGTACTTCTTTTATGAATAACTCTACTTAAAGCAAAAATAGATATTGATAGCAGCGGAAAAGGGATTAATGTATATAGAGTAAGTTTTAAATCTACTTTGGCCATTTGTGTAAAACCAACTACAAAAAGAACAATCATGTTCATTGTGTACATAACTGCGGGTCCAACATACATTCTTACCTTAGAAACATCTTCAGAAATTCTATTCATTAAATCTCCAGTTCTATTTTTTTTGTAAAAATTGAGGGACAATCTTTGGTATTGTTGATAAATCTCGTTTTTAAGATCAAACTCAATTAACCTAGAAGTAACAATTATAGTTTGTCTCATTAAGAATGTGAAAAAACCAGCCAATACAGCAACACCAATAATAATGAGTACATTAAATAATAGTTGTTCTTG
>CAJQQH010000086.1 GCA_905480405.1 uncultured Polaribacter sp. | reverse complement strand
TTTTAACGATAAAAACGCAAAGAGTTGTTTTTATAAATTGTTTTATATAATCCTTTTATAAATCTGTTATCGTAAAAAGGAGTGCAAATTTACAAAAATCATTTGATTTTTAACACTTTAGAATTAAATTATTATTCTTTTTATTCTTGCTACACAAAAAACTACCTTTGCACTTTTAAAACCTTTTTGGTTGATTTTAATGTAGATGGATAAAAAGACAAAAGATTTAGTAAATAAAGGGATAATGCTTCCATTAATGGAAGAGTTTTATACAATACAAGGCGAAGGTTCTCATACAGGAACTGCTGCTTACTTTATAAGAGTTGGCGGTTGTGATGTCGGTTGCCATTGGTGCGATGTTAAAGAAAGTTGGAATGCAGAATTGCATCCTCCAACATTAGCAGACACGATAGTTAATAATGTAAAAAAATATGCCGAAACAGTTGTTATTACTGGTGGAGAACCATTAATGTGGTCCATGGATTATATTACAGATAACCTTCAAAAAAACAATATTAAAACACACATAGAAACTTCAGGAGCATATTCTTTTTCAGGAAAATGGGACTGGTTTTGTCTATCTCCAAAGAAAACAAAACTACCAATAGAAGAATGTTATCCAGAAGCAGATGAATTAAAAATGATAATTCATAATAAATCTGACTTCGAATTTGCAGAACAAGAAGCTTCTAAAGTTAACAAAAATTGTCAATTATTCTTACAACCAGAATGGAGTAAAAAAGAAAAAATGACAGAATTAATTGTAGATTATGTGATGAAGAATCCAAAATGGAAAATTTCATTACAAACACATAAATATCTGAATATTCCATAATATTCAGATATTTTAAACTCTTTTTTATTTGAAGCTATTTCCTGCTTTACACTATATCTTTTTACTGCCTTTATTACAAATAAAGCATCTCTTACTCGATGTGACAATCACATTTTAGTAGATTACACCTCACTAAAAGGCTATAAAAAGGATGTCGTTTCAATCAGGGCTAAGTGTATTTGTTAACACTAAAACTATTCTGAAAGTTTACTATCTACTAATGAACAAATTCTTTCAAATTGTTCATCAATTCCCATATCCGAATTATCAAAACCAATAGCATCTTCTGCTTGCACTAATGGCGAGTCTTCTCTCGTTGAATCTATTCGATCACGTTCTTGAACATTAAATAAAATTTCATCAAAACTTACATCATCTCCTCTTTCAAGTAATTCTTTATATCTTCTTGTTGCTCTTTTATCTGCAGAAGCTGTCATGTATAATTTTAAATCTGCATCCGGAAATACAACAGTACCAATGTCTCTACCATCCATTACAATTCCACCTTCTTTACCCATTAATTGCTGTTCAGCAACTAATTTTTTTCTAACTTCAGATATAGTAGCAACTTTACTAACTAACTGTGAAACCTCTAGAGTTCTTATTTGTTTTTCAACATTAATATTATTTAAATACATTTCAGCAAAACCTAATGTTTCATTAAATTTAAAAGAAAGAGAAATTTCATTTAAACTTTCAACTAGTTTTTCTGAATTCAAGAAATCACTTCCTACAAAACTATTATTCTTAGCAAATAAACTAACAGCTCTATACATAGCACCAGTATCTACATAAATGTAATTATATTTTTTCGCCAATAATTTAGCAATAGTACTTTTCCCAGTTGATGAAAATCCATCAATAGCAATTGTAATTTTTTTATTCATTTATCTTTTATCTAAATCAATTTGTAAACTAAAGGTACTTGCATTTGCTGCAGAATGAAATTTTGAATAAGCATAATTAAACTTAAGATTATTCATTTTTATTCCAAAACCAAAAGAAATACCTCCAAAAGTTCTAATACTCTGAAGTTTTAATTCAGATGCTCTTCTAAAGTTGTATCCAATTCTTAAATTAATAGCACTTTCAGGAAATAATTCAGCTCCTATTACAAGGTGCCTTAAAGTATTACTTAAAAAAGAAATATCTTCTTCAGTTATATTTCCTTCTAAATCACTAGATTGTTCTGAAGGATTTGCTACAGAAATATCCCATTGCTGTAAATTATCTATAGTTGCATACCATTTTAAAGGAACATGGTCCAATTTGAAAGAAGCACCCAGGGCAACTTTTAACGGTAAACGTTCAACTGTACCATTAAAAGATTTTATTTGGGACCCAATATTTCTAGCAACTAAAGTAAAACTATATGGTTTATAAGGACTATAATATAAGAAACCAAAATCTCCTGCAATTCCAGCTGATGTATAATTACTAATATTAGAGTTAATTACCTTAACATTTACACCAACAAATAAATTAGTCCAAGGAAGATTTGTGGCATATCCTACAGAAATAGCAATATCACTAGCATTAAAATCACCAGTTTCATTACCTTGTTCATCTGCACCAATAAGAGTTCCATAATCAAGATACTTAATACTTGCATGTATAGTACCAAATCTCCTAGAAATTAATCTTGCATAAGATATTGAGCCAATATTAATTCCAGCTAAATGGCTAGTATAATTTGCAGAAATTTTATTATCCATATCAGGGTTAATAACTGAAGGATTCCAAATAGGTTGATTAACATCATCAATCAAAGTTAAAATTTCACCTCCTAATGCTACTTGTCTAGCTGAAGTCGATAAATTTAAAAATTGATATACACTCTCTCCTCCTACCTGTGAAATTGTTTTCAAGGAAAATAAAAAAAATAATATATATAAAAAATAAATCTTCATTTAATAATAAAAGGAATATAAATCAATAACGAAAATATGACAGAATATTTCACCAACAAAGTAATAATATACAAATTTTAGAAAATAGATAAACTATACTTAAATAAAAGTTAGTGAAGCTATCTAGAAATAAAAATTTATAATCAATCCTAATTTACATAATAGATAAATTAAATAATCGTTTTTTTTTTAAATAGTAACAAAAAAAGCCTCATATCTTACGATATGAGGCTTATAGAATACTGATAAATCAGTATTAAAGAAAGGCGGCGACCTACTCTCCCACATAAATGCAGTACCATCGGCGCTATTGGGCTTAACTTCTCTGTTCGAGATGG
>CAJQQH010000085.1 GCA_905480405.1 uncultured Polaribacter sp. | reverse complement strand
TTCTAACATTGTTTGCGTTTTTCCTTGGTAAGGTTGTGCTTTTAGTAATTTAGCTTTATTGTAAAGATTTTTACTTGATTTTACGAATTTAGTAGCTACACTATTTTTTTTACGTTTTACATAAATCTTAGAAATAGCATCTCCTAAACTTTCACTTTCTACACCACCACCATTACCACCAGTAACTTCACCAGATGATATTACAATTGGTAATGTTAATGTTTGTGTACAACCATTTTTAAAACCCGTAGCGCTAAGATTATACGAACCATCAGTAGTAAAGTCAAAAGTTACAACCTTCTGATTCGGGAATAAATTTGTGCCCACACCATCTAATGCCCAAGAGTAATTATCAAAATAGGTGTCATTATCTAACGTAAATTCCCTTGTTACGGTTCCGGGAGGTGAAGTTAAAGTTGCTTTAGTAACTATTGGATGATTAATAGTATTTGTAACTGTTACTTGTGTTGTTTGTGTGTTAGATCCAAAAGAATTTGTTGCTGTTAAAATTACATCGTATGTTCCTGCTCCTGCAAAAGTTTTAGAAGGATTCATTAATGAACTAAATGTGCCATCGCCAAAGTTCCATAAATAAGATATAGGATTTCCTGGTTGTTGTGTGTTTTCGGTATTAGAAGTATTATTAAATACAAACTCATTACCAGCTAAACACTGCTCATTATCATTTACTGTAAATTCTGCTGTTGGAGGTACTCCTGTTGTTGGTGGGCTAATAACGATTGGAACAAAAGCAGCACATTCTAAATTGCCACCATCTTGTATAAGAGATTTACCAATTATTTGGCCTAAAATATTTGCTGTATTTACGGTTTTAGTAATTTCTGCAAAAGGTGCTAAAATTGTACCAGCGATTGTCTGATTACCAATAATATGTAATTCTGTAGCATTGAAAAAATTGTATAATATGTATGGACTTTCTGTTAATCCGGCAGATACTTGTTCCCAAACATTCCAATTAAATAAACCAGAATCATCAATATTAATTATTAATACATTATTTGCACTTGGTTGTTGATTAAATGTAAATGTATTTACGCTATTTAAATCTGTACCAGACACATTAAGGTAATTTATACCGTTTTGTAAATCTATTCTTACATTAGGAGGTAAATTTGTATTTGATACCGTATTTCCATTAGAATCTGTTAGTTGTGCGTTGTGAACTCCTTGTGACAGACTTACTGAGTTTGTTTTTAGTTGTTGAAATGCGCTAGCAAAATCTATTAAATTGTTTTCAAAAACAGGATTGTTATTTGCAGAAACATTTAATGCATTTGCTGCTCCTTGTAATTGAATATGTGAAGAAGCATTATAATCTGAATTAAATGTGATTCTAATTGGATTGTAATTGTTATTTGGATCTTGATACCAAGCACTAGAACCATTGCTTTCTCCTATTTTTAAATATTGATTAGGATTGGCAATAGTTAGTACCGAATTATTAACGGGGTAATTAACTTTACCGCCAACTAAAAGACCTATTCCGTTGCCATTTACAGTGTAACAACCACATTCTTCTGAGGCAATACTATAATCTCCATTTAAAGTTAAATCACCACCTGCAGCTACACTACCAAATGTATTTCCGTTAGAAACTGTTATGTTGTTTTCTACAAAAACATTAAAACATTCTGCAGGAGATGTAGGATTGTAAGGGGTTCCGTCTGGTTTTATTGTTAATGAAACTATTGCTGTGTCTGTATCGCCATTTAAATCTGTTATGGAATATTTAAAAGAATCTTGACCATTAAAACCTGCAACAGGAGTATACAAAATTGTATCATCTGTAGGGTTGTTTGGAGTACCATTATTATTTACAGTAACTGTTCCTCCATTAGCGGTATTAGCACTTACAAGAGTAATCGCACCATTGTTTGGTCCATCTCCACCAAAAGTGTCATTTGTTAAAACATCTATTACATTGTTAATACTGTTTTCATCTATAGGATCTACCACCGTAATATCTACAGCATCCGGAACATCATTTATAGAATTTATAACAATAGTTTCGGTAGCATTATCGGTACCTCCATTACTATCACTTATAACATATGGAAATGTAATTGTGCCATTAAAATCTAAATTAGGAGTATAAGTAATTTTTCCGTTATTATCAATATCTATATTTCCATTATCTACAGGAATCGATTGAACTCCTCCTGTAATATTCACGCCATTAATTGCTGTAATTGTTAGTGTATCATTGTCAGGATCGCTATCTGCAATTCCATCAGTTAATGGGTTTATAACAAGTGATGTGTCTTCGTCAGTAACAAAATCATCATTAGTTGCTATAGGAGCATCATTTATTGGGTTTACAATAATGGTTTCTATAGCAGTATCTAAGCTCCCATTTTCATCACTAATTGTGTAAGGGAATGTAATTGTACCATTAAAATTAGGATTAGGTGTTAAAATAATTACGCCAGTTGCATCAATTTCTACGATTCCGTTTGTAACAGTTATTGTTTGAATACCTCCCGAAAAATTAACTCCATTGATAGAAGTGATTGTTAAAGTATCATTTTCTGGGTCCTTATCTGCAATTCCTGCATTTAAAGGGTTTAAAATAATTGCTACATCTTCATCTGTAGTATATGTATCATCTGTTGCAATTGGAGCATCATTAATTGGGGTAATTATAATAGTTTCTATGGCATTATCTGTACCTCCATTTCCATCACTAATTGTATAAGGAAAAGTTACAGTACCGTTATAATCTGAATTTGGAGTAAAAGTAATTACTGCAAAAAAATCTAAATTAATTGTTCCATTATCAACAGTTATAGACTGAATTCCACCAGTTACATTCACATTATTAATAGATGTAACTGTTAAAGTGTCATTTTCTGGATCGCTATCTGCAGTTCCTGTTGTTAATGGGGTTAGATTAATGCTAACATCTTCATCTGTTGTATATGAGTCATCAGTAGCTAAAGGAGTATCATTTATAGGATTAATAACAATTGTTTCTATTGCATTATCTGTACCTCCATTTCCATCGCTAATTGTATAAGGAAAAGTTACTGTTCCTGTAAAGTTAGTATCTGGAGTAAACGTAATGTCATTAGTAGTCCCATTATATGTAACAGATCCGTTTGTAACAGCAATTGTTTTATCTGTTCCTATTAATATTGATGCACCATTAATAGAGGTAACTGTTAATGAATCATTTTCGGGATCACTATCTGCAGTTCCTTTTATTAAAGGTGTTATTGAAATACTTATATCTTCATCAGTTTTATATGAATCATCAGTTGCTATTGGGGCATCATTTACAGGGTTAATAACAATTGTTTCTGTGGCCGAATCGTTTTCACCATTTCCATCACTAATTGTGTAAGGAAAAGTTACAGTTCCGTTAAAACCAGAATTAGGAGTAAATGTAATTATTGCAAAAGGATCTATATTAACTGTACCATTATCCACAGTAATTGATTGAATATCACCTGTAACATTTACGTTGTTTATAGATGTAATTGTTAGAGTATCATTTTCAGGATCGCTATCTGCAGTTCCTGTTGTTAAAGGTGTTATAGTTACAACAGTGTCCTCGTCTGTAGTATATGAATCATCAGTTGCTAAAGGTGCATCATTTATGGGATTAATAACAATTGTTTCTGTTGCAGAATCATTTCCACCATTTCCATCACTTATAGTATATGGGAATGTTACAGTACCATTATAATTAAGGTTTGGAGTAAAAGTAAGTACTCCATTAATATTTATATTAACTACTCCATCTGTTACAGGAATAGATTGTATAGCTCCAGTAACATTAACACTATTTATAGATATAATAATAAGTGTATCGTTGTCAGGATCGCTATCTGGAGAACCTTGAGTTAATGGTGTAATAATTATAGCTGCATCTTCATCAGTTGTATAAGAATCATCCGTTGCAATCGGAGCATCTTTAATTGGTTCAATAACAATTGTTTCTATTCCAGAATCAGTTCCTCCATTTCCATCACTAATTGTATAAGGGAATTGAACAGTACCTGTAAAGTTTGCATTTGGAATAAAAGTAATTACACCTGTTTGACTATAGGTAACCGAACCATTTGGAACCGCTATTGTTTTTGCAGTACCAATCGCAATAAGTTCGTTATTGATTGATGTAATTGTTAAAGTATCATTTTCAGGATCGCTATCATTTGTTCCTTTTGTAAGCGGTTTTAATACTTTAGGTGTATCTTCTAAGGTTGTATAATTATCATTAACAGCAGTAGGAGCATCATTTACAGAGCTTACATAGATGGTAACTGTTGCAGTTGAGGTATCTCCATTACTATCTGTAATTGTATAATCAAAAGTATCTGTACCATAAAAATTATTATCTAAAGGAGTATATAAAATAATATCATCTGTAGGATCATTGTTTCCTTTATCATCAACAGTTACTGTTCCTCCTTCGGTAGTTGTTGTAGTAGGTAAAGTAATTGCACCTATGTTAGGTCCATCTGTTCCAAATGAATCTGCATTGTTACCATTGTTTGCTAAAACATTTATTTGACTGTTTATACTACCTTCAGCAATACCTGTAATTGTGTCATCTTCTGCAGTAGGCAGATAATTGATACTTATAGTAGCAGTTTCTTCTATATAACACTTGTTATTAGAGCCAAAAATTTGAACTGTGTAATCTCCTGTCTCAGCAACTGTTAAATTATTGATGTTTAAATTACTTGTTGTTGATAGAATTGTATTTGGAGCAGAATCTTTAAACCACTTATAGGCTAATGATCCTGTTGTACTAACTCCATTTGGATTTGAATAAAGAGGAGAACCAGAATTAAAAGTAGATGTTTTTACAGCAGAAGCAGTTATTGTTAAGCTTGCAGTTGTATTTTCATTAGTTGTACTATTACTAGGAGCAGTATCTATTGTAATTAATTCTGCTGTTGTTACTGCCGTAGTAGTTGCTTGACCTGCTGTTGCATTTGTAGCAGCAATTGTAGGAATACCATTTGCATTTACATTTGTACCTAAGTTAGCAGAACTACCTCCATTACTACCACCAGATAAAGTTGCAGTTGTAGATAAGTTACTCGCAGCTTCTTTAGCATCTGCACATCCATCATTATCTGAATCTGTATCTAAACTGTCAGAAATACCATCTTTATCAGTATCACATTCTTCTTTTGCTAGAATTGAATACGATATTAAATCACCAGAAATTTCACTATTATTTGAAATATTTGTTGAGGTTAATGTTATTGATGAAATTAAATTATTAGATTTTCCTTTCAGGATAAGATATTGATTTTCTTTGTCACCATTCATAGTAACTAAACCAGAACTAGTATTGTAATTTAGCTGAGGTAAATTGTTTAGTTTATCTGTAGCGCTTAGAAAAACGCCATTAGGATTATTACCTCCATTAATTTTAAGGTTATAAGTAGCAAAAGTAGGAGTGAAGTTACTATTTACTGGCTCGCTTTCTTTTACATCAACATCTATTATTGCAAAAGCTATTTCATTTGCAGGTATAGCAGGAGAAAAGCTTATTGTAAAATTTGTGTTTCCACGTTTTTCAACTCTTTGTTCTCCACCATTTTTATTGATAGAATACGCAGTTTGATTATCATCAAAAGAGCTTTGTGTAGATTGTGTGTTTGTATTTGTATACGTATAAGTTACATTTGAATTGGTTTTTCCTTTCCAAACACCGTTAGTATTCTGAGAAATAAACCCAGAACAGTTTTCATCATTGTCTAAAATACCATCATTATCATCATCTAAATCACAAATATCAGAAATGCCATCAGTATCTGTATCCATGTTTCCAGAAGAAACAGCATCACAGATATTGTTGCTTTCAATACTAAGAGTAGCTGTTTCAGTTATAGAACAAGTATTATTTGCTCCAATAACCTTAACAGAATAATCTCCAGCATTAGAAGCCATAAGATTATTTAAAGTTAAGTATCTGTTTGTAGATATAATTGTGTTAGGAACAGAAGTTTTAAACCATTTATACTTGAGTGAGTTACTAGTATCTGTTCCTGAATTATAATCAGGAGAACCCGCATTATAGGTTGTAGTAGTTACAGCGTTTACTTGAACAGAAAATGTTACACTTCCGTTTTCGTTTATAGATTGATTTGTTGGAGACGTAATTAATGTCATTTTTTCTGCAGTATTAACCGCATTAGTTGAAGCTTGACCTTTAGTTTCGTTTCCATTAACTGTTCCTAAAGGTAAAGGTATTCCGTTGTTGTTAGAAACTGTACCAAGATTAGCAGAGCTACCATTAACACTTCCTCCGTTTAATGTTCCGCTTGGAGTTAAGTTTGCGACAGCTTCTGTAGTATCTGGGCAACCATCGTTATCAGAATCTGTATCTCTATGATTAAGAATACCATCATTATCTGTATCACATTTTAACCAAATACCGAAAGCAACAGCTTGTCTTCCTCCAGCATTTAAATCAACATCAATTTTAGTTGCATTGTAAGAATAATATATTGTGTTTCCTTGAGATTTATTTGTGTTTGTAGTTTTTACAGTTTTAGAACCAACACCAGTCCAAGTTCCTCCATTACCAACAGTTTCTAAAACTTTCCAACTTTCACCGTTTGTACTAAACTCAACATGTTCACCAGTATCTGTAGATTCTGGATCTAGAGTTAAAAAATCTAAAGGGTATGGGTTTCCATTTTTTGTAGCTGTAAAATTTACAGTAAACGAAGTATCTTCACCATTTGCTCCATAAAGGGCTTCTTTAGTACCTGTTGTATTATAAAGTTTGTAAAGTGTAGCACCTGAGTATGTGTTCATATCTGTAGGAACATACGAACTAGCATTCATTGCATTAGAAATAGTTGCTGTAATTATTAAATTACCAGGTAAGGTAAAAGTTTGAGTATCGTTATTATGAACTCCATCTGTAAAATCTGATCCCGACCAATTGAAAAAATACAATTGATCTTGATAATTTCCTACACCTGAAGTAGAGTTTGCTATATTGGATTGATCACAAGAACCTTCTCCTTCTTCAGTATCTAAAATCCCATCATTATCATCATCTAAATCACACATATCAGAAATTCCATCATTATCTGTATCAATATTTCCAGAAGCTACCGCATCACAAGGGTCAGCTGCGTCTACAGTTAGTGTTGCAGTTGCTATTGAACTACAGTTATTGTTGGTTCCTTTTATTTGTACTGTATAATCTCCTGTATCCGAGGTAGCAACGTTATGTATTGTAAGTGTGCTTGATGTGGCTAAAGTTGTATTTGGATTAGAATTTTTAAACCATTTATAAGTTAACGTATTTGTGGAATTTGTTCCAGAACTATAATTAGGAGTTCCAGAGTTATTAAATAATGTTGTTTTTATTGCTGATGCACTTACAGAGAAGTTAACAGTATTATTAGCAGTTACATTTTGATTAATTGGTGCAGAAATGATAGTTATTTCTTCAGCAATTGTAGTTGCAGCAGTGTTTGCTTGTCCTGTTGTTGCATTAACAACAGCATCTGTAGGAATTCCATTACTATTAGATGTTGTACCTAAATTTGCAGAACTACCACCATTACTACCGTTGTTTAAATCAAGTTTAGTAACTAAATTATTTGCTCCTTCGCTAGCATCAGGGCAACCATCATTGTCAGAATCTGTGTCTAAATAATCAGGTATTCCGTCATTATCAGAATCGCCACATTTGTCAAATGTAATATCGGTTATACCGATATATTGATCTTCTGGATTTGAAATTGCATCATTTGTAGAAAAATATTCTATCCTGATAGAAGTTATTGATTCGTTTTTAAAATCAAGCAGGAGGTTACCTTTAGTTTCTCCTATTTCAGCATTTCCAATACCCTCAAAACCATCAATATCAGATTCATTATCTAAGGCTACTACCGAATTTAAAGTATAATAAGTTGGTTGTGTTTTTATATTATAAGTACCAGAAGCTGTGGTGTAAAAAATTTCTACAGCATCATCCCAACTATCATCTACTGCTTGATCTATATCTGTTATTGTAAAGTTTATACCAGAAGTTGCTTTACCAAAACTCATTGTAAAAATAAGTCTATCTCTATAATCATCTGCAGAATTGTTAAAACCTAATTCTGCATAACCAAAGAAAGCACCACGTTGTCCAGCTTCATAAGAAGAAAAATATTGGTTTGCAGGTACAAAAGTACCTCCATTTATTTCTGTTGAATAATTTATAGTTATTGGTATACCATCTACTGTATAAACAGAACCATCATGAATTGGTGCTTGATCTACAATACCTAAAGTACTCCAATCTAATTTACTTGTTCCAGAGCCACTACATTCATCAGTATCTAATATTCCATCATTATCATCATCTAAATCGCATATGTCAGAAATACCATCACCATCTGTATCTAAATTTCCTGAAGCAGCACTACATGGGTCTGAAGGTAAAGCAGAAACATTAATTGTAACTGATGAAGTATCACAGTTATTATTGTTACTATCACAAACTCTATAGTTTAATGAATCTGTGCCAGTAAAATTCGCATTTGCAGTATAAATAATTGTATCATCTGTAATGTCATTTGAAGTTCCATTTGTATTTATAGAAGCAGTTCCATTATTAGGGAGATTGGTTATCGTTAAATTTCCATCTGTAGGAATATTTGCATCATTATTTGAAATATCAACGATAACAGAAGATCCAGAATTAGTTACAGCTGTATCGTTATTTGTATCTATTGCAACATTCTGTAAAGTATATTCAACTCTTACGGTAGCATAACAATTAGAATCTCCATCTTCATAATTCCAAGTAATCCAAGATTCTGAAGTTGATAAAATAAGTGATAAATGTGTTACTCCATTTTTATCATTTACAACTTCTTGAACTATTTCTTTTAAATTTGGCGAATAGATTGCTTGTCCATTATTAGAAATATTTGGTATTGTCCAATCTTTATATTCACTTGTCTTTGATAAATTATATAAATAATTATTACTCCCACCAAAAGTAGAAGGAGATTTTAAATATTCACCTTTTACTCTAGCTATGTTTCCGGAAAAATTATAATTTCTTGTTTTATATGCATGAATTTCTAATACTGCACTAGAAATTAATGCGTTAGAAGGTATATTTAAATTCTTAAAGCGAAACCCCTTCCATCTAACATTATCACTAGGAACTTCATAAGAATTCGGGTGATTTGAATTATCATTTAATTGAAAAGAATCATCAGAACCAGAAGTTAAAGTTTTATTGATTACAAATGTTCCATTACTAGATGACTTACTATTTGTGAACTTTTTGCTACTTTTTTTAAAAGAAGAAAGTTCTACTTTAGTTAATTGTTGTTTTCTAAAAAAAATAGTTTTCGTAGTTTTAGAATTAAAGTTTTCCTTATCTCTCCAATTCGATTCATGTTTTTCATAAAAAGATTTTCTAGGAGTAGAGAAATCATCAATATTAGTAATTAGAGGATTAGTATTAACTAAGTTATTCGCACTACTATATTGCAAGAATGATAATACTAAAATTATTAAAATGAATGTGTTATTTTGCTTGAATTTGTAACTCATGGGGGAAGTATTAATTAATTCTTAAGTATGATAAAAAGAGAGTATTTTAAAATTAATTGGTTATTGGTTTTCTGTTGATTTTAAAGATTGAAAACTAGTTGTTTTTAAAAATAAATATAGATACGAGTTAATCTTTATATAAAAGGAACTGTTTTTTTTAATCAGTTAAAATAAACAGTTTGTATTTAAGTTAATAAAATGAAGAAAGATGAACAGATTTATCTGCTATTTATTATTTTTTTTATTAAAAATGAAGGTGATGTATTATAAGGAGTAAAATGATTTTTAGATCGTTTTTTATCTAAAAATGATACAATAAGTATTGCTTTTATATTTGAATTCATTATTTGGGGGCTTTAATGATACTCTAAATTTAAATAAAATTATATATACTTCCAAATATTCATACTAATTTTTTATATGAATACGTTTTTAAAGTATTGATTAATATTGTTTTATTTGATTGATATAAGCAGGTTTTATTTTTCCAAAAAAAAAGAGGAACCATTTATGGTTCCTCTTTTTTATAAGATTTTTAATTATTTTTTTTATCTAAATATTACTTTAGAAGTACCATAATTAACTTCTTTACTATTTACTTTAAGGAACATAATTCCTGGTTTTACTTTTACATTAAACTCAATTTCATTTTTTCCAGCTGTTAAGTTAGTAGGAGCAGAGTATATTTCTTTTCCTGTAACATCATGTAATGAAACTGTAGCTTTTGTGTCTACTTTACTAAATAATAACACATTCACATCTCCTTTAGAAGGATTAGGGTATGCCATAAAGTTATTTTCAAACTCTTCTATTACACCTATCGTTTGGTCTTTTGGAGCCGTTTTAGCAAATTTAACATCAGAAATAAATAAATCTAATTCTTTTGTATTTGCTTCAACAGGTAAGAAAGTAAATGTTAAAGTTGTTAAATCATCAGCAGTAATTTTCTCAATTGATCCAGTAGAAGAGAAGATTTCAAAAGGCACATAGTATGTTTGTTCTTCTTCAGATAAATCTACCATTACTCTGTATTGCTCTTTCCAGTTTTCTACAGAAGACTTTATCAATCCTAATTCCATTAATCCAGAACCTTTAGCTGTAAAAGCTAGATATTTATACTCTGAATAATCAGCAGAAATTGTACCTGGTAATAATGATTTGTATATTGTTAAGTAATCATAATTACTAGTTGCTTTAATTTCAACATTTCTATTAATTGTATATTCATCATCTTGATATTCTCTATCAAAGTCATTCCATACAAAGTAATTTTTAATTTCAGTGTATTGTTTATCATAGTCTAATCCCCAGTTTCCATCTGCATGATAAAAGGCATCTTCTACATCACCATCTACTTTAATAAGACTATCATATTCATATCCATCAGCAATATCTAATCTTAACGCTTGTTGAATTTCAGTAGTTAAACTATTATTTCTGTGTTTGATATTATTAGCAGTTTCAGAATATAACTCAACCATAGAAACTTCAGCAGTGTTTCCTTCTTTTGTACTTCTTAATTCTACAACTAATTCACCTTTATCTCTGTAAATTTTAGAAGCATAAGTTTCTGGGAATTTTTGTTTTTCAACTTGTTTTACAGAAATATAAGTTTTTAAGTTATTTAAAACATCAGCTACCAATTTCTTAGTATCTTCTGGTCTTGTTGCCCAAACTTGGAAGTTAAACATATCATTAAACTGAGTATAATTATTTACATACCAGTTTGTTTGGATGTTATAATAAGTATCATTATTATTTTTAGATGCTGCAAAAGAAACAGCATACTCAACTTCACCACTTCTTTGTTTAAGACCTTGCATTAAGAAGTTATATCCTTCAATTTGTATTTTTTGAATGTTTAAAACTTCAGCTCCTCTTAAACGATCACAAGAAGCTTTTGTGTGATTGTATACTTTATCAGATGTTTTAATACCTAATACAACTCCTTTTGTTTTACCATCAATAGAAAAATCTACAGATAAAACTTCATCAGCTACAGTATAGTCTAATATGTCAGTAGGTGAGGTAACATTGGCTACATTACCAGCAAATAGTTCAGTAGGGAACATGTCTAACATTGTTTGTCCTTTACCTTGGTAAGGTTGTTCTTTTACTAACTTAGATTTGTTGTATTTATTAGCTTCAGATTTCACAAAAATTGTTGGTACTGAGTTCTTTTTTCTGCCTACATAGATTTTAGAAATTGCATCTCCTAAAGATTCAGATTCAACACCACCACCATTTCCTCCAGTAGTATTACCAGAAGGAGCTACATAAGCAAAATCTTGATCTAAGTTGTTTTCACCTTGAGCTAGTTCTACATAACTTTTACCAGGAGAACCTAATCCATCATTATCAAAAGTTTGCACTAAATCAGCAACTGTTTTACCAGCAGGTACACCAGCAGTTACAGTACTAACACTTACAGTTACTATATAATTTCCTGCAGGTAAATCTGAAAATAAGTAATTACCATTAGCATCTGTAGTTGTTGTTATATCATCACTTGGATCACCTTGTGTACCAGGATCTAGGGTTACAGTTGCGCCTTCAAGTCTAGGTTCTCCTGCATCTAAAATACCATCTCCATCAGTATCATACCAAACTGTGTCTCCTATTGAACCTAATAGATTTATTACTGTAAAAGTAACGTTATCTGAAGTTTCTGAACAACCAACACTAGCAGGGATAGTATAACTAATAATAACATTTGTATTAGAATTAACATTGCTAGGTGTATATGTTGTTCCATTAATATTTCCGCCACCAGAAACAATTGCCCAAATCCCTCCTGAAGGAGAACCAGTTAATGTTTTAGTCTCACTTCCTGTAATTGAAGCAGTAGAGGTTGTATTATCAGCAGTAACACATATTACTGTTATGTTAAGTACTTTGTCAGCATCACAAAAAACACCAGCTATTGTTACTGTTTGATCTCCATCAGCACCATTATAAGTGATACCATTTTCAGACCAATTGTAAGTTTCATTTGAATTGATAGTAATATTAGTTACAATATCAGCAGGTTCTGGAGTTACAGTAATATTTAAAGTTTGATCAGCAGCACAATTTGCTCCTTCAACAAATACAGTTTGAGTTCCTGCAGTTCCGTTATAAGTAACGCTATTGAAAGCCCACACATACGTTTCATCTGAACAAATAGTTACATCCGTTACAACCGGAGTTGGTTCTGGAGTTACAGTAATATTTAAAGTTTGATCAGCAGCACAAGTAGCTGCTCCATTAGCATCTACAGATGAGCTACCTTCTACTGTTACCGATGTGTTACCATTTGAACCATTATATGTAACATTGTTTTCTGACCATGTGTATGTTTCATCTGAACAAATAGTAATATTTGTTACCACTGTTGGTGGACGAGTCGTTTGATTTATTAATACTTCGGGTTGATTGTTATTATTTGTTGGAATTAACCAAAAAACGTCGGTGGCTTGTAATGTTCCGTTGTTTACCCACGTTACTATATTAGAAGCATTATATGAGTTTCCATCTTGTCCTATCCAACTATAACGATTACTAATAGATGTTCCATTAGTCCAGTGCCAAATTGTTAATTGAACTGATCTATAAAAATTATCAAGAAGATTACTAGAAAAACTACTAGGTGCGTAACTAGAATGATCAAATAGAGCGATAGTACGCTGTACTCGTTCAATTATTTGAGCGCTATTGTATGTTGGGTTATTGAAAGTTATATCTCCACTTGGGTTTAAAGTAGTGTTATATGTATCATTAGTATTTGGAGCGCTTTTTGTTATATCCAAACAAAAAGATGGTAATCCACTATTATTTATTGTAGATCTAGAAATACCCCAACCACTATCTGCAGTTATCGTTACATCTTCATCATCTGGTGTACAAACATTAGAAGAGCTCGATTTATTAAAGTTGTTTTTTAAAATAACTTTAGTATTTGATTTTAGAGCACTATATCCATTAGCTAGCAAATAAGCCTGTTTATCAGCCTCGTCTAAAAAAGTCTTAGAAACTAATTTTGAAATTTTATTGTTGTTAGTTGCTTTACTATTCCATAAATGACCTTTGTTATTCTCTTTTATGTTTTTCCAATTAGATTGGTAGTTTTCATAAAAAGAATTGTCTGGTGTACTATTATCACTATATGAAGTAATAAAAGAACCGGCATCTTTAAAATCGTTTAAGTTTTTAGCATTACTAAATAGAGATATTGATAATATTGCTATTATCAATGTAAGCTTAGAGCCTTTAGTAAAATTCATCATTCTTGTTGATTGTTTTGATATATTCTGTAAAATTAAAATTTTTATCTCGTTTGTTGTTTAAACTTCGATAAACTACTTTTTGTAATCGACGAATGCATTAAAAGTTAAGTTGTATGTTTTTAG
>CAJQQH010000084.1 GCA_905480405.1 uncultured Polaribacter sp. | reverse complement strand
AGAGTTTATTAATTCAATTAAATATTTAATAATTGTTATAATATCTAATTTCGTTAATACTTGTTGGTTGATATCTATATCTAAAACAAGTTTTGTATTCATTCTAAAACGCCCTACTTCACCTAAGTTGTAACGTTGCTCAGAGAAGAATAATTTATCAATAATTCCTCTTGCAGTTTCCTCATCTGGCGGCTCAGCATTACGTAATTGTCTATATATATGTTCTACCGCTTCTTTTTCTGAATTGGTAGGATCTTTTTGTAATGTATTATGTATAATAGCATAATCTGCCATATCGTTATCTTCTTTATGAAGTAAAACGGTTTTAGCACCTGCCTCTATAATTTCATCAATATGTTCTTTATCAAGAATAGTATCACGATCAAAAATAATTTCATTTCTTTCGATTGATACAACTTCTCCAGTATCTTCATCTACAAAATCTTCATGCCAAGTTTTTAAAACTCTAGCTGCTAATTTGCGACCTAATACTTTTTTTAATCCAGCTTTAGAAACTTTAACTTCTTCTGCAAGGTCAAAAATTTCTAAAATATCTTTATCTCTTTCAAAACCGATAGCTCTGAATAATGTTGTTACTGGTAATTTTTTCTTTCTATCAATATAAGCATACATTACTTGATTGATATCGGTAGCAAATTCTATCCAAGAACCTTTAAAAGGAATTACTCTTGCTGAATATAATTTTGTACCATTTGCGTGGAAAGATTGTCCAAAGAATACACCTGGTGATCTGTGTAACTGAGAAACTACAACACGTTCTGCACCATTGATTACAAAGGTACCAGAATTTGTCATATAAGGAATTGTTCCAAGATATACATCTTGAACAATAGTTTCGAAATCTTCATGTTCCGGATCTGTACAATACAGTTTTAGACGTGCTTTTAAAGGCACACTATGTGTAAGTCCTCTTTCGATACATTCTTGTATAGAATATCTTGGCGGATCTACAAAGTAGTCTAAGAATTCTAATACAAACTGATTTCTTGTATCTGTAATTGGAAAGTTATCCATAAAGGTTTTGTACAAACCTTCTTCACCTCTTTCTTCTGCCTTTGTTTGAAGTTGGAAAAAATCTTGAAAAGATTTTACCTGAATATCCAAAAAGTCTGGATATTCCTTAATCAATTGAGAAGTAGCGAAGTTGATTCTTTCAGTAGTGTTTTTCGTTGCCAAAAGAGAATATTTTTTTGATTAAAATCTGAATTAAAATAAAGAACGAATATATACACAAAATGGTTTAGGACTAAAAACAATGTTTTTAGAACCTAAACCTATATTTGTTTGCCCGAAACTTCGGGATAAAAGCTTACTTAAGCTCTACCTCTGCTCCTGCTTCCTCTAAAGCTGCTTTAAGACCTTCAGCCTCATCTTTAGAAACACCTTCTTTTACTGGTGCTGGTGCGCTATCTACAACTCCTTTAGCTTCTTTTAATCCTAAACCAGTTAATTCTTTAACTAATTTTACTACTGCAAGTTTAGAACCACCTGCTGCTGTTAAAATTACATCAAACTCAGTTTGTTCTGCTGCTGCATCATCACCTGCTGTTGCTGGTCCTGCTACTGCTACTGCTGCTGCTGGCTCAATACCATACTCGTCTTTTAAAATAGTAGCTAATTCATTAACTTCTTTTACTGTTAAGTTAACTAATTGCTCTGCGAAATCTTTTAAATCTGCCATTTTAATTGTTTTTTAAAAATTTTGTTTATTATAGTTTATTTGTGCGCGTAATTATTTTTCAGATAATGTTTTTATAATACCTGAAAGTGTTTGACCACCTGATTGTAATGCTGAAATAACATTCTTAGCTGGTGATTGTAATAATCCAATGATTTCTCCAATAAGTTCTTCTCTAGATTTAATGTCTACTAAAGCATCTAATTGATCATCTCCAATATAAACAGACTCTTCTGCAAACGCTCCTTTTAACAAAGGTCTATCTGTATTTTTTCTGAATTCTTTGATTAATTTTGCTGGTGCATTTGCTGCCTCAGCAATCATCATTGATGTATTACCTTTTAATACTGATGGTAAGTCTCCAAATTCTTTATCTGAAGCTTCCATTGCTTTTGCAAGTAATGTATTTTTAACAACCGATAATTGAACATCTGCTTTAAAACAAGCTCTACGTAAATTAGAGGTAGTTTGTGCATCTAGTCCAGAAATATCTGCTAAATATAATGTGTTAGTGTCTGCTAATACTGCTGTTAAATCTTGTATTACTTGTGATTTCTCTTCTCTAGTCATAATTATAAGTTTTAACGTATTAAACAGCTTTCACCTCAACAGCAATACTAGGACTCATAGTACTAGATATAAAAACGCTTTTTACATACGTTCCTTTTGCAGTTGTTGGTTTCAATTTAATAATAGTCTGTATTAATTCGTTTGCATTTTCCTCAATTTTCTTCGCATCAAAAGATACTTTTCCAATTGCAGCATGAACGATACCAGTTTTATCAACTTTAAAATCGATTTTACCAGCTTTTACATCTGTAACAGCTTTTG
>CAJQQH010000083.1 GCA_905480405.1 uncultured Polaribacter sp. | reverse complement strand
TGTTTCGACCTCCAGATCGTTTTTTCGGAGCAAGTAAACTTTTCTCCGGCTTATCAGTTGTTATGGTGTCGAACCCATTTACAACTCTAAAACGCTGACCTGGTGTTATTGGTTTTAATTTTCTAACTGACATTTTTGTCTTTTCTTAAAGATTGTTATAAAAATCAATGCTTTCTCCTTCTGCTACTTGAACGATAGCTTTCTTATATCCACTCTTAATACCAGTTACTAAACCTTTTTTAGTAAACTTAGTATTTCTTTGAATTGGATAATTTAAAGTCTTAACGCTTAAGATAGAAACTCCATAAGCAGCTTCAACAGCTCCTTTGATCTCTAATTTATTAGCTTTTTTATCTACAACAAATGTAAAACGATTATATAATTCGCTATCATTAGTTGCCTTTTCCGTGATAATAGGTTTAATTAAAATACTCATTATGAATCCCTATTTAGTTAAAATTGTATTAATTTCCTCTAAAGAACCTTCTGTAATAACAACTTTATTAGCATTTAAAACGCCATAAGTATTAATTTCAGAAGCTTTAATCACTTTAGATTTCTTTAAGTTACGAGATGATAAATACACATTTGTATTCTCACTACTTAATACAAACAAAGATTTTCTAGAATCTAACTCTAATGCTTTTAAAACATCTACAAAGTTTTTAGTTTTAGGATTTTCAAAATCAAAATCTTCAACTACTACTAAATTCTTATCATTTGCTTGAATACTTAAAGCAGACTTACGTGCTAAACGCTTTAAGTTTTTATTCAATTTAAAAGAATAACTTCTTGGTCTTGGACCGAACATACGACCTCCACCTCTAAAAACACCAGACTTGATAGAACCTGCTCTTGCAGTACCAGTTCCTTTTTGTTTTTTTATTTTTCTAGTAGAACCAGCAATTTCCGCTCTTTCTTTAGCCTTATGCGTTCCTTGACGTTGATTTGCCAGGTATTGCTTTACATCTAAATAAATAGCATGATCATTTGGTTCAACACCATATACTTCCTTAGAAAGTTCAACTTTCCTTCCAGTATCTTTTCCTGTAATATCTAAAACTGATACTTTCATTATTTCTGAATAGTTACAAAAGCATTTTTGTGTCCAGGAACAGCTCCTTTAACAACAAGTAAGTTCTTTTCAGCAACCACTTTTAATACTTTTAAGTTTTGAACTTTTACTTTATCTCCTCCCATACGGCCTCCCATACGCATTCCCTTAAATACTCTTGCAGGATACGATGCAGCACCAATAGAACCAGGAGCTCTTAATCTGTTGTGCTGACCATGAGTAGCTTGACCCACACCAGCAAATCCATGACGTTTTACAACACCTTGAAAACCTTTACCTTTAGAAACACCAGATACATCAACAAATTCACCTTCTTCAAAGTGATCTACTGATATAGCATCTCCTAATTTGTACTCTCCTTCAAATCCTTGAAATTCAACGACTTTTTTCTTAGCAGTTGTACCTGCTTTTTTAAAGTGACCATCTAACGCTTTGTTAGAACTCTTCGCTTTTTTGTCATCGAAACCAAGTTGCAATGCACTATAGCCATCAACTTCTTCAGTTCTGACTTGAGTAACAACGCAAGGACCCGCTTCGATTACTGTACAAGGAATATTCTTCCCGTTTTCATCAAACAAACTGGTCATTCCAATTTTTCTTCCTATTAACCCAGACATTTAGTTAAAATTTTAGACGATAGATTTTATCCAGCGCGTCTATTATTAATAATTATGTATTTGAAACTATTGTTTCATTTTATCCTTTGAATTTCGTATAAAAAAAAACAGCGCAAACAAATTCAACGCTGATTTTGTTTTTTCCGTTTTTCCTTCGCGAAACGCTCTGGACATGTAACTATTTTTAGCGACAAACACTAAAAACAGGTTCACCCTACTCTATTTCGGGTTGCAAAAGTATAAAAAACTTTCGGTTTAACAAAATTAAACCGAAAGTTAATATTTTACTTATACTTTAATCTCTACTTCAACTCCACTTGGCAACTCTAATTTCATTAAAGCATCAATAGTTTTCGAAGAAGAACTATAGATATCTAATAATCTTTTATAAGAAGCTAATTGAAATTGCTCTCTAGATTTTTTGTTTACGTGTGGTGAACGTAATACTGTAAAAATCTTTTTATGTGTTGGTAATGGTATTGGTCCGTTAACTACAGCACCAGTACTTTTTACCGTCTTAACTATTTTTTCAGCAGATTTATCTACTAAATTGTAATCGTAAGACTTTAATTTTATTCTAATTTTTTGACTCATCTTTTAATTATTAAGTAGATTATCCTTTAGATTTTGCTATTACGTCTTCAGATACATTTGAAGGCGTTTCTGCATAATGTGAAAATTCCATAGTAGATGTTGCTCTACCAGAAGACATAGTTCTTAAAGCAGTAACATATCCAAACATTTCAGATAATGGTACAATCGCTTTTACAACTTTAGAACCAGCACGATCACTCATATCGTTAACTTGACCTCTTCTTCTATTTAAATCCCCAACGATATCACCCATGTTAGCTTCAGGAGTTAACACTTCTACCTTCATTAAAGGCTCCATGATTTTTGCTTTTGCAGATTTAGCAGAAGCTTTATATCCCATTCTTGCAGCTAACTCAAAAGATAATGCATCTGAATCCACTGCGTGGAAAGACCCATCCTTTAAAGTAACTTTCATAGAATCCATTTCGTAACCTGCTAAAGGACCATTCTTCATAGCTTCTCTGAATCCTTTCTCTACAGAAGGAACAAATTCTCTAGGAACATTACCACCTTTAATTACAGAATCGAATTGTAATCCCTGAACACCTTCATCGGCTGGCCCAATAGTAAATGCAATATCTGCAAATTTACCACGACCACCAGATTGCTTTTTATAAACCTCTCTATGATCAGTTACAGCAGTGATTGCTTCTTTATATTCTACTTGAGGTTGTCCTTGATTAACTTCAACCTTGAATTCACGCTTTAAACGATCTACAAGTACATCTAAGTGTAATTCACCCATACCAGAAATAATAGTCTGTCCTGAAGCTTCGTCTGAACGTACAGTAAAAGTAGGATCTTCTTCTGCTAATTTAGCAAGTCCGATTCCTAATTTATCAACATCAGCTTTAGTTTTAGGCTCAACAGCAATACCAATTACTGGATCTGGAAAATCCATAGACTCTAATACAAGAGGAAATTTTTCAGCAGTTAAAGTATCACCTGTTTTAATAGATTTAAAACCTACAGCAGCACCAATATCTCCAGCTTCAATATAATCAATTGCGTTTTGCTTATTAGCATGCATTTGATATATTCTAGAAATACGCTCTTTTTTACCAGAACGGTTATTTAAAACATAAGAACCAGCATCTAAACGACCAGAATATGCTCTAAAAAATGCTAAACGACCAACAAAAGGATCTGTTGCAATTTTAAACGCTAAAGCAGCAAAAGGCTCCTTTACATCTGGCTTACGTAATTCTTCTTCTTCTGTATCTGGGTTTACACCTACAATACCTTCTTTATCCATAGGAGAAGGTAAATAACGACAAACAGCATCTAAAAGAAACTGAACACCTTTATTTTTAAAAGCAGAACCACAAATCATAGGAATAATAGCCATATCCATTACAGCAGCTCTCAATGCATTATGCACTTCTTCTTCTGTTATAGAATCTTCATCTTCCATGAATTTTTCTAAAAGATTCTCATCATAACTTGCTACCTCTTCAATAAGGTTAGCACGTAATGCTTTTGCTTCTTCTTTTAATTCTTCAGGAATATCAACCACATCAAATGTTGCACCCATTCCCGCTTCATGCCATATAATAGCTCTATTTTTAACAAGATCTACAATACCCTTGAAGTTTTCTTCATCACCAATATTTAAAACAATAGGCACTGCATTAGAACCTAACATTTCTTTAACTTGGTTACAAACCATCATAAAATCAGATCCTTGACGGTCCATTTTATTAACGAAACCAATTCTTGGCACTTTATAATTATCTGCAAGTCTCCAGTTAGTTTCAGATTGAGGCTCAACACCATCAACTGCACTAAATAAGAAAACTAAACCATCTAATACACGTAAAGACCTATTTACTTCTACAGTAAAATCTACGTGACCAGGTGTATCAATAATATTAAAATGATAATCTTTTGTATCATCAACTGGCTTACTATTCTCAGTTGGAAACTGCCATGTACAAGTAGTTGCAGCAGAAGTAATTGTAATACCTCTTTCTTGCTCTTGCTCCATCCAGTCCATTGTAGCCGCACCATCATGTACTTCTCCAATCTTATGAGAAACACCTGTATAATACAATACACGTTCTGTTGTTGTGGTTTTACCAGCATCAATATGTGCTGCAATACCAATATTTCTTGTGAATCTTAAATCTCTAGCCATTTCTATTAAAATCTAAAGTGAGAGAAAGCTTTATTAGCTTCTGCCATCTTGTGAGTATCTGTACGTTTTTTAACAGCAGCTCCCTCTTCTTTAGCCGCAGCTAAGATTTCAGCAGCTAAACGCTGTGCCATTGTTTTCTCGTTTCTTTTACGAGTATACAAAATCATCCATTTAATAGCCATAGACACTTTACGATCTGGTCTAATTTGCATTGGTATTTGAAAAGTTGCACCACCAACACGACGAGATCTCACCTCTACATGGGGCATTACATTAGATAAACCATCTTTCCAAATTTCTAAAGCTGACTTTTCTTCGCCCTCTCCTTTTTTCTCTTCTACTAGCTCTAAAGCGTCATAAAACACTTTAAATGCTACAGACTTCTTACCACTCCACATTAAGTTATTAACGAAACGTGTTACTAACTGATCGTTAAATTTTGGATCTGGTAATAAGACTCTTTTTTTTGCTGCTCTTTTTCTCATGTCTTTACATTAAAAAAGTTAATTAATTTTGTTATTAGCTGAATTAAACACAAAATAAATTCAAAGCTATAAACTTTGAATAAATATATATGATTATAATTTTTACTTATAACTTCTTACTTCTTTGGGCGTTTTGCTCCATACTTTGATCTACGCTGAGTTCTTCCCTCAACTCCCGCTGTATCTAAAGCCCCACGTACTACGTGATACTTTACTCCTGGCAAATCTTTTACCCTTCCACCTCTAACTAATACTATCGAGTGCTCCTGTAGATTATGTCCTTCACCTGGAATGTATGCGTTTATCTCATTACCATTTGTTAATCTAACTCTGGCAACTTTTCTCATTGCTGAATTAGGTTTTTTTGGCGTTGTAGTATAAACACGTGTACAAACTCCACGTCTTTGAGGACAAGACGACAAAGCAGCCGATTTACTCTTCTTAGTTATTTTGGTTCTTCCTTTACGAACTAATTGTTGAATAGTAGGCATACTAAATAATTACTGTTTTACGTTTATAATAAAAACTTTTCTCTTTTTAAGAGTTTGCAAATGTACAATTAATTTCTAATTATTCAAAAATCAGTGAGTTATTTTTTCTAAACAAAGAATTACTACTAAATTTTTATGATTTTATTTTACATTTGAACAGAACAATAACACAGATTTGAAACATAAAAAAAAATACTACCTATACATAATACTAATTTTTTTCTCTATAGAGAATAACTTCTCGCAAGAAATAAAATTAAAAATAACTTCTATTCACAAAAATGAAAACACAATTTTAAAAAAAATTAACTACATCAATAAACATAACAATAAAGAGAACCTAATAAATGAATTAGTGAAAGTATCTAATTATTTAAAAGAAATAGGATACCTAACAAACACTGTTGATAGTTTAACAAAGAATAATACAGCATTTTTATCTCTTCATGAAAAAATAGAAGTAGCTAAGATTACATTTAACGAAACAACAAAAGGTTATGTAAAAAAACACAAATTAAATAACAACAATCTAACTATACCTTTTATTAGAGTAAAAGCACTTTTAAAAGAAATAACAAATCAGTTAGATAAAAAAGGGAATTCTTTTGCAAAAGTTAAGTTAACTGATATAAAAATCAGTAACAAAACTCTAGTAGCAAGAATTGAAATCACAAAAAAAGAAAAAAGGAAAATAAATAATGTAAAAATAAAAGGGTATAAAGATTTTCCGCAGAAATATTTAAAAAATCACTTAAATATAACTAAAGATATTTTATTTAATAATGAAAACATATCAAGAATATCAGAAAAAACAAAAAGCATTCCCTTTATTCAGGAATTAAAATCACCTGAAGCGCTTTTTACGAAAGATTCAACTTTACTATACTTGTTTTTAAAAAAGATAGAAAATAATAGTTTTGAAGGAATTGTAAGCTTCAACTCAAACGAAAACGGAAACGGAAAACTAGTTTTAAATGGAAATATTGACCTTAAATTAAATAATATATTTAATACGGGTGAAAAAATTTCAATAAACTGGGAAAGCACAGGCGACAAAAAACAAGAGCTTGATCTAAAAACTGAAATCCCTTATATCTTCAATACCAAATTTAGTCCTCAAATAAATTTCTCAATCTACAAGCAAGATTCAACTTTTGTAAATACAAAATTAGATTCTAAACTATTTTACAGTATCAATTCAAAGACAAGAATTGCATTAACTTATAATACAGAAACATCGTTAAACCTAAAAAAAATAGACAACAGTTCTTTTGAAAAATTTAATAACTTTTTCATTGGGTTGGAATATCAATATAAAATAACAAAAAACGATATATTTTTAAATGATAAATTTAACTTACAAATAAATCCTACTATAGGAAAAAGAAAATCAGAAATAAACAATTCAAATCAATTTAAAATTGAAGCATCAACTTCGTACATATTTGATATAAACACAAGAAACAGTATTTATACTAAAAACAAAACTGGTTATTTAAATTCGGACAATTTACTAAACAATGAATTATTTAGAATAGGCGGAACAAACTCAATTAGAGGTTTTAATGAACAAAATATTTTTACAAATAATTATACTTATTTTAATATTGAATTTAGAAGACTAACTTCAAACAAATCATACGTTTATTCTATAACAGATGTTGGAAGAATTAATAAGGAAAACTTGTTAGGTATTGGGATAGGTTATTTATTTAAAGTAAAAAAATCATTAATTAATATAGGATATGTTATTGGTAAAGGAAATAAAGAAAAATTCACTTACTCTAACTCAAAATTAATGATTAATTGGGTTACATTATTTTAAGAAAAATAAGGTAAAATATTTTGTTAACGTTAACAAGTTGTTAACTTTTTTGTGTTTTTTTATGTTAAAAAGTTGGTGAATTAAGATTTATTTAAGATTTTTGACATTAATTAATTCAAATAATTATACAATGAAAACAAAGTTTAATGGAATTTTAACGCTACTACTAGCGTTGGTCGTGCAAATTTCTTTTGCACAAGAAAAAACTATTTCCGGTACTGTGACTGAGGAATCAGGAGCTTTACCTGGGGTAAGTGTTTTAATTAAAGGTACTACTAATGGTACAGAAACTGATTTTGATGGAAAGTACTCAATTAAAGCAAAAACTGGAGATACTCTTGTTTTTAGTTATTTAGGATACAATTCTGTTGAAAAAAAGGTTGGTTCTTCTAATTCAATCAACGTAGTATTAGTTGCTGGTGGAGAAGTATTAGATGAAGTTATTATAACAGCATTTGGTATTAAAAGAAAGCCGGATGAATTAACTACTTCTAACCAAGTTGTAAAAGCAGATGAACTTACTAAAGCTGGAGCACAAAATTTAGCTTCTGCACTAACAGGTAAGGTATCTGGTTTAAACGTTCGTCAAACAAGTAGTGGTGTAAATCAAGGATACACAATTACATTAAGAGGTATGAGATCTTTCTCTGCAAACAATGAAGCGTTAGTTGTTATAGATGGTGTACCATCTTCTACTGCTCTTTTCTTTGCTTTGGATCCAGATTTAATTGAAAATGTAAACGTTGTTAAAGGAGCAAATGGTGCAGCATTATATGGTGCAGCAGCTGCCAATGGTGTTATTATCGTTACTACTAAAAAAGGTGGTAAAGACAGTGAAAAAGGTTTTACAGTAAGATTAAAGAATTCATTAGAATTTGAAGAAATTGCTTATTTACCAGCAAGACAAACAAGATATGGTCAAGGATGGGCTAGTGGTGGTCTTTTCCAACATTTTGTTTATGAAAACGGTGCTTGGGGTCCTGAATTTGATGGTTCATCAATTCCTGTTGGATTACCTTTAGCTGATGGAACTTTTAGATTTTCTAAAAACGAAACTTTAGGATCTGATAACATTAAAGAATTTTTCCAAACAGGTGTAACAACTAACAATAGCGTATCTATTGGAGGTGGAAACTTAGAAGATGGTTATGCAAACTTAAGTTTATCTCATTTAAACAGGGAGTTTATCATTAAAGATGATACACAAAAAAGAACAACTGTTTCTTTAAGAGCTGGTAAACAACTAGGTAAACTTAGTTTAGAAGCAAACATTCAGTTTGTAGGTATTAGTACAGAAAGTGCTGGTGGTACTCTTTATCAAGATTTATTACATACAGCAACAAACATTGATTTAAGTCAATTTACTGCTCCTGACAATGCAACACACTGGAATGGATATTTCTATAGCCCTTATTGGAAAAGAGAGAATATTCGTAATTTTAGCCATAGCAATAGAATTAATGCTGGTGTAAACTTAGGTTATGCTGTTAACGATCATATTACTTTAAGATCTACAACAAACTTATATTCTTCTGTTGGTGATGCTTACAATTACAACAACGGTTATGTAGATCCTGTTTCTGTATCTGGATTAAGTGGTTTTACAAGAACTTTAGCTTCTTCTTACGGTGCAAATACTAGTTCATACAGAAGATTTTATACTGATGCAATTGCCAATGTTAAATATGATCTTACAGAAGATTTGACACTTGATGCAAATGTAGGTGCGACTTTAACACAAATTAGCTCTACAAACCATGGAGTAAGTGGAACTGGATTAACAATTCCTGGTTTTTATAATATTGGAAATGCAACAAGTTTAAATCCTTCTACAGATGATAGAACTCTACAAAGAACACAAGCTGTTTTTGCTGATGTAACTTTTGGATATAAAGATTTCTTATATGTGAATGCAACAGCAAGAAATGACTGGTTATCTACACTTAATGGTAAAAACTTCTTTTACCCAAGTGCTGGTGTATCTTTTATTCCAACAAAAGCAATCGAAGCTTTAAAAGATCATAAAGTAATTGATAGAATAAAATTATCTTATAGTTATGTACAAGTAGGTAATGCAAATGCTGTAGGTGCTTATGATACAAATGATACATTTGTACAAGCAAGTGGAGATGCATATGGAACTTTTCCTTTTGCTGGTGGATTAAATGCATTTATTCCTTCTGTAGGGATTACTGACCCTAATTTAGAGCCAGAATTTACAAACAACCATGAATTTGGTTTAACTGCTGAGCTTTTAGACAGAAGAATTCGTTTAGATGTTTCTGGATATATTGGTTCTACAACAAACCAAATTAGTGAAATTAGTACTTCTTATGCTTCTGGTTTAACTTCAAACAAAATTAATGTTGGTGAAGCTGACACTAAAGGTATTGAAATTGATTTAGGTATTACAGCATTAAAAACTGAAAACTGGAACTGGGATTTAAATGCAAGTTATGCAGCAAGTAGAATGGAAATAACTAAAATTTCTGATCAAAGTGATGAGGTATTAATTAATGGTAGTGGTACAATTGGAATTTTTGCTACAGTTGGTGAGCAATTCCCTTTAATTAAAGGTACAGATTACACAAGAGATCCTAATGGAAACATTGTAATTGATGCTGCAACAGGAGATCCAATTCCAAGTGCTACTCCTCAGATTTTAGGTCAATCTACTCCTGATTATATCTTAGGATTTAATTCTGCTTTAAGTTACAAAAACTTTACTTTATCTGTAACTGCAGATTATAGAACTGGTCACCAATTTTACTCTGGTTTAAAAGATCAATTAGCTTGGTCAGGTTATTTAGTTGAATCTGCAGAAAATGGAAGAAATGAATTTATTTTCCCTAATTCAGTTATTCAAACATCACCTGGAGTATACACTCCAAATACTTCTGTACCAACAGCAGGACCTAATGATAGTGCTTTCTTAAACTACTATTCTGATACTTATAGAGATATTAGTAAAAACTTAGTTTTAGATGCAAGTGCTCTTAAAATAAGAGAGATTTCTTTATCTTATGATATGGCTAAAAAATCATTAGTTGGTTCTGGAATTAGTGCAGTTAACATTAGTGCGATTGCTAGAAATCCTTTTACTATCTTATCTAGTCAAAATCCAGGATATGCAGATCCAGAATCATCTAATAGTGGTGGTAACGGTGTAGGTTTAAGTACGACAGGGAATTACCCAAATACTAGAACTTACGGTCTTAGCATTAACGTAACATTTTAAACATTTAGAAATATAAATTATGAAAATATTAAATAAATCCATTTTTACTCTAATCTTGATTGCAAGTTTTATTTCTTGTACTGATTATTTAGATGTAAATTCTGACCCAAACAACCCTCTTTCAGAAGTTGTAGGTCCTGAATTGATATTACCTGCTGCGCAAAACCGTTCGTTTTCAAACAAATCAGGTACACAGAACAACTTTGGTAACATTATGATGAACCAATGGGCTGGAGATGTAACAAACTTTACTAGTGGTAACTCTAACGAGTACCGTTTTAATGTAACATCTACATTTTACAGTGCAATATGGGACAATGCGTATTTAGGTACTGATAAGCTTCAAGCTATTATTAATAAAGATTCTGAAGTAAATACTTACTTTACAGCAATCGGTAAAATTCTTAAAGCTCATAACTTACAGTATATCGTTGATATATATGGAGATGCTCCATATACAGAAGCTTTTGGAAGAGGAGATAACTACCAACCAGCTTATGATAGTGCACAAAGCATTTATGAAGGTTTATTTACTGAATTAACAGAAGCTATTTCTGCAATTGATAATGCTACTGTAGACGCATTAAACCCTGGAACAAATGACATAATGTTAGGTGGTGACATGCAAACATGGAAGAAATTTGCTAATACTTTAAGATTAAAGTTATTAGTAAGAGCTTCTTCTTCAACAGATGCAGATGTGCAATCTTGGGTTTCTTCAAGTTGGGCAGCTGTTAAATCTTTACCATTCTTAGGTGTTGGTGAAAACATCACTAATAACCCTGGATATATTGCAGGTAATGGTACACAAAATCCATTTTGGAATAGATATGGATTTGATGCTGATGGAAATCAACAACAAACAAATAAATTTGTAGTTGGATCTCAATATTTTATTGAATTTTTAAAAGCAAGTGGAGACGTTAACCCTATTGGAGCGTTTGATGATCGTATTGCAGCTTACTTTCAAACTGCATCTGGTAGTGGTGGAAATTACCAAGGTGTAATACAAGGTGCTGATGACCCTGTTAACCCAAACATTGGATTATCTTATATAGCTGAAGGGCCAAACACTCTTTTAGCTTCTGCTGATCAAGATGGTTTATTTTTCTCTGCTGCAGAAAGCTTATTTTTACAAGCTGAAGCAACTTTAAACGGAAAGTTATCTGGTAATGCACAAGATTTATTTAATTCTGGAATCTCTAGTTCTTTTAGCTATTATGGTTTAGATGCTACTGCATATATTGGATTAGTTACTGGAATCGATGGTATTGGTTGGGGTTCTTCAAATACAGTTAATCTTGAAGCAATTTTGCGTCAAAAATGGGTAGCTTTACATAGTATTGATGGTGCTGAAATCTTTATCGAGCACAATCGTACAGGATATCCAAATCCACCATTACCAACACTTGCTGGTCAAGCTCATAGACCTTACCGTCTATCATATCCTATTTCAGAAATAAATGGTAACACAGCTAATGTGCCTACTATTACAGATTCTCAGATATTTGCGCCAGCAATCTTTTATCAAAAATAAAATAATAACAATTTAACATAATATATTATGAAAAAAATAAAATTAATATTGTTTTCTGCTGTGATTAGTTCTTTCTTCTTTACTTCTTGTAATGAATTAGATTCTGACACATTAGAAGGTTCGGACTTAACAGATGGTGGTAATTCTACTTTAATTGTTGGATGGGCAAATGCTACAGTAACAGAAAGTTACTTTTCTGATATTGGAATATTAGATAATTCTTATCCTGTAGATGTATTAGGTGGTTCAGATGGATCTCCAACAACAAGTAACATTGACCTTACTATAACTGTAGATGCATCTACGACTGCTACAGCTGGTAATGAATATGTATTAAATACTACTTCAGTAACTATTCCTGCTGGATCTAGTTTTGCTGGTGTACCAGTTGGTATAAACACAGGTGGTTTTAATCCAACACAACCAACTAAATTGGTTTTAAATGTTGCTGTTTCTGTAAATGGAGTTGTTGTATCTGATGCTGCAAAGCAAATGACAATAAACTTTGTAGGTTGTCAGTCTACTTTAGCTGATTTCACATATGCTGTTACAATTACAAGAGATGATGGAGCTGAAACAAATTTTACTGAAGGACTTACTATGGAAAGTGTAAATAACTTTTTAACACATAGTGTTGGTCTATGGTCACCTCCTTTAAACCCAGGTCATGGTGTTCGTTTTGGTGACATTTGTGGTTCTTTATCTATGGAGACTCAAGAATTAGCTGATATGTACAGTAATGCTGTAACACCAGTTGGAGGAGCAACTGTAGATGCTAATGGTAACTTTACTTTAAAGTATATTATTTCTTTTGGTTCTGGAGATAGAACTTATACGGCTGAATATACAAGACAATAATCATAATTTCAATTATATAAAAACATGAAAAATATATTAAAAACTGGAATTACATTTTTACTTTTTACACCGTTATTCTTATCGTGTGAAACTGTAGAAGATGTAGTACTTCCAAGAAATGAAAAATCAGCTGTAGAAGTTAGTACAACTTCCGTAACAGTAATGGAAGGAGCTACTTCTACTATTACAGTAACAACAACTAAGGCAATTTCTAAACCAATGCAATTTAAATTGTACCAAACTGGAGGAACTGCAGTTGCAGGAGTAGATTACGACTTTTCTGAAAACTCAGCAGCAGATTATGGGCCAATTGGTGGTAGAATTGTTATACCTGCACACGCAACTAGTGGTTCTGTAGATATTATGGGATTAACTGATTTTGGTATTGATGGTGGAACTGCTACTTTTGAATTACGTGCAATGGAAGCTATGAATGGAGTTGTTGGTTCTTCTAAAGAAGTATCTGTTACAATTACAGATTTTACTGAAGATGATTTATCTATTGATTTATCATGGGCTACTTCTGATGAAGATAACTATCATGCTGCAGACCAAGATCTAGATTTTCTTTTAGTAGATGCTAGAGGTGGTTATGTTACTGGTGCTTTTACTGGTGGTATGCCAGAGCATATGGTTTTAAGCGCAAGTTTACCTGACGGAACTTACTACGTAGATCTTGATTATTGGGCACCTTCAGATTTTTCTTTCCCTGGAGATCCTTCATTATTTACTGTAGAGCATATTTTAAGCATTGGTAAAGTTGGTGTATTTTCTACAACAGTTCAAAATCATGTAACTGATGCAGATGCTGTAACTTCTGAATACTTACAATGGTCTGGTTATGCAGCGTTTGGTGGAGATGGATACATCGCTGGTGTTGCTCAAATTGATAAAGTAGGAACTACTTATACAATTAAAGATATGAATGGTGCTACTGTTGCTTCTGGTAAATTCGGAACTAAGAAAAGCCCTAGACATCAATATGATAACGGTTTAACTATTAACTAGTATTCTGTTTCAAAATATTAAAACCACCTCTTAACGAGGTGGTTTTTTTATGCTCTATTTTTAACATACATTTGCACCATGACAACAGAAATAAAAGAAACAACAAACATATTTGGTATAAGAGCCATCATTGAAGCTATAGATAGTGGTTCAACTATTAATAAAGTATATTTACAAAAAGGTTTAAGAGGTGAACTATTTTACGAGCTGAATAAATTAATTAAAAACAATAATATTACAACTAGTATTGTTCCTGTAGAAAAATTAGATCGATTATCAAAAAACAGTAATCATCAAGGTGCTGTTGCACAAATATCACCTGTAGAATTTTATGATTTAGAAGAACTTATAGAAAAAACAATAGAAGATAAAAAAACTCCTCTATTTTTAGTTTTAGATCAACTTTCTGATGTAAGAAATTTTGGTGCTATTATAAGAACTGCAGAATGTACAGGAGTAAATGGTATTATTATCCAAAAAAATGGAAGCGCACCTGTTAATGCAGAAACAATTAAAACTTCTGCAGGGGCTGCCTTTAGAATGCCAATATGTAAAGTAGATCACATTAAAGATGCGTTATTTATACTGCAAGGATCAGATATAAAAACGGTAGCTGCAACTGAAAAAACTGAGGAATCAATTTTTGATGTAGATTTTAATCAACCAATAGCAATAATAATGGGATCTGAGCACAGAGGTGTTAATCCTTCTGTTTTAAAAATGGTTAATTATAAAGCAAAACTTCCTTTATTAGGTGAAATTGAATCTTTAAATGTTTCCGTTGCTTGCGGTGTATTTTTATATGAAACTGTAAGACAAAGAATAAATTCTATTAATATTTAGAAAAAATTATATATTCTCATTTTGCTCTTCTTCTATTAATTCTTCTAATTTTGGAGGAGCAAAATTTCCATTTTCATCAAATAACAAATCGAATTCAGTTTGTAAAAATTGATGCTCTTCTTTTACAATTCCTTTTTTTCTATAGATTATTGAGAACAGAAAACCTACAAGGAAACCAGATAAATGACCTTCCCAAGACATACCTTCTTTTATAGGAAAAACATACCAAATCATACTGCCGTATAAGAAAATAATTATTAAAGATAAAGCTACTAACCTATAGTGCTTTCTAATAATACCACTAAAAAATATAAAACTGAATAACAAATAAACTATTCCGCTTGCACCAATATGAAATGAATCGCGAGCAATTATCCAAGTTAGAAAACCTGTTAAGAAACCACCAATTAATAATATCCTATAAGCTACATTTTTATAGAAATAAAAAAGACAACTTAAAAGTACGAATAACGGGATTGAATTATTAAAAAGATGAGAAGTGTTGCTGTGTATAAAATGTGTTAAAAAAACACCTCTAAACCCCTCCAAAGTTCTAGGAAATACTCCGAATTTATTAAAATTAAATTCGAATTGAATTTCAATCCAATAAATAACCCAAATAGTTACTACATATATAATTGGAATCAAAAAAATTGACTTCGATATTTTTAATTGATTTTCGTCTTTCATCAATATAAAAATAACAAAAATCTAACCAAATGATGTTTTTACAATTTCTGTCAGAAAACTTTATTATTTTTACAGTATGAATGAACCTTTGGCAGAAAGAATTAGACCTAAAACACTTGATGACTACATCAGTCAGCAACATTTAGTTGGTAAAAATGGAGTGTTAACTAATTTAATTAAACAAGGAATCATCCCATCTTTAATACTTTGGGGTCCTCCTGGTATTGGTAAAACAACACTAGCAAATATAATTGCGACAGAATCTAAAAGACCTTTTTATACTTTAAGTGCAATAAGTTCTGGAGTAAAAGATGTAAGAGAAGTTATAGAAAAAGCTAAAAAAAGTGGTGGATTATTTACTGCAAAAAATCCTATTTTATTTATTGATGAAATACATAGGTTTAGTAAATCGCAACAAGATTCATTACTTGGCGCAGTAGAAAAAGGTTGGGTAACACTTATTGGTGCAACTACAGAAAACCCTAGTTTTGAAGTGATACCCGCCCTACTCTCTCGAAGTCAAGTATATATTTTAAATTCTTTTGATAAAAATGATTTAATTGCTCTTTTACATCGAGCAATGGAAAAAGATGTGCTTTTATCAACTAAAAAAATAACTTTAAAAGAAACTGATGCTTTGTTGCAAGTATCTAGTGGCGATGCAAGAAAACTTTTAAACATTTTTGAGTTATTAGTTTCTACTGAAGATGAAATTGAAATTACAAATGCTTTAGTTTTAGAGAAAATACAAAAAAGCACAGTTAGATATGATAAAACTGGAGAACAACATTATGATATTGTTTCTGCTTTTATAAAATCTATAAGAGGTAGCGATCCGAATGGAGCTGTTTATTGGTTGGCAAGAATGATTGAAGGTGGAGAAGATGTAAAATTTATTGCAAGAAGATTACTTATTTCTGCTTCTGAAGATATTGGTAAAGCAAACCCGACTGCCTTAATATTAGCTAACAACACATTCCAAGCGGTATCTGTTATTGGCTTACCAGAATCTAGAATAATATTAAGCCAATGTGCAGTATATTTAGCTAATTCGCCAAAAAGTAACGCTTCTTATTTAGCAATAGGCAATGCCCAAAGTCTTGTTCAGAAAACTGGAGATTTATCAATTCCTCTTCATTTAAGAAATGCTCCAACAAAATTGATGAAAGATTTAGATTACGGTAAAGATTATAAATATTCTCATAATTATTCTAATAATTTTGTTCAACAAGAATTTTTACCTGAAGAAATATCTGGAACAATTTTATACGAACCTGGTAATAATTCAAGAGAAAACCAATTTAGAGAAAGTTTAAAAACTAAGTGGGAGAATAAATATAACTATTAAAATTTAATTTGATACTCTTTTCTAACCAACTGATTGTTTTCATAGAATTCAGAAAACCAATTATCTCCATTTTTATATAAAATTCCGTTTTTACCTTTAATAATAAAAACATCTTCTACATTTGTTTTTAAAACAATAAAGACAACTTCGGGTTTCATGTTTACCAATTGAAAACCATTAATTTTGGGTTGTGCATATAAAATATCTAAAGAGCTAGAAACAACAACTTCCTTTTTAATTTTTGTTTTATTTACATTTGGAGTAACTATAGGTCTAGAGATTATTATAGGCTTCTCAATTACTTCTATTGTAGGCGTAGCTGTAGTAAAATTATCATTTTTAACACCATTATTTGATATAACATTAACTTTAGATGGTTTATATGTATAGTTAAATTTAGACATTGAATTATAAGCATCTCTTATTGCCTCATGATATGCTTTTCTATATTCTTTCTCTTTACTAACACCAACCTCAGTCTTAAAAATTTCTTTCTTGTAACAATCTTTAAAAACTATTTGATTTTTTGTTTTAAACATACCAGAGTTATCAACTACAGATGCTTCTAGTGATAAACATCTATTAGAGTTTAATTCTTCAGGAAATGTATCGTTACTCAAATAAACTTCAAAACCTTTTTTCTTTAATAAAAATTTTGTTAGTGAGCTTGTAGAATAACCATCTTTAGACTTTACAAAATGGAACTTATCAGGCACAATAATATATTTATAATTATTTAATTTTTCTAATTGACTATATAGAGAGATACTTATCAATAAAAAGAATGTGCAGGTTATATTTTTTATCATCTTAATTAAAAATTACATTTATACCGAGTTGTAAAGATAAATTATTAGCATTAGATAGGTTTTTATACTCTAATATATTATCTATCATTCCATAAATATTTACTTTACTAAATTGTGCAGATATTCCTGCTCCTAGATTACTATAAGACAAATCGTCTATTGTATAGGTTACTTTTGTATGAATCTTACTCGTTAGTGCTTTCTGATAAAAAGCAGTTAACGCTAATTGAGGACTTAAAGGTCTAAAAACATTAAATAACTGAACACCAAGTGCATCTGTATAATAATCTTTATGGTTATTATCATAACAAACTTTACTTTTACGTTCTCCAAAACTATATTTTAAAGCAGTATTTATTTTAACCGGTCTCCAAGAAGTATAAGAATTAGTATTTGATTCTGTAGGTAATTGTTCTTTAAATAATGCGTCTATTTCGTCCCAATAATTAGTTTGTGCAGCATCATAATCGAAACCAACACCATCAAAAACAAAACTACCTTTAGCAGTACTATTCTTAATATTTTTTTTATGATTTATAAACCCAAGATCTAAAATACTTGCAGAAAATTCTAGTTGAGGAGAAATGTGATACGTTAAACCAAAATCGATACCAAGACCTAAATTACTACCAAAAAAAGTATTCCCTAAAAAAGCACTAGCATCCTGTATATATTCGTTATCTTCTACAAGACCAGAAGTTTTAAAATTAACGTTAACATTATCTAAATAATGTCTGTAAATATTATCTGTTCCCTGTACTGTAGTAACTGTACCTGAGTTATTGGAAGATTCCATATTTAAAGCAGAAGAATAAATTTTAAACCTACCTCCAAGTGTTAGTTTTTTATTCATTTTTCTTGTAACTCCAGCATGTAATACTCCTACTACATCTAATTTATAAAGCATTTGAGAAATATTAAAACTCTTATTTAAATATGCATTATTACCTTCATTTATAAGTGTAAGAATATCTTTAGGAAAATATCCAATCGCATCAATTTCTTCGTAAAAACCAATACTAAAATATGTTTTATCATCAAATCTATATCCTGCACTAAAAACCTCTACTTGAGAGTTAAATTTAACGTAATCTCTACTATCAATATTCTGAAGTACTTCTGCTACTTTATCGTTTATAGATCTATTATCATCTGCAAACAGATCTGAAACTGTAAATCCTTTAGACCCAAATTCTGTTGAAAAACCAGATAATAAGGGAACACCTACGTGTAATTTATAATTTGTTTCCGAAGCAGGATTTAAGAGTAAAGTTTGCGGTAATTCTGCAAAATCGTATAAAATTTGTTTGTTTTGTGAGACAAGATTTGAAAACCATAAAACTGCTATAAAAAAAAATATTTTCTTCATCTTAAATATCTTTTTCTATATATAATGTTACTGCAGACTTAAACTCGAACTCTTTTGTATCAGACGCATTTAAAGGTGTAGTAGAATTTTCTATTCTTGCATTTATTTTTACTTGAGTTGTATTTTTTATATTCTTATTTGCAACGACATCTATTTCTTCTAAATATGTGTAATCTAGATTTGTTGCGTCTATGTTTAAAGGAGAAAATTTATAAGTAATATTATTATTATCATCTAAAAACTCTACATTAAGAGTAAAGTCTCTTTCAAATTCATTTTTAACTTCTACATTAAAATCTAATCTTACTAAATTATTTTTTAAATTAGTATTTTCAAAAACTCTAAAGCCAGAAATATCAGAAATTTCTGATTGTTGTACTGTACCTGTTTCATCAAAAAACTGAAATGGTAAAATTGTAAAATAAGCTAAAGACGAAGTATAAACGGGTGTAATAACTAAATCATCTAGTTGATTAAAATTTAGATTATCTGAACAAGATGATAAAAATAACAATAAGGTAAAATAAATTGTTTTTTGTAGGGATTTCATAAGTGTAATTATAACGAAAATAATGCTAAAGATATTGCTTTAATTCTAAAAGTGAAGTAATACTTTTAAAGTTATAATCAATATTTTTTTTATTATCAAAATTACAATGAATAGCATCCACTCCTATATTTAAAGCTCCTAAAACATCTGCTTCAATACTATCGCCAATCATTATAGAATTTTCTTGTTTTGCGCCTGCTACTTTTAAAGCATGATAAAAAACTTTTGGGTTTGGTTTCTTAACACCTACAGATTCAGATGTTATAATAGCATTAAAATAGTGTGAAATTTTCGAAGACTCCATTTTTTTTGTTTGAATCTCTTCAAACCCATTTGTTATAATATGAAGTGAGTATTTTTCTTTTAAATAGTCTAAAATTTCGAAAGTACCATCGAATAAATAATTAAAATGTGGCAAAAACTCTATGTATTGGTCAGCTATTTCGTCTATTAAAATATCTGAAATTGAATAATTAACAGCATCAAAAGTTTTTTTAAGTCTTTGATACCTCAACTCACTTTTAGTAACTTTTTCTTCTCTATATAACTTCCAATATTGCAAGTTTAAAGGCTTATAAACTTCTAGAAAATTGTTTAAATTGAGTTCTATCTTTTGCTTTTTAAAGATTTTTTGAAAAGCTAAATCAGAGTTTTTCTCAAAATCCCATAAGGTATGATCTAAATCAAAAAAGACGTGTTTTATTCCCATAGGCTAAAAGTAAAAATTAATACAATATAAAACTGTCTTTAAGTTATTATATTTGTTTTTACTAAATTATTATTTTTTGAATAAAAGACTTCATATACTTTTTTTGTGTGGTTGGTTCCCTTCTAGGGTATCACCTACTAATGGTGATTTTATTCAAAGACATGCACAAGCTGTTTCTTTAAAACATAGGGTTACAATTTTTCATATTATTTCTGACAACAATACTAATGTTACTATAGAAATTGATTCTAAAACAATTAATGGAATCGAAACTCATATTGCATATTTAAAACATACTAATAACCCAATTAAAAAAGTTTTTTTGTTTTTAAAAGCTTATAAGATACTATTGGCTAAAATTGATTTTTTTGATTTGATTCATTTAAACGAGATTTTCCCTTTTGGAATTTTAAGCTTATTTTCTAAATGGTTTCAAAAAAAACCTTTCATAATTTCTGAACATTGGACTGGTTATCACTTCCCTAACTCGAAAAACATTTCGTATTTACAAAAAAAAATCACCAAAATAATCACTAAAAATGCAAGTTTTGTGTGCCCTGTTACAAATGATTTAAAAGAATCTATGACTACATTAGGTTTTAAAGGTGAATATAAACGAGTACCTAATGTTGTAGACACAAATTTATTTTACCCTATAGAAAACAATACCTCAACTTTTACAGTTACTCATATTTCTAACATGGTTAATGAGCATAAAAATATTGAAGGCATACTTAGGGTAATTGCAAAAATTGAAAAGCAGATTAAAGAAATTAATTTTATAATAATTGGAGAGCATTCAGATAAATATTTAAATTTTGCAAAAAAACTAAATATCAATTTAAAAAAAACCACTTTTATTAATCAAATTCCTCATAATGAAATTGCAAAAAAATTACAAAACAGCAATCTTTTTGTTTTATTTAGCAATTATGAAAACTTACCTTGTGTAATTCTAGAAGCATTTTCTTGTGGAGTACCTGTTATTTCTACAGATGTAGGCGGAATAAAAGAGTTTTTTCCTAAAAAGTTCGGTTGCTTAATTGACATAAAAGATGAAACCGCATTATTTAATAAAATTAAACTAATGTTTAATGATTTTAAAGTTGATAAAAATAAAATGCACAACTTTGTCGAAAAAGAATTTTCTGAAGCTAGTATTGCTAATCAATTTTCAACATTGTATCAAAAAACTTTAAATACGTAACTCTGAAAACAATTAAACAATTTATAACTAATTTTTTTAACAGGTCTGGTAGTTCTGTTTTTCTAGCCACAATAACAGCTAGAATTCTATCTTTTCTAGCTTCTTGGATTGCCTTAAAGTTAATTTCTAACAACGAATTAGGTGTTGTACTTTTTGCCTATAATATAATTATTTTTTTAATACCCATTAGTGGTTTAGGGTTACATCAAAGTTTAATAAGATATGGAGCGTTAATTAAAACTGAGGCAGAAAAAAACAGTCTTTTCCTATATGTTTTCAAAAAAGGAATGATTGCCTCTTTCATTTTAATTACTTTAATTATTAGCGTTAGTTCTTTTATTAATTTTAAATTCGACAACACTTTTACCTATATAGTTATACTCTCTTTTATCATTTTTCCTTCTTTTTTATTTGAAATAATTAGAGCACAATTTAGACTTAAACATAACAATAAAGCTTTTGCTTTTACAGAGTTTTTACATAGTGTAATTTTATTATTTAGTATTTTTAGTTTAAGTTATTTTTTTAACGAAATAGGATATGCAATTGCCTTATTAATAACGCCTCTTATAACATCTGTTCTATTTTTAAGAAAATTAAATATCAATTTTAAATCAAAATTAAAGCTTACTATAACAGATTTTAGTTTCTGGAAATATGGTTTTTTCGCAAGTTTATCTAATGTCGTTACACAACTACTTTTTGTTATTGATATTTTATTAATTGGTTACTTGTTAGAAGACACAGAAATGATTACAAATTACAGATACATTTCATTAATTCCGTTTAGTCTTTTATTTTTACCTAGAGTATTTATGGCAACTGACTTTGTTGTGTTAACAGAAAACATTTTTAATAAAGGATATATTACTAATTATATAAAAAGTTATATGCTATTTTTCTTTTTAGCAAGTATATTTTTAGTTGTTTTTTGCTGGCTATTTTCTAACCAAATCCTAACTCTTTTAGACCCAAATTTCACACAGTTTGTTGATACTTTTTTAATCTTGATGTTAGGAATTACAGGAATTTATATTTTTAGAGGATTGTTTGGAAATCTACTATCATCAATAGGAAAAGCACACGTAAATTATTACATAGCAAGTTTTGCACTTATTCTAAATATAATTAGCAACTATTTCTTAATTCCTAAATATGGAATAAAAGGAGCTGCAATTACATCTGCAATTTTAATGTGGTTTACAGGTATACTTTCTGCATTAATTTTTAAGTTTCTCTATAATAAAACTCTTTTAAAAAAATAGTATTTTTCTATTTTTGCGCCAAAACTTTTATAAAAAGAACCAATATTTACCATATTACCACCTTCAAAATCTAATAAAAGGTTAGAGTTTTCATACTTTTTTATAATACTACATAATAAAAAACTAGAAGCTTGTAATTCTCTTCCTTTAGTAGTAAATGAAGAAAATAAATAAGTTATTCTACTCTTATTGTACAAAAAGAAAGCGCCACCAACCAAAACCTCATTCTTATAAACACCTATAATACTCCCTTTATTATTCTCTAAAATATATGTAGAGAGTTTTTCTAATTTCTCTTTTGAATAATCTGTATAATTATAAAACTCTTCTTGAATATTTATTAATGATAAAATTGATGTGCTTTTTATAATTAAAGACTTTTTAACACCAACTTTTGATGCGTGTTTTCGTCCTTTAGAAAAGGATTTAAATAGATTAAGGTAAGTATCATTTAACTCTAAAATAAAATTCTTTTTTGCAACCATTTTAGATCCCAAATAATTAGCTGAATTATAATTTAAAGAAATCTTAACAAATCTTTTAGGTATTTTTTTCCTTAAATCTCTTTCTATTTCTGCTGATATTTTTTTAATAGAAAAAACACCTAACTGTTGGCAAAAATAAGGTTGAGTTATATATTTAATTCCATATTTATTAGCCCAAGGAATAGGCATCACAGCTTTGTAATCATCCAAAACCAAAACATCCCAATTATCTGCAACAATATCTAAATACCAAGAAAAAGCATAGATTCTAGATTGTAAAGAAGCATCAATACATTTATCATATTTAAGAACATCTAAATCTTGTCTTTTTATATATTTTATCATTTAAGAAGTCGCAATTTTTAACATAGATTCATATAAACGCTTCCAACCTTTCCAACGAAGATAATTACTTAAATTTTCATTATGAAAAAGGGTAATAAAAGTTCCATTAACCGCTTTCACTTCATTTTTAAGATCTCTAATTCTACCTAAAGACTGTTTTGGTGTAAGCTTCATGTAATCATTTAAAGTGGTATCCATAAGTGCAAAAGGAAATACTTTTAATGGAGTTTGAATTTCAAAATCTAAATCGTAAAAATAAAAAGGAGTACAAGTACCTGCTCTAAACCCTACGTTACTTGCATATCCCATAGAATAATCTTCTTCTACTTCTAAATCTATTAAGTTTTGATATGTTTCTGGTAAAGAA
>CAJQQH010000082.1 GCA_905480405.1 uncultured Polaribacter sp. | reverse complement strand
AACTTCAAAACAATTTCCAAACGATATTGTTTCTGCATATAAAGATAATGTTGCCTTTATAAAGGGACCTAAAGTGGAGCAGTTTGCGCCAAAAACAGCAGACAAACCAGATTTTTATCAAACAGAAGATTTTAATTCTGTTATTTCTATAAAAGCAGAAACACACAATTTCCCAACAACTGTAGAGCCTTTTAATGGAGCAGCAACTGGTTCTGGTGGGGAAATTAGAGATAGACTTGCAGGTGGTAAAGGTTCTTTACCTTTGGCAGGAACAGCTGTTTATATGACTTCTTATTCTCGATTAGAAGCTTCAATAGATTCAGTTAAGAATACAAGATATTGGGAAAATAAATTTGAAGCAAGAGATTGGTTATACCAAACTCCAATGGATATTTTGATAAAAGCTTCTAATGGAGCATCAGATTTTGGAAACAAATTCGGTCAACCTTTAATTACAGGTTCTGTATTAACTTTTGAGCACGAAGAGAACTCATCTGTAAGTGATGCAAAACCTAGAAAATTAGGTTTCGATAAAGTAATTATGCAAGCTGGAGGAATTGGTTATGGAAAAGCAGAGCAAGCTCTAAAAGACACACCAAAAGAAGGAGATAAAATTGTAATTCTTGGTGGAGAAAACTATAGGATTGGAATGGGTGGAGCTGCAGTTTCTTCTGCAGATACAGGTGCTTTAGATTCAGGAATTGAATTAAATGCTGTACAACGTTCTAATCCAGAAATGCAAAAACGTGCTGCAAATGCAGTTCGTGGAATGGTAGAAAGTGAAGAAAACTTTATTGTTTCTATTCATGATCATGGAGCTGGGGGACATTTAAATTGTTTATCAGAATTGGTAGAAGATACTGGAGGTAAAATTAATTTAGATGCATTACCAGTTGGAGATCCTACTTTATCTGCTAAAGAAATTATTGGTAACGAATCTCAAGAAAGAATGGGATTGGTTATTGCAGAAAAGCATGTAAATACTTTACAGAAAATTGCAGAGCGTGAGCGCTCTCCAATCTATACTGTTGGTGAAGTTACTGGTGACAATCGTTTTACTTTTGAATCTAAAACCAAAGGTGATAAACCAATGGATTTAGCTTTAGAAGACATGTTTGGTTCTTCCCCTAAAACTGTTTTAACAGATAAAACCGTAAAAAGAAACTATAAGAATTCTAGATATAAGGTTAAGAATTTAAAAAACTATTTATCGCAAGTTTTACAGCTAGAAGCTGTTGCTTGTAAAGATTGGCTAACCAACAAAGTAGACAGATGTGTAGGTGGTAAAGTTGCCAAACAACAATGTGTTGGGTCTTTACAAATTCCGCTGAATAATGTTGGTGTAATGGCTTTGGATTATAATGGAAAAGAAGGAATTGCAACATCAATTGGGCACTCTCCTATTTCTGGATTAATTGATCCTGCTGCTGGAAGTAGAAATGCAATTACAGAATCTTTAACCAATATTATTTGGGCACCTTTAAAAGATAATTTAGATTCAATTTCATTATCAGCTAACTGGATGTGGCCTTGTAAAAATGAAGGTGAAGACGCTCGTTTATACAAAGCAGTAAAAGCAGTTTCTGAGTTTTCTATAGATTTAGGAATTAATGTTCCAACTGGAAAAGATTCTTTATCAATGAAGCAAAAATATGCAGATGATGAAGTAATTGCTCCAGGAACTGTTATTATTTCTGCTGCAGGTAACTGTAACGAAATAAGTAAAGTTGTTGAGCCACTTTTAAAAGTTGATGGTGGAAACATCTATTATATTAATATTTCTCAAGATGAATTTAAATTAGGAGGAAGTTCTTTCCACCAAGTTTTAAATACGATTGGAAATCAAGCCCCTGATATAAAGGATTCTGCTTTTGTAAAGAATACTTTTAATACAATTCAAGAGTTAATTAAAGGTGATAAAATTACTGCAGGGCATGATATTGCTTCTGGTGGATTCATTACAACTTTATTAGAAATGTGTTTTGCTGATTTGAATTTGGGGGCAGATTTTAATATTTCTGCTTTAAATGAAGAAGATTCTATCAAAGTATTATTCTCAGAAAATTCAGGAATTGTCTTTCAAGCAGATGCTTCAGTTGAAACTATTTTATCAGAAAATAACATTGAATTTTTCAATATAGGAACTGCAAACAATTCAGGAACTGTAACTATTCAAAACAACGAAGATAATTTCTCTTTTGATGTTAATGAAATGAGAGATGTTTGGTATAAAACTTCTTTCTTATTAGATCAAAAACAAACAGCTAATAATTTAGCTCAAGATCGTTTTGACAATTATAAAAAGCAGCCTTTAACATATAAATTTCCAGAGAATTTTACAGGAAAACTTCCTAAAATTGGTAAGGATAAACCAAAAGCGGCAATCATTAGAGAAAAAGGAAGTAATTCTGAACGTGAAATGGCAAATGCTATGTATTTAGCTGGTTTTGATGTAAAAGATGTACACATGACAGATTTAATTTCTGGTCGTGAAACTTTAGAAGATATTCAGTTTATTGGTGCTGTTGGAGGTTTTTCTAATTCTGATGTTTTAGGATCTGCAAAAGGTTGGGCAGGTGCTTTTAAATACAATGCAAAAGCAAAATCAGCTTTAAAGAATTTCTTTAAAAGAGAAGATACTTTATCTGTTGGTATTTGTAATGGTGCTCAATTATGGATGGAATTAGATTTGATAAATCCAGAACATAAAGTACATGGAAAGTTAGCACATAATGATTCTCAGAAACATGAAAGCTCTTTTACCTCTGTA
>CAJQQH010000081.1 GCA_905480405.1 uncultured Polaribacter sp. | reverse complement strand
AAAAGCACTTGCTAAATCTCTAATTAGTTGTCTAAAATCTACTCTTGTATCTGCAGTATAATAAAAAGTTGCCTTGTTTCCATCACCTTGATATTCTACATCAGATAATTTCATTTGCAAACCTAACTTTCCTAAGATCTCTCTACCTTTTCTTTGAGTTTCTTCTTCTTTACCTCTTGCTTGTTGCCAAATATCGATATCTCTCTGGCTTGCTTTTCTGTAAATTTTCTTTACATCTTCATGTTCAGCAGTAATTTTGCGCTTTTTCATTTGCACTTTCACCAACTCTCCTGCTAAAGAAACGGTACCAATATCGTGCCCAGGAGAACCTTCTGTTGCTACAATATCTCCCATAGTTATAGGTAAATTATCAGGATTTTTATAAAAATGCTTTCTTCCGTTTTTAAAACGGACTTCAAAAATATTAAATTTCTCTTGTCCACTTGGCAAAGTCATGTTAGATAACCAATCGAAAACAGCTAGTTTATTACTACCACTTCCACAAGTTCCACTTCCACAATTACCGTTACTTTTACAACCTTTTGGTACACCATTTTCTGTTGTACCACAACTTCCACATGCCATGTAAGTATATATATTTTTATAGTTAATATTCTTTAAGGTTTATTTTTAGCAGCAAACCCACTAAAAAAGACGCCAGAAAGCATAAAAACCTCTTGGTTCATAAATTGATTATCAGACTGATACATAAACACAGACTAATCTTCACTAATTCGTAAATATACGCATTCTCAAAGAATGAAAAAACAGGTTAATGTAAAGTTCTTGTAACTATTTTTTATTTTGATGACACACCAAATATAACTTGATAATCTATTTAAATTTTGTTCTATTTAGAATCTGTAACGGTTGAATTAGAATTCGTGTAAAATATCGTTTTCACCCTAATAAAAAAGCTTCACATGATTAAAAAAACAAAAAAAAAGACCCCAAAAACTGAGGTCTTTCTATATTAAATTCTTGTATTTCTTAAACTTGCTTCACTTCTATTATATTAACAGGACATGCCTTTTTTGCTTCATTAGAACAATCAAAAATAGACTCATCAAAAGATTTTAGTGTAAAAAACCCTTTCTTTTCTACAGAATGCAGCAAAACTGTTTTACCGTCTTTTTTAGACATCTGAAACTGTGCTGGAGCAACCTCTACACAGTAATTACAGCCAATACATTTTTTTCTTTGAAGTGTAATTACAACCATTAGTTTTCTGCAAATTCAGTTTTTACAATCTTATACAGCTTATCTGATCTTCTTACTTTAAAGTCTAACTTCATAGTAACCTCATCTCCTTTCGTCGCTTTTTCTGCTGGAGCATCGTTTACAAACATCTCTTTTAATTCCATTTCTTGCGCCCCTGTTGTTGGCCCCGTAATTAGAATAGTATCTCCAATAGCAACATCATAAGCATCAATTTTAAACTGAGCAATTTTTACTTTATCAAAATAATGTTCTCCTCTACCTAAATAAACTTTCTTTTGAGTTGCATGAGACCCCGACTCTTTACTCCATTCACCTAATTTTTGCCCTAAATAATAACCATTCCAAAAACCACGATTGTAAACTTTCTCTAATTCTTGCATCCAAGAAATTACTTTTTCTTTATCGTAAGTTCCTGCAGCTAAACTATCAATTGCGTCTCTGTAACATTTAATAACTTTTGCAACATATTCTGGAGCTCTACCTCGACCTTCAATCTTTAAAACTTTGATTCCTGCATCACCAACTTGATCTAAAAAATCGATGGTACATAAATCTTTTGGAGACATTATGTATTCGTTTTCTAATTCCATTTCAAAACCAGTTTCTTGATCGATAACTGTATATTTTTTTCTACAATTCTGCTTACAAGCACCTCTATTTGCAGAAGAATTATGAGAATGTAAACTCATATAACATTTACCTGAAACTGCCATACACAAAGCACCATGACCAAAAATCTCAATTTCAACTAATCTTCCTGAAGGTCCTTTTATTTGATCTTTTTCTATATCTTCTGTAATCTTTTTTACTTGACGTAAACTCAATTCTCTACTTAACACAATTGTATCAGCAAACATGCTGTAAAACTTCACTGTTTCAATATTTGTAATATTGATTTGTGTAGAAATATGAACCTCCATTTGTTGCTCTCTAGCCATAGAAATTACAGCTTGATCCATTGCAATTACAGCCGTTATATTTGCTTCTTTTGCTCTTTTTATCAATGTTTTTACAATTGATAAATCATGATCATAAACAATTGTATTTAATGTAAGATACGTTCTCACATTTTTTTCTGAACATCTTTTTTCAATCTCTTCTAAATCATCTAAAGTAAAATTGACAGTTGCTCTTGCTCGCATATTTAACTGTTCTACTCCAAAATAAACAGAATCACACCCATTATCTATAGCCGCTTGTAAACTTTCAAAGTTTCCTGCCGGCGCCATTAATTCGATTTTTTGCATGCTATTATTTTTTAAATTTTAGAACTTCAGAGCGTCCTTTTTTAAATATCTTATTACTATTTCCTTTTCCTTTTCTTAATTCCTTTTGTTCTTCAAAAGACAACTGAATTACTTCTTGACAATCTGTAGAGCAGGTGTTTTCTGTACTTTCTGAACATTCATCACATTGAATAAACAATAAGTGGCACGCTTCATTTGCACAATTTGTATGTTCATCACAAGGTTTTCCACATTGATGACAATTAGAAACTACATCATCTGTAATTCTTTCTGCTCTTCTATGATCAAAAACAAAGTTTTTACCAATAAATTTATTCTCAACTCCTTCTGCTTTTACTTGACGGGTGTATTCTATAATTCCGCCCTCTAATTGAAAAACATTTTTAAATCCTTTGTGTTTATAATAAGCAGATGCTTTTTCACAACGAATTCCACCAGTACAATACATCAACAAATTTTTATCTTCTTTATTATCTTTTAAATCTTCTTCAATAATATCTAAAGAATCTCTAAATGTATCTACATCTGGGGTTACAGCTCCATCAAAATGACCAATTTCACTTTCATAATGATTACGCATATCCACACAAACTGTATTAGGATTCGCTA
>CAJQQH010000080.1 GCA_905480405.1 uncultured Polaribacter sp. | reverse complement strand
AAATGAATTGGGTATTTCAAAAAAAACTTTATATAAATATTCTAGCAATAAACATGCTTTAGTAGAAGAAACTACAAGTTCATTACACAATTCTTGTTTTACAATTATAAATAAGGTAACCAATCAAGGTTATAATGCAATTAGAGAAAACTTTGAAATAAAAAAAACATTTAAAGAAATGTTTAAGAACGCTTCTTCATCACCCATTTATCAACTTAAAAAATACTACCCAAAAATCCATGAAAAAACAATGCAGAAAGAAATGATACTCTTTACTGATTGTTTAAAAGAAAATCTGAAAAAAGGAATAGAAAAAGGATATTATAGAGAAGATACAAACATAGATTTAGCAAGTCAGTTCTATATCTATTTAGTCTTTAGTGTACATGAAAATACAATAGAAAATTATAAAATACCAAAATTAGAGCAAGAAGTATTAATTTACCATACAAGAGCTATTGCTACAGAAAAAGGACTTAAAGAATTAGAAGAACAATTAGTAAATAATCAATTATAAATGAATAAGTATATATATTTAATCTGTTTTTTTTCTTTTACACTATTTGTAAATGCACAAGAAAAAACAATGGAAATTTCATTAGAGGATGCTATTAATTTTGCATTACAAAACAGCTACAATTCTGCTGTTGCTAATAATGATATTCTTTCTGCTGAGAAAACAAAATGGGAAACAACCACAATGGGTTTACCACAAATTAATGCTAAGGTAGATTACCAAAACTTTCTTAAACAACAAGTTACATTAGCAGATTTTGATGGAGATGGTGTTAATGAAGAATTTCTTTTTGGAACAAAACAAAACGTAAATGCAACAATTACTTTAACTCAATTACTTTTTGATGGTTCTTATTTAGTAGGTTTAGAATCTGCTAAAACCTATTTAAAAATTTCTGAACAAGCTAAAGAAAAAACAGCTTTAACAACTAGAGAAACTGTAATTAATACTTACGGAAATGTTTTAGTTACAGAGAAAAGTCTTGAAATTTTATTAAACAATAAAATAGTTAACGACAGAATTTTAAAAGGAGCTAGACTTGGTTATGAAAACGGATTGGCAGAGTTAGAAGATGTAGAACAATTTGAAATTATAGAAGGAAATATCAACAGTAATATTAGATCAACTAGAAGACTAAAAAACATTGCTTACAAATTATTAAACATTTCTTTAGGAAATAAAATAAATACAAAACTTATACTAACGGATACTTTAGATGCATTAGTTCTTACTAATTTAAATTTAGACATACTTTCGGAAAGTTTTAATTTAGAAAAAAACATTGATTATAAAATAGCAGAAAACGACAGAGAAAGTAAACGTTTACTAATGAAATTAGAACAAAGTAAAGCACTACCTAGTTTAAATGCATTTTTAAACTATGGTGCACAAGCTAACTCCAATTCATTTACTTTTTTAGAAGGAAGTCAAAGATGGTTCGATTCTTCTTTATTAGGTGTAAGTTTAAATATACCTGTTTTTAGTAGTTTTAAAAGAAGTGCTAGAACTGCACAAGCCAAAATAGCTTTAGAAAATGCAGATATCCGTTTAGAAGAAGCTAAACAACGTTTAAGTTTAGCCGCAGAAAGTGCTAAAAGTGATTATCAATTAAGTATTGATAATTACCAAACCGCTAAGAAAAACTTAAATCTTGCAGAAAAAATAGAAAAGAAACAACAAATTAAATTTAAAGAAGGTATTACTACAAATTTCGATTTGTTGCAAGCTCAAAATCAACTATACAATCAACAAAGCGCTTATATAAAAGCAATGCTTAACATTATTGCTACAAAAGCTACATTAGAAAACGCATTAAATACCTCTATAAAATAACCAAATCAGCAATGAGAAAAATATATTCATTATTATTAGTAACAATTATTTTATCTTCTTGTGGAGATGAAAAAACACAATCTTTAAAGGCTGTTATCGCTTCACAAAACTTAGAGCAAATAAGAGCTAAGAAAACAGAAATTGAAAAAAGTGTAAGAGAAATTAATATTCAATTAGATTCATTAAATGCTGCTATTTCTAAACTAGATACTGTAAAAAAATTACCTTTAGTAACTACTTTTATAGCTAAGGAATCTGTTTTTAATCATTATTTAGAATTACAAGGTAATGTTACAACAAAACAAAATGTTTTAGTATATCCAGAAATGCCCGGAATTATAGAAAGCATTACTGTAAAAGAAGGACAGTCTGTTAAAAAAGGGCAAGTACTAGCTAAAATTGATGATGGTGGTTTAAGTCAACAATTAGCACAGGTAAAAACGCAATTAGCTTTATCAAAAACTTCTTTTGAAAGACAGAAAAGACTTTGGGATCAAAAAATTGGTTCTGAGATGCAGTTTTTACAAGCTAAAGCATCTTATGAATCTCAAACAAAAGTGGTTGAGCAAATAAAAAGTCAGGTTTCTAAAGCAGTAATTACAGCTCCCTTTAGTGGTGTAATAGATGATGTTTTTAAAGAAAGAGGTACCGTTGTATCTCCAGGAATGGGTTCTGAACTTTTTAGAATTATCAACTTGACAAACATGTATATAGAAGCAGAAGTGCCAGAAAGCTATATTAAAAATGTTACTAAAGGAAAAAGAACTGAAGTATATTTTCCTGTATTAGGTAAAACGATTGAAACAAATATTAGACAAGTTGGTAATTTTATTAACCCAAACAATAGATCTTTTAAAGTAGAAATTGGTGTTCCTAATAAAAACGGAAATATAAAACCAAACCTTACAGCAAAAATTAAGTTAAATGATTACACAAGCAATAAGGCTTTTTTAATACCACAAAGTATTATTTCTGAAAATGCAGAAGGACAACAATATGTTTATATAGTAAAAAACAGTAATAACAATAACGAAGGTATTGCAGATCGTGTAATTATTGAAACAGGTAAAACACAAGGTGATGTTATAGAAGTAGTATCTGGTGTTATAAAAGGTGATCAAATTATTAAAGAAGGTGCAAGAAGTGTAAGAAACGGACAAACCGTTAAAATAATTAAATACTAAACTCAAAATGTCAGAGAAAAACAAAGAAGTAAATAAAGAGTTTGGGTTTTCATCTTGGGCAATTTCTAACAAAACTACCATGTATGTAGTTATGTTAGTTATATTTTATTTAGGTATTTCTGCTTTTTTTGAAATGCCTAGAGAAAGTTTTCCAGAAATTAAGGAAACAAAAATTTATGTTAGTTCTGTGTATCCTGGTAATACTGCAGAAGACATAGAAAAACTAATAACAGACCCCTTAGAAGATAAACTAAAAACCGTAAGTAATGTAGTTGAAATTACCTCAACATCTCAAGAAGATTATTCTATGATGGTTGTAGAATTCGATGAAAAAATTACTGTTGAGCAAGCAAAACAAAAAATAAAAGACGAAATAGATTCTGAAACTTCGGGAGAAGATTGGCCTACTTTTAATGGTGCAAAAGTAGAACCAAATGTATTTGCCTTAAGCATGAGTGAAGAAATGCCGATACTAAATATTAACATTTCTGGAGATTATACGGTTGAAAAACTAAAAGAATTTGCCGAATATTTACAAGATGAAATAGAAAATATTACAGAAATTAAAAAAGCAGACATTCGTGGTGTACAAGATAAAGAAGTAGAAATTGCAGTTGACATTTATAAAATGATGGCAACAAAAGTTAGTTTTAACGATATTATAAATGCAATAAAAGGTGGTAATGTAACCATGTCTGCAGGTAATTTAATTACTAGTGGACAAAGACGTACCATAAGAATATTAGGAGAAATAGAAGACCCTAAAGAATTAGAAAACTTTGTAGTTAAAGCAGAAAATGGTAATCCTATTTACCTAAAAGATGTTGCAAAAATAACTTTTAGTGAAAAAGATAGAACTACATATGCTAGAGAATCTGGTCATAGAGTAGTAATGTTAGATGTTAAAAAAAGAGCTGGAACAAATATGGTTGCTGCTACAGATCAAATAAAAGTGATTGTAGAAGATGCTATAAAAAATATTTTTCCTCAAGATTTAACAGTAACTGTTGCAAATGATCAATCTTCTGTTACAATAGCAGCTGTAGATGATCTTGTAAATAACATTATTTTTGGAGTAATTTTAGTGGTTATTGTTTTAATGTTCTTTTTAGGATTTAAAAATGCTGTATTTGTTGGTTTTGCAATACCAATGTCTATGTTTATGTCTTTAATGTTACTAAACTCTTTTGGATATACATTAAATACAATGATTCTTTTTGGTCTTATTATGGGACTAGGAATGCTGGTTGATAACGGTATTGTAGTTGTAGAAAATGTTTACCGTTTAATGGATGAAGAAGGTATGAGCAGAAAAGAAGCTGCTAAAAAAGGTATTGGAGAAATTGCTTTTCCTATTATAATATCTACCGCAACAACTGTTGCTGCATTTATCCCTTTAGGTTTATGGCCTGGTGTTATGGGTGAGTTTATGAAACTTTTACCTATTACTTTATCTATGGTTTTAGGTTCATCATTAGTCGTTGCTATCTTTTTTAACTCTGTTTTAGTTTCTGATTTTATGAGTACAGAGGATGAAAACATGCCTTTAAAACAAATTATAAAAACGACAAGTATAATTGCGGTTATTGGAATTCTAATTTTAATCTTTGGTGGAACCTACAGAGCTTTAGGTAGTTTAATGGTTTTTACAGCAATTATGCTTTGGGTATATCGTTTATTCTTAAGAAGCTGGGCAAATAATTTTCAAACTAAAGTATTACCTCGTCTAGAAAACTGGTATGAGCGTCAATTAAGAAAAGCCTTAAAAGGTAGAACTCCTTATTGGTTAATTGGTGGTACTTTTGCTCTTTTAATTGCATCTTTTATGGCTTTTGGAGCTTCTTTAGGAATGCAAAGAACCAAAGTTGAATTTTTTCCAGACAACAAACCAAATCAAATTATTGTGTATATCGAATATCCGCAAGGAACCGATATTGAAAAAACAAACGCAATTACTAAAGAAATTGAAAACAAAGTATATACTGTTTTAAATGATAAAGAGTATATGGATGGCGATTACAATTTTATGGTAGAAAGCGCGGTTTCACAAGTTGGTGAAGGTGCTGGAAACCCTCAAACAGACGGTGGTTCATCTGCAGAAATGCCACACAAAGGTAAAGTAACAGCTTCTATGCGCCAATATAAATACCGTAGAGGTGCAGATAGTGAGTTGTTAAGACAAAAAGTACAAACAGCATTAGTTGGTATTTATCCTGGTGTTTTAATATCTGTTGAAAAAGATGCAAACGGACCGCCAGCAGGATCTCCTATTAACATAGAAATTGAAGGTGATGATTATAATGAGTTGATTGCGACTGCTCAAAAAATGCGTGATTTTATTAATACTAAAAGTATACCTGGTATCGATGAGTTAAAAATAGATGTTAATAAAGACAAGCCTAGTATGCAGGTTATTGTTGATAGAAAAAAATCTGGAGAATTAGGAGTAAGTAGTTCTCAAGTTGCACAACAAATTAGAAATTCAATTTTTGGTGCCAAAGCTGGTGTTTACAAAGAAGATGGAGAAGATTATGACATCTATGTTCGTTTTAATGAAGAAAATAGATACAATACAAGTGCTTTATTTAATCAGAAAATAACATTTAGAGATAACACAGGTAAGGTAAAAGAAATACCCGTTTCTACCGTTGCAAAGCACTCTAATAATTCTGGCTTTAATGCTATAAAACATAAAGATTCAAAACGTGTTGTTACTCTTTACTCTGCCTTGTCTCCTGGTTTTACAGATGCTGCAGCAATTGTAAATAAAGTTCAGCAAGAAATGGAATCTTATAAAAATTTGCCTAAAGGAATTAAGATTGATTATACAGGGCAAATTGAAGAACAAAATAAACAAATGACTTTCTTAATGGGAGCTTTATTAACCGGATTAGGTTTAATTTTCTTCATTTTAATTTTTCAATTTAATTCTGTTTCTAGACCAACTATAATTATGCTTGCCATATTTTTAAGTTTTATTGGAGTGTTTGGTGGTTTAGTAATAACTGGCGATTCTTTTGTTATTATGATGACAATGATGGGTATTATTTCTCTTGCTGGTATTGTAGTAAATAACGGAGTTGTGTTACTAGATTATGCGCAATTATTAATAGATAGAAAAAAACTAAATTTAGGTTTAAATGCATCTGAATTTTTATCACTTGATGAATTATACGAAACAATAGTAAGAGCAGGAAAAGCACGTTTAAGACCCGTTTTATTAACGGCAATTACAACTATTTTAGGTTTAGTTCCTTTGGCTATTGGTTTAAATATTAACTTCTTTACTTTATTTAGTGAACTTAACCCTCATATTTATATGGGTGGAGATAATGTTATTTTCTGGGGTCCTTTAGCTTGGACAGTTATTTATGGTTTAATAATAGCAACGTTTTTAACACTAATTGTAGTTCCTATTTTATTCTTTTTATCAATGAAGTTTAAAATGAGAGTAAAAGGTTTATTAAAAACACCAGAAGCAATTACAGAATAAAAGAATTAAGTTTTATTGATATAAAAAGGCTTAAAATCTCTATGATTTTAAGCCTTTTTTAATTAGTTAAAATAGGTTTTATAAACTCGAACTTATTACTTGATCTTTTCCCATTTTTATACTTATACTGCTTCCTTTAGAATCTATAAAAACATACTCTAAATAACACATATCGTCTTTATAATCGTTTAAAACATTTACATGTCTAAAGCCCAATTCTAACTTAGCATTTTTGTAAAAATTAGATAAATAACTTAACACCTTTTTAAAAATTGTTAGATGATTTTCTTCAAAGTAATGTATTGCATTTACTTGAAAATCGTTCATATTATGCAAGTAGCTTATACTAATATTATCTGCGTATAAATTACAATATCCATCTGTTTCTATGTCTAAAAACACCTTATTACCAGCATCATTTACTTTTCTAAAACCTAGTGATGATGGTATGTAAATATAATCATCGTAATCTCTTGTTTGCATTTTCTAAAATTTATTTTTTTTGTAGATCTTGATATATCAAATATATTTTATTTTTCCTAAAAAACGGAATCAGAATTCTAGCACCTTACTTTAAAACCTTTTTGTATGTTTGTTTTATGACCAAAAAAGTTTTTACAGTTGATGAAATTAAACGCAAACTAGAACAGTATTGTGTTTATCAAGACAGATGTCATAAAGAGGTAGAGCAAAAAATGTGGGATTATAATTTAATACCAGAAGCTAAAGAACTTATTTTATTAAGTTTAATGCAAGACAATTTTTTAAATGAAGAGCGTTTCTCTAAAAGTTATGCCAGAGGAAAATTTAGAATTAAAAACTGGGGAAAACAAAGAATTGTAAGAGAGTTAAAGTTTAGAGATATTTCTGCTTACAATATAAAAACAGCTCTTAAAGAAATTGATGAACAAGAATATTTAACAACTATTTACCGAATTACAGAAAATAGAAATAACGTAATTTCTGAGCCTAATATTTATAAAAGAAAACAGAAACTCATAGCTTTTTTAATGAGAAAAGGTTTTGAAAATGATTTAATTTTTAAAACAGTAAATGACATTGTACAAAAAAAGACCTCATAAATGAGGTCTTTTTTTACTTAAAAAATAAAATATATTATTCTAAAATTACTTTTTTAACAGCTTGTTTTCCATCAACATTAATTTTTATAAAGTATAAACCTTTACTTTTATTTGTTAAATCTACTCTAATCTTATTTTCTTTAAGATTAGTTCTGCTTAAAATTAATTTTCCTAAATAGTTATAAATACTAACCTCTGCATCGCCAGATAAAGACCAAGAAAGGTTAAATACATCATTAGAAGGATTTGGATACACTAAAAAGTTATTTTGTAACTCTTGGCTTTCAATTGAAAGCACTTTACCTTCAATACCAAAATCATCAATAATTACACCTTCTTCATTTTCGGCATCATCTGAAGAAAATTTGAACCTAAAAATAATACTAGCTTCAGAAGTAAGTGCAGCTAAATCATAACTGTATTCGTGTAAATTAGCATTCGTTCCACCAGCAGCATTGGCTGTTTCTCCTAAACCTGTCCATTGTTTTCCTGGTAAATTAGAAGTACCAGACGAATCTGAAGTTGCAGCACTATTAAACCAATTAGGTGTAGTTGCATCACCTAAAACAGCCCAATTTTTACCAAAATCTTTAGAATACTCAAGGGTTAAATAATCCCATTCATTCTCTATATCAAAACCCATTTGAAATTTAATTTTAGGGTTTTCTAAAACCGAAAGATTATAACAGTTAGAATAAAGGAAACTTGTTGTTTTATCTGGATAATTGGCATTTAAATTTGTTGCATACACATAATTACCAGAAGAAGCTGTGTTTAATAAAGTTCCATTAGGAGTTCCAATTGTCCAAATATTATTTCTACCAACAGTAATTTCTTGTAATAAACTCTTACTTGTGTCTTCAAAATCATTAACAAATAATGGGTCAGAAATTGATTCATTTACCTTAAAAGAAGTTGCAATAGAGTTATTATCTGTATAACTATCTCCTGTTAAATTAATGGTAACATTAATATCATGATTACCGGAAACCAACGTTTCATTTGGTAATGAAAAAGTTTCTGATTCTAAGGATACTAAAGATCCTGTCCAAGAAAACGATTTTTGAGAATCATTGTTAAAAGAATAATCAACCGTAAAGCTTGTAAGAGTGTTTACTCCATCATTTTTAATTGTTAACATTGGTGCAACAATTTCACCACAATTTATTACATCGTCTAAGTTAGAAATACTAAATAATTGTACATCATCTTGAGCAAGTACTCTTGGTATTTCTGTAACAAAAACTCCTCTACCATAAGTACCTGCATATAATTTAGAATCTTTTTCATTTATCTCTAAATCTCTTACAGCTACATTTGGTAAGTTATTATCAAATACTTGCCAACTAGTTTCACTATCATTTACATAATAAACACCTAAAGCTGTACCAAGGTAAAGCGTGTTTGTACCACTTCTATTATGGTATTTTATTGTAAATTTTCCTTCTGAAGGAATATCTGACCCAACAGTTTGAAATGTTGGATTTGCAGAATTTATATTATTAGAAACAAAAACATTATTGTTTGTTACAACCCATATTGTATTAGAATCATTAGGGTTTACTTCTATGCCATTAATTACACCTCCAGAGAAAGGAATATTAGTAAAATTTAAACCTGCAGTATTAGTTCTATATAATTGATTACTTTGAGCAAGAAATAAATTATTATCATTACTTGGATCTACCGCTAAATGATCTAAATCTCCAGAAAATTCGAAAGAAGAAGTAGCTCTCCAAGTACCGCCAAAAAGAGTATATAATTTTCTATAACCAGCATATATTTTTCCTTTACTATCAGAAATTAATGGAGTAACCCATTCTCCTCCACTATCATTTGTTCCCGTTTCTGCAGTTGGTGCTCCTACTCCACTGTCTCTAGTTAAACCACCATCTGTAGATGTATATAAAGAACCACCATATTGAATAAATCCATGATATATATTAGGAGTAGATTTATTAATTGCGCAATCCATACCATCTGCTCCATGATACACATTCCATTTATCATTAGAGTAAGCAAAACCCCCATTATCTTGTAAACCTCCAACAACATTACCAGAATTTTGTACTGCAACTGCTATTTTATAAAACTGGCTGATTGCCAAGTTATTTGTTAAATCTGTAAAAGAACCCCCATTATCTTTAGATTGATAAAAACCACCATCTGTTCCTGCTAATAATTTACCTTGACTATATCTTAAGAAATGAATATCTCCATGGGTATATTTACTGTCATTTGGAGCGTTCCAATTATTAACTTTAGAAAAATTATTTCCTCCATCAGAAGTTTTCCAAATATTTAAACAACCTACAAAAACAATATCTTCATCTAAATCTGAAACAGCTAGTGCTAAATCGTACCAAGCTTGATTACTTTCTAATATGTTTTCGGTTTCTGCCATTTTAGTAAAGGTTAAACCACTATCTGTAGATCTGTAAAGTCCATTAAAATCTCTAGTTGAGCTATTTTTAGAACTTAGTAAATAAACATAATTTGAATTTGCTGGGGTAACATCTAAAACTAATCTACCAGAACCACTTAATGTTGGTATATCAATCTCTGCAAATGAATCTCCATTATCTATTGATCTGTAAACGGTATTAGAGGTTGCTGCATACCATGTAGTTGAGTCTCCCGGTTTCATTTTAATATCCTTTACATTTCCAGTCAAAACCTGACTCCATACAGCACCGCCATTTATCGTTTTATAAACACCGTTATTTGAAGCAACCATTAGTGTTTGGTTGTTATTAGGAAACATATAAATATCGTTCATAGAAAAATTGGTAGAAGTACTAATTGTACCTGTATTATTCCAATTAGAACCACCATCTACAGATTTCCAAACTCCAACAGAATAAGTATCACCTGCATCATCATCTCCAGTAGTAATATAAATTGTATTAGAATTTGATGGATCGATAACAATACCAGAAACTCCTATTTGAGGTAAATTATCTAACAACGGAACCCATGAGTTACCAGCATTTGTAGATTTCCAGATACCTCCTGCTGGTGCACCAACATAGTACACATTAGGATTATTAGGGTCAATTGCAACTACATTAACTCGACCTTGACCCGAAGACCAAGAAGCAGTATTTGTGTGAGCACTTGGACCTAAGGGTTTCCAATTACTTACATCAGAAAATCCTTTTCTATTATTTTTTTTGTTTTTTGCTTCCCAAGCATCCCATAAATCTTTTGCAGGCTTAATGGTTCCTTTTTCATCAGTATAAAAATTCCAATGATATTTCCATCTTTCAAATGGTTTTAATCCACTTCCTTTTTCATTTTTATCAATTGTAGCAAAAAATGATGCTGCAGATTTAGAAATTTCATCAATAGTTATTGAGTTCGATTTTTTATTTTCTCCATTATTAAACCATGGAGCATTCGTTTGTATTTGTGATTGAGCCACAAACGAAATAAAAAATAAAATAAAAGTTGTTTTTTTTATCATTTTATAAATTTATTAAGGAATATTGAGTCATTTTTTTTCTTAGCAGAAATTACTGCTTGCACATCATTATTAGGTATAGCTACAGATAATACATAGTGTTTAATTTTCCAGCCATTACTCTTTTTTTCTAAAACACCAGATCCTCTACAAGTTCCCATCCAAGTATCTAGTAGTTCATCAAACCAAATAAAATCTCCTGTTTTACTGATAAAAACATTACGTTCTAAGGTTTTAAAGGTCCAAGCTTTTCCTTTATCAAAATAAGGTTTACTAAAAGCAGCAAATTGTTTCTTACTCCAATTTTCTGAAGCATCTGTGCCTATAAAAACAGAAACACTATCCATTGCACCAAAGTAGTTTTCAAAATTAGCTTTAGAAGCTGCTTTGTGCCAATTGGTTAAAGTTGAATTTATTTCTTTTTTAATCGAGTTTTTTTTATCTAAAGAAATTTCTTTAGGAGAATTTTTACACGAAATATAAAGTAATAAAATAATAAATAAAGAGTATATATTTCTCATTACTAGTAATTTGTTTATGGTAAATTAATTTCTTTTCTCTTAGACGTTTTTAATTTAGAATCCTTTCTATTTAAATCGCTTTCTAAAAAATTATTTTTTATCGCTCGTTTAGAAACTGTATCTATTTTAGTAGAATCTAACCCAATAAAACTTACATCAACTTCTATTAAATCTTCAAAATGTTTTTTAGATAAAATGGTATTTACTTTAGCATTTACTGCAGAAAATGCTTCTAAAATTTTATCTGTTTGATTATTAACTTCTGCTGCTTTTATAGAAGGTATAAAAGTCATATCTGCTAATCTTAAAGTTTCATTATATAAAATATTAACTCTAGTGGTAAAAGATGCAGGTTTAAATAAAGTAGGTTTTATACTATCTCTTAAAGATTTTACTAAACCTTTTAACTCTAAAGCATTACTTAAAACTTCATTTGGAGACACTTTTTTAAATCTAGAAATAAAATTGTTTACGGCTTTTAGCTCATGCCAATTTTCTATCTCTTGTATATAAGTTTGTTTCACTTGTAAAACGTTAGGGTGCTCTTTTACAACACTTAGTAATGGTTTTACGGTTAGGTTTTTATCTTTTGTTTCTTGTTTTTTATAGCAAGAGAAAAAGAAAGAGAAAATAAATAAGTATATAAAGTATTTCAAAGTATAAAATTGAATTGTAAAAATAAGCTTTTTTATTATTTGTAGTTGTTTAATATTTAATAAAATAGGTTACCCTAAATATCATTAATTTTTATTGAATAATTATTTTAATCAATTTTAATTACGAATACCAAAATTAAGTACCTTTGTTTATTGTAATAATTCAATTATATTTAATGAAAACGATTGTTTTAGTTTTAGGAGCAAGTGGTCAAATAGGTACAGAGCTTACTCAAAAATTACGCCTATTATATGGAAATGATAATGTAATTGCTTCAGATATAAGAGAAGCAAATAGCGAAGTTATGGCTTCTGGTCCTTTCGAAACTATAGATGCTACTGATAAAGAAACCATTTTAGCAACCATAAAAAAATACAAAGTAACCCAAGTATATTTATTAGCTGCAATGTTATCTGCAACTGCAGAAAAAATGCCTCAAAAAGCTTGGAACTTAAATATGAATTCTTTGCTAGCTGTATTAGATATAGCAAAAGAAAAACATATAGAAAAAGTCTATTGGCCTAGTTCTATTGCTGTTTTTGGCCCTACAACTCCAAAAGAAAATACACCACAAAAAACAATAATGGAACCTTCTACTGTTTACGGAATTAGTAAAGTTTCTGGAGAGTTTTGGTGTAATTATTATCATGAAAAATTTGGAGTAGACGTTAGAAGTTTACGTTATCCTGGTATTATTTCTTGGAAAACAAAACCCGGAGGCGGAACCACAGACTACGCAGTAGACATTTATTTTAAAGCTTTAAAGGATAAAAAGTATGAATGCTTTTTATCTGAAAACACACGCTTACCAATGATGTATATGAACGATGCTGTTGATGCAACAATAAAATTAATGCAAGCAAAACCAGAAGAAGTTAAGATTAGAAATGGTTATAATTTAGCTGCAATAGATTTTACACCAAAAGAAATTGCTACAGAAATTAAAAAACACATTCCGGAATTTGAAATTACCTATTCACCAGATTTTAGACAACAAATTGCAGATAGTTGGCCACAATCTATTAACGATTCTCAAGCAAGAAGAGATTGGAATTGGAAACATAAATTCGATTTAAAAACAATGACAGAAGACATTATTAATAATTTACAAAAACCTTAAAATGATCTATTTTGTAAGTTCTTTTATTATTTTCGTCTAAAAAAATGAATTTAGTTAAGAAAATTATGAAAAACATTATCAACAAAAGCTTAGAGAACACATATAGTTATCAAGAATATAAAGATTTAATTAAAAACCTATTAGCAGAAAATAAATCTACAGGACCAAATCAATCAGACGATTTAACAAACTATAGTATGTTAAACGACAGAAGAATGAAGCGCCTAGATAAAACTATTAAAATTTCTGAAGAATCTACTACTGAAATTCAAAAAGTAAAAGAAGCACAAACTTGGTTAGTTATAACAGAAGGTTGGTGTGGTGATGCTGCTCAAAATTTACCAGTAATTGATAAAATGGCTGCATTAAACGAAGTTATTGATTTAAAAATTGTTTTACGTGATGAAAATTTAGAATTAATGGATTTGTTTTTAACAAATGGCGGAAGATCGATTCCTAAATTAATTGCATTAGATAAAGATAACAACGTATTAAATACTTGGGGTCCAAGACCAACAGTTGCTACAAAAATGGTAGCAGATTACAAAGCAGAACATGGTAGTTTAGACCCACAATTTAAACAAGATTTACAAGTTTGGTATAATAAAGATAAGGGTAAAAGCACACAAGAAGACTTTATAAAACTAGCTAATGCAAAAACAACATTAGCTTCTTAAACTTTAAAAATATTTTTTATAAAACCGCAAATTTGATTTCAAGTTTGCGGTTTTTCTTTCTGTATATTTGCAAAACTAAATTTGTACAATGTTTGTAGATTATAAATCGATTTCTAATGATGCTAAAGCTTGGGTGTATCCTTCTAATAGAAAATTTTACCCAACTGAAATTGAAGAGATTGAGATAAAAGTAAAAACGTTTGTAGAAAATTGGAAACCAGAAGATGAAAACTTTAAGGCTTCTTATCAATTTTTACATAATAGGTTTATTGTTTTAGTCGCAGAAGATGAAACAGCACCTTTAACAAATGTAGATATAGATGCATCAGTAACATTTATATTACAATTACAAGAAACGTATAAAGTTGAGCTTCTAGATAAAATGAATGTTTGTTTTAAACAAGGTGAGCATGTACAATATAAAGAGTTAAAAGACTTTAAAAAACTACTTAAAAACAGAGCCGTAACAGCAAAAACAATCATTTTTGATAACTTGGTAAATAACAAAGAAGATCTTGAAAACTATTGGGAAATAACTATTGAAGATAGTTGGTACAACCGTTTTTTATAATATTTTATGCTTCAGGTAAACAACATCTCCTTTGGGTATTCTAAAAAGAAAATTGTTTTAGATGGTATAAATATTACGCTACAAAAAGGCGAACATCTTTGTGTAATGGGAGAAAGTGGTTGTGGAAAATCGACACTTTTAAAAGCTATTTACGGTTTACTAGATTTAAATAAAGGATCGATTTTTTGGGATGAAAACCAGGTTTTAGGCCCTGAATTTCATTTGGTACCTGGTATGGATTTCTTTAAATATGTAGCGCAAGATTTCGATTTAATGCCCTACATATCTGTCTCTGAAAATATAAAAAAATTCTTATCTCGATTTTATCCAGCCGAAAGTGAAAAACGAACACAAGAATTATTAGAAGTAATAGAAATGAAGGCTTTTGAAAACACCAAAGTTAAAAACTTAAGTGGTGGTCAAAAACAACGAGTTGCTATTGCTAGAGCTTTAGCAAAAGAGCCTGAACTTTTATTATTAGATGAACCTTTTGGACAAATAGATAACTTTAAAAAGAACTCTTTAAGAAGAAACTTGTTTAAGTATTTAAAAGGAAAAAATATTGCTTGTATTGTAGCCACACATGATAAAAACGATGCACTTTCTTTTTCCGATAAATTAATTATTCTTAAAAATAATACCATTATTGCAAACAATTCTCCAACAGAAATTTATCAAAATCCTTCAGAAAAATACATTGCTTCCTTGTTTGATGATGTAAACGAAATTACCATCAACAATAAAAAAGTATTATTATATCCTCATCAAATAAAAATTGTTGAAAATTCAGAATTAAAAGCAACTGTTTTAAACTCTTATTTTAAAGGTTCTTTTTGGTTGATAGAAGCTGAGTTTGAAAAAAAATCGATTTTTATAAAACATCACACATCAATTTTATCAAATAAAAACATTGTTCTAAAATTACTTTTCTAAGTAATTTACACATTAAATGTATCTATCCATACATTTAAACATCTTAGTATTATTGTTTTAATTATACTTGTATATTATAGAAAATATATAAATGTAATTTTGGCAGCTATGAAAAACCGATTTCTTATTTTTATTACTATTCTTTTTAGTTATGCTTCATTTTCTCAAAATGTAGATATTCCTGACATTAATTTTAAAAATTACCTTATTAATAATGATAATATTGACACTAATGATGATAATGAAATTCAAGTTTCAGAAGCTACAAGTTTTATAGGAGAAATTGATATAGCTTACACAAGTATTGCTTCTTTAGTTGGCTTAGAAGTATTTGAAAACATAACATCTTTATCACTTTATAGTTGTAGTTTAACCTCTGTTGATATCTCAACCAATTTAAGTTTAGTAAAATTAAATGTTGGTAAAAACTCCTTAACCTCTATAGATATTAGTGCACATACCAGTTTGCAAGAGTTGGATTTTTCTGAAAATAATATTTCTAGTTTAGATTTAACTAATCATACAGAATTAACAACTGTTGTAGTAAATAAAAATGAAATTGCTGGTTCTCTAAATTTAAACACTGTAAACTTAACACGTTTAAATGCTAGTGATAATAAATTAACTAGTGTTGATCTTAGTAAAGCAACTGATTTACAATTTTTAGAAATTGCTAATAACTTACTAACTTCTTTAGATTTATCTGAAAAAAAAATACTATACAATGTAGATTGTAGTAATAATGATATAGCTGGTTCTTTGCAGTTAGACAGTACAGAGTTATTTACTTTAGATTGTAATTTAAATGAGCTTACAAGTCTAGATACAAGCGCTTCATTAGAAAACTTAACACTTGTTGATTGTGGTAATAATAACATTGCATCTTTAGATTTTAGATCTAATATAAACCTGCATCAAATAGATTGCGATTGGAATCAGTTAACATCTTTATTAGTTGATGGGGTTGTTACTTGGTTGCAAGTAATTAACTGTCAGAGAAATTCATTAACTAGTTTAAATGTAAGTGATAATATTAATTTAACTAGTATAAATATGAGCTACAATGATATTGCTGCTATTGATGTTACTAACAACACAAAACTATCAAATTTCTATTGCTCAAATAACGATTTAACTGAGCTAAATTTAACAAAAAATACAGATTTAACACATTTAGATGCTCCTTATAATAATTTAATGACTGTTGATGCTAGAAATGGTAACAATACAAAGATGAGTTCTGCATCAAAATTTAGGCTTTCAAACAATCCAAATTTACAATGTGTTTATGTAGATGATATTACTTATAGTACTGCTACTTGGACTCAAGTTGATGCTTCAGGAACATTTGTAATAAATGAAAGTGCATGTCAGGCACTTTCTATAAATTCTTATGAAGTTTCAAATATTAATTTGTTTCCAAACCCTGTAAAAAACAGATTAGAACTATCAACTTCAGAACCGTTAAAAAAGGTAGATGTATACAACACATTAGGTAAAAAGGTAAAAACTTCAACTTCTACAAAAATAAATTTATCTAATTTAAAATCTGGGATTTATATATTGATAATAGATTTAAAAAACGGAGATAGAATTACAAAAAAAATAGTTAAAGAGATTTAAAAAATTAACTAATTTCTACTATTGTAATTCTATGAAAATTTCCATCATCTGTAATATCGCTATTTGATATATTAGTAATATTACCTTCAGAAATAGACGTTCCTATTGGTGTTGTATTTATATGATACGCATCAATACTTGTATTATACATTATATTATTGGCTACTGTTAAGTTTTCTGGCGCTTGATCACCACCAAGTGAAGTACCAATTCTTATTGCATAATCACAGTTTACAAAAGTATTATTAAGAACTTGTGCATTTTTAACTTGAAAATACTGATTTAACTCTGGATTAGAAACTCCATTCATAACATTAATTCCACCAGTAACACTACTCGAAGAGCCACTTGGTTTAAAAGAATTTATACCTTCTATGTAATTATTATATACTTTATGACCTTCACCAATAAGACGAATACCTAACGTAAAATCATTATTTTCAGCAAAAAAATAATTTCCATAAACTTCGCAATTATTACCATGTCTAAGTGTTAAACCTCCACCATAATCTCTAAAGGTGTTATTGTAATATTTATTCTTTCCAGATTTGTTAGAAATAATTTCAATTTCTCCAAAAAAGTTATAAAAATAATTATCATAAACTTCTGAAAATGAATTACTAAGTGATGTTGTACTCGTACCAATTCTTATTGCATCTTGATCATTATCATCATTTAATCCATTAATTGGTGTTCTGTCTGCAAAATAATTATGATGAATTTTCAAATAATCTGCATTACCTAAAGATCTATTGTCATTAATAATACTTCCTATTCCATACTTGCCAACAAAAGAATTGTGCGAAATTTCATTATACTGACCATCAACAATATAAATCCATTTAAATTTCATTGTTTTTTGAGCTTCTGTTCCGTTGTAAGAATCAATTTTATTATTTGTTACCTTGCAGTTATTACACTTATTTAATTCAAATATTGGCTCTATAGTAGAGCCACTAACAACTAAATTAGATGGATCTTTAAATACTAAGCCAGAAATAGTTAGATAACTACCTCTCATATAGACACGAGAATTACCTGTCATAAAAACAGATTCTGGATTTTGAGCAGAAATAGTAATAGGTTCAGAGGCAGTACCATTTTTATTAAAATCTATAAAAATATTATTCCAAGTTCCATTAGCCAATATTATTTCTGAACCAGAAGAAGCATTAGAAATAGCATTTTGTAGCTCAGAACTATTATTAACTAATTGTGCATATGTACTTGTTACTAAAAAAAAGTACTGATAAAGAAGACTAATTTAAAAGATAAGTTGTTCATTTTTAAATGTTAAAATTGGTTAACCAATTATTTTTTTGTGAAAATAAGACAGAAAAATTTAAAAAAGCACTGTTTTTTTTAGAATAAATTAAAAACGATTGAAACTAATATTTATTAAATAAAGTTACTCTCTATTCATTTAATTACTAAAATAAGGATTAAAAAAAAAATCACCTTTATTCTAAAAAGAATTAAGGTGATAGAATTATATACTTTTTCATAAATCTTATAAATCCATGAAAAAACAGGGGGACAATAATTTTTTCGATTGATAACATTAAATGTTATTATCAAATTTAAAAAAAATCTAATTACAAAAAAGGTAATAAAACGCTTTTAGACTGTAAAAATGGGAAATATTAAATCTTATAAATTTTTCTATAAGACTCAGGTGTGTAACTTGTATTTTTTTTAAAATACTTATAGAAGTTAGTAGGATCATTAAAACCGACCCTAAAAGCAATTTCTTTAATAGAAAGGTTAGAGTGTAAAAGTTGTCTTTTAATTTTAATTATCACTGTATCATTTATAAATTCTTTAGCCGGTTTATTAACTACAAAATTAACCACAGTATTTAGTTTTTTAGTAGAAAAACCTAACATACTTGCATAATCACAGACCTTTTTGGTGTTCGAAAATTCTTGTTCCAATAAATTCTGGAATCGTATAAACTCATTTAAATATTTACTTAATCGCACCTTATTATGACCTTTAGATTTTATTCTATAAATAAGTGTTATTAAAATATGAACAAGACTTCTAATAATTTGTAACGAATATTTATCATTTAATGATAAATATTCTTGTTCTATACCAAACCCTAAGCGTATTACACTTCTAAATTCTTTATCATTTAATTGTGTTTTTGGTGAGGTTAATAACTCATTAAACATCTGTATAGATTTAGAAACTTCAACTTCATTTAAGTAACGATTTAAAAATTCTTCTTTAAAACATAGCAGATATCCTTTCGTTTTATCATTTAAATAAAATTTATGGATTTGATCTTTTCTTATCGAAAGTATTGTTCCTTTACTATATGTATAATCTGTAAAATCAATAGAGTGTTTTCCTTTTCCATCACTAAAAAAAAGCAAAGTGTAAAAATCTACCTTATGGTTATTAATAATATTTGTAATGTTTTCTTGCCTAAATAGATCTTCTATTCTTAAAATATTAAAATTTGATTTTTGAAAATTTTGAGCATAGTGAGTTTTTAGGAAATTATTAGGCATTCTAAGCGAGGGTTTTATTTCTTAAAAATACATCTTTTTAATTTATCTTATTTATAATTATTTTTTTACCATTAAAAACCAACTCATCTGTTACCCTTTTTCCTAACAAAAGTTTTCCTATTGGTGATGATACAGAAACAGCATAATAGATAGTAGCATTAACAGTAATTTTACCAGCAGAAATAGCCAAAAAGTAATTTACAGAAGCTGTTTCTATAACACTACCTAAATGTGCAATTTCGGTAGTACTATTTATATTTATTTTGGATAAAACCTCTTTCATTTGATGAATGCCAGATAATTGCTGACTTGCTTTTTCCATTTCTAACTGTAACATTGCTCTACCGGTTTCATGTTTATCACCTGCAGAACTTTTAGTTTCCGTTTGTAAAGCTTTTTGGTTAGATGAAATAATTGCTTCAACTGTATCTGCTCTATTATTTACAAATGCTATGCATTGTTTAAAAAGTTCTTGTTTTATCCTCATAATAAATCTGACAATTCTTTACCAACTAAACTACCAATTGCAATTCCCATGCCGCCTAAACGAACACCACAAAAAGCATTATTAGACAATTGCTTTACAATTGCATTTTTTTGTTTACCAACTCCCATAATACCGCTCCATCTATAATCAATTTCAAAATTTGTATTTGGTAAAATAGTTTCTTTTAATATTTTTTCTAGTTGATTTTGAATCACTTCTGTTTGACCAAATCTCTGAGTTTCTTCTCCTTTAAAATCTAAATTTCTTCCGCCACCAAATAGAATTCTATCATCAATATTTCTAAAATAATAATAGCCTTTATCTAAATGAAAAGTTCCTTTAATATGTAAGTTTTTAATCGGTTTTGTAATTAAAACTTGCGCCCTTGCAGGTTGTACATTTTCCTTTAATAATGTACTTGCAAAACCATTAGTTGCAATTAACAATTTACTTGTATAAAAATCTAATCTATTGGTTTTTACATTAATTTTATTTTGATTTTCTTGATACGATTCAACTAAAATATTATTCAATATTTTAATGCCTAATTTTTGTGCTCTTTGCAATAATTCTGATGCCATTTTTCCAGTATCAATTTGACCTTCAAAATTATTAACTATATATTGTTGATGCGTTTTTTGAAACGCAAAAATATTATTACAAGTTGTAAAAACACGTTCTTTAAAAATAGGTTTTAATAAGTTATTAATTGTCTTTTTTTTTGAAATACAATCCTCAAAAAAAGTTTCAGAATCACATAATTCAAACCCTTTATTTTGCTGAAAATCAATATTTTTATCTCCTAAATTTTTACGTAAAAGTTGTAAACCATTCCAGCGTTTATCAACCAAATTAAAAACTTCTTCTTCTGTATGCGAATTTAAGTCATCAATAATTTCTGATAAACTTCCAAAACAAGCAAAACCCGCATTTTTAGTACTTGCTCCTTGTGGCAACATTCCTTTTTCGAGAATTAATATTTTTGCTTTTGGATATTTATTTTTCAGTTCTAAAGCACAATTTAAGCCCACAATACCGCTACCAACAATTGTAAAATCGATGTTTGTAAACCACTCTTTTAACTCCCAATAACTGTAGTTCATTTATACCTTTTTTTCAAAACAAATACTATTTTCCATTCCTTTGTATTGTCCATAATTTGGAATGATTTGATAGTTGCAATTCTTATAAAATTGTACTGCTTCTATTTGTCGCTTTCCGGTTTCTAAAACACAACTTTTAAAACCCAATTCTTTTGCCCAAATTTCTAACTCTAACAATACTTTTTGCGCAATCCCTTTTCTTCTTTGCTCTTTGCTAACAAACATTCTTTTTAACTCAACAGAAGTATCATTAAACCTTTTAATAGCACCACAACCAACTGCTATTTTACCTTGTTCTAAATTTATTTCATTAGTAACATAAACAACCACAACATTTTTTAAAACATCTATATGATTAAACTGATTATAATAATCGTGTTCATCTCCATCCGTAATTTTTAAATAAGCGTCTAATTGCTTTACTAAGTTAATGAAATCTTTATTCTTAGAATCTGTTCTAATACCCTTCAAATTTTAGTTTTAACTGAACCCAAACTGGTTCTTTTATTATTGTATTTAAATTACCAAAAGACAAACCCAATAAACGTACCGAATTTGTAATTTTATCTTGATACAACAGTTCTTTTACAACCGGAAAAAACTCACTTTTTTTCTGCATAAAGTTTGTTTTAGTCCTACTTCTTGTCTGTTGTGTAAAATCTGAATATTTTATTTTTAAAGTAATCGTTTTCCCTTTTGTATTAGATTTTAACATACGTTTCTCTAACTCATCTGCAATTTTATCTAACTTTTCTATCATAAATATTTCTGAAGAAATATTCTCGAAAAAAGTACGTTCTGCTGCAATCGATTTTCTAATTCGGTTTGGTTTTACAACACTATTATGTATACCTCTTACAATGTTATAATAATGCGCACCAGACTTCCCAAAAAGAGTTGCCAATTCTTCTAACGATTTTTTCTTTAAATCGTTACCAACAAAAATGCCCAAATTATACATTTTAGCAGCTGTAACTTTACCAACTCCATAAAATTTATTAACAGGTAATTCTTCTAAAAACTGAATAACCTCATCTGGATGAACCGTTTTTTGTCCGTTAGGTTTATTAATATCAGAAGCTACTTTTGCTATAAATTTATTAATAGAAATACCTGCTGATGCTCTTAAGCCAGTTTCCTCAAAAATTCGATCTCTTATTTCTCTTGCTATTGCATTTGCAGAGGGGTTTCCTTTCTTATTTTCTGTAACATCTAAGTAAGCTTCATCTAAAGAAAGTGGCTCTACCAAATCTGTATAATCGTAAAATATTTCTCTAATTTTGGCTGATATTTCTTTATAACGAGCAAAATCTGAATTTACAAAAATTAAATGTGGACATTTTTGCCTTGCTAAGGTACCGCTCATAGCAGATTTTACACCAAATTTACGAGCTTCGTAACTTGCAGCAGAAATAACCCCTCTTCTTCCTTCTCCACCAACAGCAATGGCTTTTCCTCTTAATTCTGGATTATCCAATTGCGCTACAGATGCATAATACGCATCCATATCTACATGAATAATTTTACGAAAAGGAGGTTGTAATTCCACAACTAATTTTGAGTTAAATGATGTAAAACTTCAATTGCTTTTTTTGCATCTTTTGTATCAACAAAAATATGATCGTGATAAAAACCTGCAACAACATTACAACTAATATTATGTTTGGTTAATGCAGTAGAAAATGCAGCTGTTAAACCTACAGCTTCTAAAGATGAATGAATTTTTAAGGTAATCCAAGAAGATGTATAATTATAAGGTAACTTCAAAATATCAGCCTTATTTTTTTCTAAAACCAATGTAATACCTTCTTCTTCTTTAAACTCAAATAAAGTATCTGTTCTTTTTACTTTATCTAAATTAATAACGGTTACAAAAACATATTCTCCCAAATTTAAAATTGGGTTCATTTGTTTTAATAATTTAACTATGTTTTTTTCTCCGCTCATTATTATTGATATTTAGCCAAAAATACAAAAAAGAAAAAGCTTACTCTTTTAAAAAATATACACAGAAATCTATTACAATTTCTAATTCTTTAGAAAGATTTTCTTTTTCCCAAGGATGAGAAACATTAAAAACATGATTTGCGTTTTCTATAATTTTAAATTCACTTTTTGGATGCCATTTTTTTAAATTTTCTGCTTCATTAATTAAGACAGAAGTATCATTATCGCCATGAATTATTAAATGTGGAATCTTTAAATTTTTAGTTGCGTTTTGAACATCTAAACGTTCTTTGTTACTAATAAAGTCTTCGTAAAACTGATAGAAATGAGGCATCTTTTGTTTAGTTCTACCGTTTAAAACATATTTTACACCGTCTTTTTTCCAATGTTCTAAATCACCAACAGTTGCTGTTCTTTTTTCAAAATCACAAACTCCAGCTAACGTAATTACTTTTTTTACACGATTATCTTCCGCAGATTTTAAAAGCACAATTCCGCCACCTCTACTGTGTCCAATAATTGAAATATCATCTAAATTTACTTCGTCTTTAAAATCAGAATTTGTAGAAATCCAATCGATAACACTGCCTAAATCATCTAGTTCTTTAGAATAATTATTGTTTCCAAAAGCATCTAAATCCGAGAAATCTATGGGTTGCTCTACAGTACCACCATTATGAGAAAAATTAAATTTGATAAAGAAAAACCCTGTATTTGCAAAAGATGCTGCCATTAAATTCCAAGCACCCCAATCTTTAAAGCCTTTGTAACCATGGCAAAAAATAATTATTTTTTTGGGTTGATGCGTTTTGTTGTAAAAAATGTCAGCTACAATTGGTTTTTGATGTTTGCCTTTTATTACAATGTTCTTGTTAATTTTCATCTACTAATTATTTAAAAAAACTATTTTTAATACTGTAAAAACAGCAACTATTCCGGTTATAAAACTTAAAACTAGATTAATATCTTTGGTTAATTTCCCTGTTTTTTGTTGAATTTTCTTAGCATATTTTGCATATAAGGCAAGAATACAATACGTACCTATAAAGGACCCTATTACAAAAATAAAAATAGGCAAAACATCAAAACTAAAAAGGTTAAACATTTCTAAAGTTGCTGTTGTTCCGCAAAAAAATGGAATTGCAAACATGTTTAAAAAAGATAAAGTTAATCCTTTTAAAAAAGGTTTTTTACTACTTACTTTTTTTGTTTCTATTGGTCTCTTATCGTTTTTAGACTCTTTATAAAAATAATATGAAAGAAAGATAAATATAACAATACCAACTTTTTCTAAACTAGCTAAAAAACTAGGATTTTCAGTAATATATTTGGTTAATAAAATTGCTAAGTATGTTTGAATCAAAACAATCGTTGCAACTCCTAATGCATAAAGCTTAGCTTCCTTTTCATTTGTTTCTAAGCTAATTTTTAAAGCAGTCATATTTAACATACTTGGGGTAATAGAACCCACAAAAGAGAAGAAAAAGCCTAAGAAAAAATGTAAAACTATAATCATTATTAAAAATTAAATTGGTCGTTTCTATTTTTTAAAAATTACTATACTAGGCAATGTAAACAAAAAAACGCATCAATAAAATTGATGCGCTTTTAAGAATTTGAATTTACTACTAATTTTATACTACTCCTTGTGCTAACATTGCATCTGCAACTTTAACAAAACCAGCAATATTTGCTCCTTTAATATAATCTATAGAACCGTCATCATTTTTTCCATATTCTACACAAGAATCATGAATGTCTTCCATTATAACTTTTAATTTATCATCAACCTCTTTACGCGTCCAACTTAAACGTAATGAATTCTGACTCATTTCTAAACCAGAAGTAGCAACACCACCAGCATTCGAAGCTTTTCCTGGAGCAAATAAAATTTTTGCTTTCTGAAATTCATGAACTGCTTCTGGTGTAGATGGCATATTTGCTCCTTCAGAAACACACATACATCCGTTTTTAATTAAATCTTTTGCTTCCTCACCGTTTAACTCATTCTGAGTTGCACAAGGCAAAGCAATATCACAAGCTACAGACCAAGGTCTTTTACCTGCTACAAATTTTGCCGATGGGTATTTTTCTAAGTACTCACTAATTCTTCCACGTTTTTCGTTTTTAATAAACATAACGTGTTTTAATTTATCTGTATCTATACCGTCTGCATCATGAATGTATCCTTGAGAATCTGAAAGTGTTACCACTTTTGCTCCTAATTCTATCGCTTTTTCTGCAGCATATTGTGCAACGTTTCCAGATCCAGAAATAACAACAGTTTTTCCATCAAAAGAATCGCCTTTACGCACTAACATATTTTGAGCAAAGTAAACGTTACCATAACCTGTTGCTTCTGGTCTAATTAAAGAACCACCCCAAGATGCACCTTTACCTGTTAAAACACCAGTAAATGTATTATTTAATTTTTTATACATACCAAACATAAAACCAATTTCACGTCCACCAACACCAATATCTCCTGCAGGAACATCTGTATTATGACCAATATGTCTAAACAATTCGCTCATAAAAGCATGACAAAAACGCATAATTTCATTATCAGATTTTCCTTTTGGATCAAAGTCAGAACCTCCTTTTCCTCCACCCATTGGTAAAGTTGTTAAAGAGTTTTTAAAAACTTGTTCAAAAGCTAAAAACTTTAAAATACTTGCATTTACTGTTGGGTGAAAACGCAAACCACCTTTATAAGGGCCAATTGCAGAATTCATTTGAACTCTATAACCTCTGTTTACTTGTATTTCTCCACTATCATCTACCCAAGAAACTCTAAAAGAAATTAATCTCTCTGGTTCCACCATTCTTAATAAAATATTTTTACCGTGATAAATATCATGATTTACGATATAAGGAATTACAGTTTCTGCAACTTCTTGAACCGCTTGTAAAAATTCTGGCTCATGGTTATTTCTTTTTTTAACCATCTCCATAAACTCTTTAATTTTTAACTCCATAATTTTTGATGTGATTTTTTACGAATATTATAAAAATTTAACCCTGCAAAGATAAGTAATTTTCAATATCACAAAATTAAATATTTTAAAATATTTTTACCTAATTGTCCTTATTTCAATCGATTTAGATTGCTATTGTAGTTTTCTTAGTAAATACAATATAAAACTCTTTAAAAAAGATTAAATTTGTAGCCTAATTTTGGTTAAATGTTAGATAAAGTAAAAGAACTTATTGGAGATGTAAAATCTTTTAATGCCACTACAAAAGAAGATGTTGAAGCTTTTAGAATTAAATACCTAGGTAGCAAAGGTTTACTTAAGGATTTATTTTCTGAATTTAAAAACGTAGACGCTTCCGTTCGTAAAGATTTTGGACAAGCATTAAATAATTTAAAAAAATCTGCAGAAGGAAAAGTAGCTGAATTAAATGAAGCTCTAGAAAACTCTGTAGAAGAAAAAGGTTTTTATGGCGATTTAACGCGCCCTTCTGAACCGATTGAGTTAGGCTCTCGTCATCCAATTTCATTGGTTAAAAATCAAATTATTGAAGTTTTTAATAGAATTGGTTTTACGGTTTCTGAAGGTCCTGAGATTGAAGATGATTGGCATAATTTTACTGCTTTAAACTTACCAGAATACCATCCTGCAAGAGATATGCAAGACACGTTCTTTATAGAACAAGATCCAGATATTTTATTAAGAACACACACTTCTTCTGTACAAGTACGTTATATGGAAGAAAATAAACCACCTATAAGAACAATTTCTCCAGGAAGAGTTTTTAGAAATGAAGATATTTCTGCAAGAGCACATTGTATTTTTCATCAAGTAGAAGGTTTGTATATAGATACAGATGTTTCTTTTGCCGATTTAAAACAAACACTTTTATACTTTACAAAAGAGATGTTTGGTAAATCTAAAATTAGAATACGCCCATCTTATTTCCCTTTTACAGAGCCAAGTGCAGAAGTAGATATTTATTGGGGATTAGAAACTGAAACCGACTACAGAATTACAAAAGGTACAGGTTGGTTAGAAATTATGGGTTGTGGTATGGTAGATCCTAATGTATTAAAAAATGCAAACATAGATCCTACTAAATATTCTGGTTACGCTTTTGGAATGGGAATAGAACGTATTGCCATGTTACTATATCAAATACCAGATATTAGAATGTTTTATGAGAATGACAAAAGATTCTTAGAACAATTTAAATCGATTATATAATGAACTACTTTACGCAAGTTTGGGACGAAAATAGAGATGATGAATATGCAGATTGGGGAACCTCTGTTTGGTATTTTGAAACTAATGATGCTGACGAAGTTTTAAAGCAAATTACTGTTTACAAAAACGGAAAAACTGTTAAGTATAGTTTAGATAATCTTGAAGATGAATTTGGTGGTTTATGCGAAGGTGCATTAACTATTGATGATTGTGATGGAGATGTTATCTCTAAAGAAGATTTTTATACAATTTGGTAATTAGAAAGTTACTAAATTAAGTTCTACTCAAATGAAAAAAGACATTACAATACCAGAAGTTACGGGCGTAGAAATGGCAGTTGTTTATGAATATAATGATATTTATAAAACGAATGATTGGAACGTTTATATTATCAACAATAAAAATGTTGATTTAGAAATGATGGTAATTGTTACTCAAGGTTTTTCTGATACCAAAATAACTTCATTATTTCGTAAAAAATTAGACAAACTTCCTGCAAATTCTTTTGCTAAAATAGAGTTAATTCAACCTGAATTATTTAAATTAAATAACCGTTTTCAGGTAACTTTTTTTGAAGGAAATACGTTATTCGAAAAGACTTATATCTTTAAAGAAAACACCATTAAAGAAGGTGCAATCCGTATGATTGATGAAATTAAAAAACGTGGTGTTTTAGCAAGTTAGGTTAATCAAAATCTGCTTCTATTTTATTTAAATTGGCAATATCTCTGTTTAAGTATTTTATACTCACTTTTGGTGGTATTGAAATTTCTATGCATGTTTCTGAGAAAACTAGATTATCTGAAGATAATTTAGATTGAAAATCGTTTGACATCAATAACGATTTTAATATCAATTTAAACATTTTCTTTTCTTTGTATTCTTCATACAAAGCATCAATTTCTTCTTTGTCTACTTCTTTAAATCTACTAAAATGTATTTCTACAGAAGGCGGAATTGAAACACCTACTATTAATCTATTCGTTTTAAAACCTGCTTTTTCTAAAAGAGGTAAAACATTAAAAACTTCTTTTACGTAATCTATAAATTTATTTTTTGTGCTCGTTCCAAAATCACCTATTTTAGAAAACCCTGCTTTAAGCTGATCTAAAACCTGGTCTGCTCCATCACTAATTGTTTGCGAAGTTTTTTTAATAAAATTCTTTTCTTTCATAAAATTAATTTATCCTAAAAAGCCAATAATCAAATACATAATTACTGTAATTACACCACCAATTAAAGCATACGGCAATTGCGTTTTTACATGATCTATATGATCGCTGGCAGAAGCCATAGAAGATATAATAGAAGTATCTGAAATAGGAGAACAATGGTCTCCAAAAATTCCGCCTCCTAAAGTAGCAGCAACAATTATAGTAATATCAGAACCATGAATATTTGCCATAGGAATAGAAATTGCTAACATAATTGCAAATGTACCCCAAGAGGTTCCGGTAGAAAAAGCAATAAAAGAACTTATAATAAAAACAACAGCAGGTAACAACTCTGGCGATAACCAATCTTTAGTAACATTGGCTACATAAATTCCTGTTTCTAATTCTTTACAAGCGTCTCCAATAGCAAATGCTAGCAGCATTAATAAAGCTAATGGCATTAACTCACTAATTCCTTTTAAGGTTAAATTAACAGCTTCTTTCGGTTTCATTATTCCTTGTATAAAATACATTGCCATTGCCACTAATAAAGCAGTAATAACAGCGTACAAAACAGAAGACGAACCAGAACCTTTACCAATTGCTTCTGATGCATGATTAAAAAATGATGTTGCGTTTTTAACGGAACTCCAACCTGTATAAATTAGGTTAATTGGCATCATACAAACCATAACCAAAAGTGGTATAATCATATTATATGCTTTTGCTTCTATTCCTTCTTTTGGCGGAAAAGAAGTAATTTCATCAGAAACCATTGGTTTAGAACCTTTGTTCATTAAATCTCCTGTCTCTTTTGTTCTTTTTTCAGCTTTTTTCATTGGGCCAAAATCCTTTTTTGTAAGAATTACAATAAACAAAATTGCAATTGCCAACAAAGGATAAAAGTTATATTTAATAGAATTCATCATCACAGAAAATGGTTGTTCTATACCTTGCGTTAACAAAAGCCCCATAATGAAAGCGCCCCAAGCATTAAATGGAATTAAGATTGATGATGGTGCAGAACTTGAGTCTGCTATGTAGGCAAGTTTCTCTCTTGGAATTCCTAATTTATCAAAAATTGGACGATATAAAGTACCAACTGTTAAAGAACTTATACTTGTTTCTACAAATAATAACAAGCCAGTAATTGTTGCCAAAACTTGCACCATTATTCTACTATAACCAGATTTCTTACTTTCTAACTTAACCAATCTTCTGTTTATAATATTGATAAAACCTTCTACTCCTCTAGAATATTGAATAAAAATAAGTAAAGCACCAACCAATGCACTAAACATTATAGTTCTTGTATTTCCTTTAGATTGAAAAACGTTTACCATTCCTTCAATCATAGCTAAAGTTCCGTCTAGTGGGTTCCAGCCTTTTATAATTAACCAAGAAAACCAAATACCAAACAACAAAGCAATATAAACTTGTTTTGTTTTTAACGCTAAAATGATTGCAATAATTGGCGGTATTACTGATAAAAATCCATACTCCATAAAAAAGTTTTTATTTTGTCTAAAGGTAATAATTTATTAAACATTTTATAGACTGATATTTTGTAAATTGTGAGCGTTAAAAACAAGTTTATGTCAAAATTTACCACAAAAATTACAACCAGAGTACAAAAATTTATTGAAGCCCAAAAAATGTTTTTTGTAGCTACTGCTCCAACTTCTGGAAGAATAAATCTATCTCCTAAAGGGATGGATTCTTTTAGAGTAATTAACGAAAATAAGGTTTTATGGTTAAATGTTACGGGTAGCGGTAATGAAACTGCAGCACATTTAGCAGAAAATGAACGAATTACTATCATGTTTTGTTCTTTTGAAAAAGTGCCAAATATTTTACGTTTGTATGGTAAAGGAAAAGAAATTAAGCCTAAAGATAAAGAATGGGAAAAAGTAGTTTCTTTGTTTCCTGAAACTCCAGGAACTCGCCAAATATTTGATATAACCATAGAATCTACTCAATCTTCTTGCGGTATGTCTATTCCGTTTTATGAATATAAAGGAGAAAGAGAAGATTTAAATAATTGGGCAATTGAACAAGGAGAAGAAAAAGTTGAACAATATTGGGAAGACAAAAATCAAACTAGTATTGATGGTTTGCCTACTAAAATTTTAGACTAAAAAATTAGAAATTTGATTCGTTATTAATTATGAAATTACTTCTAACAGAAGTACCTCTTTAACGCGAAGAGTTATCCTTTTATTTTTTAATACTAAAAACTTAAACCAACACAATTAACTGATAATCAACTAAATTTAAATTTTAAAAAAATAAAAAAAATTTAACATTCAATTAAAAAATAGATTACATTTGATTAGATCTTAAATTTTAAGGCTTATGAATATATAATTTTGCACTACTTATTTTAAGTGTATTCTTTTGAAAAGAATCACTTTATATGTTTTAAAAATTACAATAACCTTAATATTAAACAAATGAAAAAATTATACACTGCAGCTCTAGTGCTGTTTATTGCCTGTTCTTTTTCTGCTAAAAAAGTTATATCTCAAGAAAATAAAGTAATTGCTATTTATAATAGCATTACAGATAAAGGATTTTACAAATTTATTGATGATAAGAATATTGAACATCTGTTTTATGATTTAGATGGAAGCTTAGATATAGAATTAGAAGACGAAATTTACTTAGATAAAAAATTTTCTATTACTTGGAAAACTAAACAAATAGATGAGTTGGATGATGAAGGTGAAGAAACAGGAAATAAAATTACTGTAAAAATTATCTTAACCATTAAAGAAGAAAAATAAAGTTTTAAACCGTTTGTTAAATTAGCAAACGGTTTTTTTTGCTTATTATTAAAAAGAATTATAACCTTTTAATATTAATTGGTTTCGTTTTACTAAACTCAGATATTTTTATATTGTAAAAACCATTTGAAGGAAATCTTCTAAAATCTTCCACATGATAACCACCCATTATATATAAAGATTCCTTATTATAATGCATCTCTGAGTTATTAAGGTTTAAATCTATAGAATACTCTTTAAGCATTTTTGTTTTCGGCTTAAACGTTATGATTCTGCCATCTTCTTGCAAATAAATAAATTCATTATCTTTAGTTATTGCGGGTTTTTTCATTCCTCTAAAAAGTTCTCCTTCTTTATTCCATCGTCCAGTTTTAAAATTGAATGATTCTATTTCTACTAAGTTCTTTTTATTAAAACCTCCAAATAAATACAATTTATCATTAAAAACAATCCCTGTTACTTCTTTTCCTTTAGACATTTTTGTTAGTAAATACCAATAACCTGTTTTTAAATCATAAAAATGAATATCTTTAGAAAAGAGTACTTTTCCGTTTTCATATTGTTTTGTAGAACCTCCAAACACAATTATTTTATCATCATATATTACTGTTCCAAAATCTACTGCTTGATGCGGATTTGTTCCGTCTTTTTCTATTGATAAATCTTTTATAGAAATACGTTCAATTTCATTTGCTAATAATTCTTTTGTTTTCTTTTTAGAGTGTTGTTTTCCGCCAATTATAAGTACTGTGTCTTTGTAAAAAATCGCACTGTGGTATGCTCTACTAAGCATCTTATTCTTTTCATTTTTCCACTCTTTTTTATCGATATCATATAATTGAAAATCTCCTATATATTTATTAAAACTAATTGGTTTAGGTTTGGTTAAAAATTTCATAATCTCTGTTTCATTACTAAACTGAACATTACTTAAACCTTCTTTATTTTTTTCGTAAATACTAGAAACATCACCACCAAAAAGGTAAATTTTATCTTCATTTATAACAGAACCAAAAGAATAAACTGCTTTGGGTAAATTTTGTAATTTTTTAAAATTAAGAATTGCTTGAAGTTTTTTGGGTGCACTAATTTTTATACCTTCTAACAGTTCTTGTTTTTCTGTAAGAAAGATTATTAAAGATAGATCACTCTTTTTGTAAACAACTTCTTTGGTATCATATTTAAGGTGAGAAATAGAAAAAGTAATGCTATTTTTTTTCTTTAACTTAAACGAAAACTCTCCTTTATCATTTGTATACACTGTTTTATTAATAAAGAAAACATGTGCTTTTTCTATTGGAGCATGTGTGTTAAAATCTAAAACTTTTAGTGTAATTTTTTGAGAAAAACTAACTGTAGAACAAATTAAAAAAGTAAAAAGTAAAAATTTTTTCATTGAATGATTTTTGTTTTTAAGTATCAAAAATTGTGCCTTAAAATAAAATATTAATCTTCGTTTTCTGAAGTTTCAATATCTTTTGTTAAATCTAAATCTCTTAACGTTGGGTTTGCTATTCCGGTTGTTACAACAGTAATTAAAGTCATTGTACCACCAAAAACAACTGCAGCAACAGGACCTAATATTTTAGCAGCCAAACCGCTCTCGAAAGCACCTAACTCATTAGAAGAACCAACAAACATAGAATTTACAGAAGAGACTCTACCGCGCATATCATCTGGTGTTTTTAACTGTAAAATTGTTTGTCTAATTACCATAGAAATACCATCTGCAGCGCCACTAATAAATAAAGCCAAAATACTTACCCAAAAAATAGATGATAAACCAAAAGCAATAATACTTAACCCAAAAACAAAAACAGATATAAGCATTTTCTTACCTGTATTTTTATCAATAGGAATATAAGTTGTAATAAACATGGTAACAATACTTCCCATAGAAATAGAAGCGTTTAAAATTCCAAAGCCTTCTGGTCCTACTTTTAATACATCTTGCGCAAACACAGATAAAATTGCAACTGTACCACCAAATAGAACAGCAATCATGTCTAAAGTTAAAACACCTAAAATTGCTTTATTTTTAAAAACGAATTGTACACCAGCTTTTAAGCTTTCTTTCATAGGCTCACCAATTTTTTTATTTAAAATTGGCTTCTTTTTAATTAAAAAAGTGAATATTAATGATAAAATAACCAGTACAAAAACAAGACAAAGAGTTTTGTCTACACCAATCCAACTAATAAAAAAACCACCAAAAAGAGCTCCAGAAACAGATGCCGTTTTCCAAGTACTTGTACTCCATGTTGCTGCATTATGATATATTTTTTTAGGAACTAATAATGCTACTAAAGAAAAAATTGTTGGTCCGAAAAAAGAACGTAAAAACCCTCCAAAGAAAACCAATCCATAAATTGAATATAAAACAGCATTTGTAGACCAACTTGCAATTACACTTTCTGTAGTTAATAAAAATAATCCTAAACTAATTAAAGAAAAGGCTGCTGTACATGTTGCTAATAGGTTTCTTTTTTCTTTTTGATCTACAATATGACCTGCAAATAAGGCCATTGAAAATGCTGGAATAATTTCCATAAGACCAATAATACCAAGAGATAAAGGATCTTTTGTAATACTATAAACTTGCCATTCTATGACTATAAACTGCATAGACCAACCAAAAACCAATAGAAATCTTACGAATAAAAAAATATTGAATTCTTTAATTCTTAAAGCAGCATAAGGATCTAACTTTTTCATTGTTTAATTTTTAAAAATATAAAGTGTGTGTGTTATTTTAAAACAAAAATAGGGTAAAAACAATTACGGTTGTCTTACTTATAGAATGCAAAGAATATTAATTTTTATAATAAAAAAATGAAAACAGTTAAATTTATTACAGTAGTAGCTTTAGTTACAATATTTATGTTTAAGAATCAAGAATTAAAAGCTCAAGAAACAGAAAATAAAATTACCATTACCTACAAAGGAAGAGATGTTACAGATAATTTTATGTTTGAAGATAGTAGAGGAAATCCTATTAATTTTCATGATTTACACCCTTCTTTTGAAAGTGAAACCAATCTATATAATAACGATTTAATTGGTAAAAGATTTGTAGTAATTTACAAATGGGTAGATGTTATGCTTTTTGATAGAACAGGTGTTGCTAATGGAAAAACTATGAAGGTTAAAAGAATTTTTAAATTTTTCTTAAAATAAATAGTTTCAGTCAAAACTATATTTAAAATTAAAAAAAGCAAGTTGAAATTAATAACCCGAATAAATTCGGGTTTTTTTAACTCAATTTCATGTCCATTAAAATGGCAAATGTTTGGTTGATATCTTCTTCTTTTACAACAATAGTCATTTCGTTGGTCGTAGAAATAATTTCTTGTAATGGGATATCTGCCCAAGCTAATTGTTTTAATATAAAGTAATAAATACCAGATTGTTCTAAATTTTCTTTAGGTAATTTAATGGTGATTGAAGCTAAGTCTAAAACACTCGAAATTAATGTTTCTTTTTCAAAAATTTCGTTTACAAAAGGATGTAAATTCTTACTGGTAACAATATTAGTTTCAAAAATTCCTTGAGAAACTGTTAAAAAATAGTCAGAACTTTCTGATGATTTCATTAAAATCTTCGCAATTTCTTTTAATAATGAGGTTGTATTTTTAAAAGTAAAATCGCATAAATCAGATCTTACAATTACGTCACCTAAATCTAATGCTAACTTTTTTATGTTTTTTCTAATACGTAATTCACTTGCAGGTGAAAGCCTATTAATAGACATCATTACTGCACCAACCTTAACATCTTTCTTTAAAGTAGCAGAAACTTCTGGTAAAATAATTCTAGCTAAAGAGGAAACATTTATTAACTTCTCATTTAGAGCTTCTTCAATAAAAGGTGTTTTCCTAATGGTACTTTCTACAACTTCTTGTATTGTTTTCATTACAATTGTTTAATAAATATTATCAATGTTCAAAATTAAACAATTAATCTAATTTATTCGTCAACTTTTTGAATTCTTTTTTAGGATTTTTATCATTATATAAAACATTAAAGACCGCGTCTATAATTGGAGTTTTTGCTCCATTATCTTCTTTAATTTTATAAGCGCTTTTTGTTGCATAATATCCTTCTGCTACCATACTCATTTCTAATTGAGCAGATTTAACTGTATACCCTTTACCAACCATGTTTCCAAATTGTCTATTTCTACTAAATGTAGAATAACCTGTTACTAACAAATCTCCTAAATAAGCTGAGTTATTAATATTACGTTTCATCTTATGCACTTTTTTTATAAAGCGTTTCATTTCTCTAATTGCATTACTCATTAACACAGACTGAAAATTATCTCCATAACCTAAACCATGAGCAATACCGGCAGCTACAGCATATATATTTTTTAGCATTGCTGCATATTCTGTTCCTATAATATCATCAGAAATTTTAGTTTTTATATACCAACCTTTTATAGCATTACTCATTAACTCAGCTTTTTGTTGATCTTGACATGCTATTGTTAAATAAGATAAACGCTCCATAGCAACCTCTTCTGCATGACAAGGCCCAGTAATTACTCCAATATTTTCTATAGGAATATTAAAATATTTATTAAAATGTTCGCCAACAATTAAACCCGTTTCTGGTACAATACCTTTAATTGCAGAAAATATAGTTTTAGTTTCTAAAGATTCTTTTAATTTACCTAATTCACTTGTTAAAAAAGCAGACGGAATAGCAAATATTAAAACATCGTAATTTGCAACCATGTAATTAATATCATCTGATAAATCTAAACGATTAGCATCTAACTCTGCAGAGCTTAAATATTTTGGATTATGGTTATTTTCTTTAATATGTTCTATTGATTGTGTACTTCTCATATACCAACCAACATTATCTAAATTCTCTATCAACATTTTAACAATAGCAGTTGCCCAACTTCCTCCTCCTAAAACTGCAATCTTTTGATGTTTGTTCATACTTATAAAATTAGATTTCAAATGTAAGAAAAGTATTAACTTATATAGAAACCTTAACCTATTTATTATATTTGCTTTATATCCTATTTAAAACAATGAACGTACAAATTATAAATAAATCGAAACACGCAACACCTAACTATGAAACAGAAGGTGCAGCAGGTATGGATTTAAGAGCAAATCTTAATGACTCTATTGTTTTAAAACCTTTAGAAAGAGCAATTATAAAAACTGGTTTATTTATTGCTTTACCCATTGGTTTTGAAGCACAAGTAAGACCTAGAAGTGGTTTGGCTGCCAAAAAAGGAATTACGGTTTTAAATTCTCCTGGAACAGTAGATGCTGACTACAGAGGTGAAATAGGTGTAATTTTAGTAAACCTTTCTAATGAAGAATTTGTTGTAAATGATGGAGAAAGAATAGCTCAATTAGTTATTGCAAAACACGAACGTGTTATTTGGCAGGAAGTTGATGTTTTAAGTGAAACGGAACGTGGTGCTGGTGGTTTTGGAAGTACAGGAGTTTAAATTTCTTTATAAACCTGACTCATTTTTCTTACATTATCATGCAATAAATTATAAGGTAAAAATGTATGAGAATGGTATTTATAACCCCTCTTTTTATAAAATTGAAAAGCTTGAGGTTGCATATCCATAGCATCTAACCAAATAGCTTGGTAACCATCTTTTTTAGCTTTTTCTTCTAACCAAGAAAGTATTTTTTTTCCAACACCATTACCTTGTGTTTTTTGGTGAAGATAAATTCTGTGTAATTTAACTTGTTTTTCTTGTGATAAACCTACTAATTTTTCATCCCAAATAATTCTAAGATTTCCTACAATTTCATCATTAAAAACAACAAAATAATAATCTGCATTCTCAACCTCTAATTCTTTTAAAATATGTTCTTTAGAATATTGAGAATTCACATACCATTCACCTTCATCTGTCCAAAAGTGACTATAGGCTAAAGGATAAATTTCTTTCATTAATGTAAAAAGAGATGCAGAGTCAGAACTCAAAATCCCTCTTAATTCTATGTTTTTAGATACTTTAATCAATGTTATTTCTTATAAATTTCTTCTCCGTCAAAAATAGTTAAAACAACTTTAGTTTGGTTTATTTAAGTTAATGAAATTGTAAAATACCTTATAAATAACACATTATAAATTAAAAGTATATTTTTAAACTCTTACCTTAAACTAAAAATTTAATAAAAAAAAACTGCTATAGATTGATTACTTCTATAGCAGTTTTAATAATAGTTAGAACTTTTAAATTATTCTTGATTTTCAATAGCAACTTTGATTTTTCCTTCAAGTTCTTCTGCCAATTCTGGGTTGTCTTTTATCAATCCTTTTACAGAATCCCTTCCTTGTCCTAATTTTGTTTCTCCATAACTAAACCAAGAACCGCTTTTCTTTACAATTCCTAATTCTACAGCAATATCTAAAATCTCACCAACTTTAGAGATTCCTTCACCATACATAATATCAAATTCTGCAATTTGAAATGGCGGAGCAACTTTATTTTTTACAATTTTAACTTTAGTACTGTTTCCAATAACTCTGTCTCCATCTTTAATTTGTGTTCTTCTTCTAATATCTAAACGAACAGATGCATAAAATTTTAATGCATTACCACCTGTTGTAGTTTCTGGGTTACCAAACATTACACCAATTTTTTCTCTTAATTGGTTAATAAATATAACTGTACAGTTTGTTTTAGAAATTGTACCTGTTAATTTACGTAGCGCTTGAGACATTAAACGTGCATGAAGACCCATTTTAGAATCTCCCATTTCTCCTTCAATCTCAGATTTTGGAGTTAACGCTGCAACAGAATCTATAACAACAATATCTATTGCACCAGATCTAATTAAATTGTCTGCAATTTCTAATGCTTGCTCTCCATGATCTGGTTGAGAAATAATTAAATTTTCTATATCTACACCTAAATTTTCTGCATAAAAACGATCAAACGCATGTTCTGCATCAATAAAAGCAGCAATTCCGCCTGCTTTTTGAGCCTCTGCGATTGCATGTAATGTAAGTGTTGTTTTACCAGAAGATTCTGGCCCGTAAATTTCTATAACTCTACCTCTTGGGTAACCACCAACGCCTAAAGCTAAATCTAGCCCCAAAGAACCAGAAGAAATAGCATCTATATCATCTACTGCTACATCTCCAAGTTTCATTACAGCACCTTTACCGTATGTTTTATCTAACTTATCTAAAGTAAGTTGTAATGCTTTTAATTTTGCTGTTTTTTCTTTATCTGCTGCCATGAATCCTCCTAATTATATTATTTAAATAAGTGCCACAAGTTACGAAAATCTAAATTTATTTACCTAAAAAAGAAACTAGATTTTTATACTATTTTTACAGTCCAAAAATTATAATAATAATGAGTTCTAAGCTTTTTTTAAAAAATAAAAATAGTACAGTAACTATAGAAAATGGAGAGTTAATCAGTTTTAAAAAAGACAACCAAGAATATATCCATCAGAAAGGAAATAAAGGTTGGAGAAATTCTGATGATGAAATGTTTCCTGTAATTGGTCCTATTTCTAAAAATAATTTTAAAGTTCATACTAAAAATGGTGATGCAACTCAAGATCAGCATGGTTTATTACGTGAATTAAATTATAGTTTAATTTCTTCGGATGAAAATTGGGCTAAATACATAAAAAAATACTCAAAAAATACACTTATTAACAATAGTAAATTTCCTGCTAAGTCTACTGAAAAAAAACTTTTTTGGCCATTTGATTTTACTTTTGAGAAAATATTTACTTTAAAAAATGATATTTTATACATCGAATTTATCATCAATTCTGATATAGGAATGCCTTTTATGTTAGGTTATCATCCTGCTTTTTTATTATCTAATACTGGTAAAGAAATTTTAGAGTCTAATGGTAAAAAAATAACGTTGGCCGATGTTTACAAAGCAGGTTCTAATGCTTTTCCAATATTAAATTCTGATAAAATTGTATTGAAAAATATCGATAGAAAAAACTTAGAAATTACTACTAAAGGTTTTCATAATTTTATGTTGTGGACAGAGGTTGATAATATGCTTTGTATAGAACCAATTACACAATATACTTCTTATACAGATCAAAAATTTTCTGAACAAAACATGCGTTTATCAGCAGGAAAAAATAGTTTTTCTGTAAAAATTAAAACAATATAAATTGATAGAAAAGCATCGTCATTTTATCATTCATAAACCTTGGGGAATGATTTCTCAGTTTGTAAATCCGGCAAAGAGAAAGAAAAAATTATTAGGCGAATTATACGATTTTCCAAAAGGAACAATGGCAATTGGACGTTTAGATGTACCATCAGAAGGTTTACTTTTATTAACAACAGATGGTAAAGTTTCTGCAGAAATAAGATCTCAGAAATATGAAAAAGAATATTATGTCCAAGTTGATGG